>CAJVYQ010000001.1 GCA_913009825.1 uncultured Deferribacteres bacterium
CCGTGAACGACAAGGCTAAGAAATAAAAGGGCGCTAAAGCGTCCTATTTACGATAGCATCCTTCAGGATGCTTTCATGTCTTAGCCTGAGGGGTTCACTCTCAGGCGACCTGAATAGTTACGATTCAGGATATATTCTATCACATACAAAATGGTTTACCAACGTTTCATCTTATCTTGAAACAGCAGATGCTTTTTTATTTCTCTGGATGGATCCGGTTTGAATCTTTTTCGATTTTCGGGTTCTTCTCCGCTGTTTCAAGTAAGTTAAAACCAATACGGTTATCCTCTCATTATCATCAAGAAATAACCGTTTCAATGTTCTTTTTGGCAACACCCAATTTTGCAAGGAGGAGTATAGGAGGTTGTGCACCATCTTTTACCTGAATTGAGCGATTGTAGGGCGATTCGCTGAATCGCCAACAGAGAATTTACACTAAAACCATAAACCCGTTTGGTAACAGTAACAAACTTAAAAACAAAAGAATCGCTCAATTCAGGTTTTATTAAAAACGCACTCTAAATAGAAACATGCCGGACTTCACCAAAGGCCAACGTGCTGCAATTTAATCAGAGTATCGATTCTGCGAATCGCCCTGCATTTACTTATTTCTTCAACAGACCTTACCCGGAAACATCGATTGTAATGCCGCCGTTGACCGTTTTCAGTATAAGGCGCCCGCCGCCGCCGTTGAGTTCTCCCCGGATACTTCTCCGGTTGAATTTTCCGGAAATCTTCAACGGAAGCTCACTGTTGATACCGCCGTTCACTGTGCTTATTTCAACATCAGCTGCAAAATCGTTCGGAATGGAAAGTTGGATACCACCGTTAACCGTACGGAAACTCATTTCATCAAACTCAACAGATTCGCTTAAAAAAACTTTAATCCCGCCATTGACCGTCGTGCAGGAAACACGCCCCTTGATATTGTACATTTTTATACTGCCATTCGTTGTTCCGGCCTTTATGTCACCCGCCACATCCTCGACCCGCAGTTTTCCGTTTACCGTGTGCAAATCCAGGTCAACTTCCCGGGGAACTTTTATGGTGAAACGAACAGTGACACCGGGATTTTTTTCACCGAAAAGCCAGGATAAAAAGTTAGAGTTGTGCCGTCTGGGATAATCCACCTCGATATCCAGGTTGTCCTTGTCATGATCGAATAAAACTTCCACCTTTTTCAGGAAATCTTCGGCTCTGCGACGATTGCCGTATTTCACTTCGATTTCTGCCGTAACATCCACCGATTCCTTATTCCAGGAAGTAATTTCCACCCCGCCATTAACATTACTCAACGAGACCATGCCACCACGATTGAGAGAAAATGTTTTATGCACTGTTTTTGTTACTTTTTTTGCATAACTACTCTGTGGTGCCGATAAAATAAGGGTAAAGAAAGAAAGCACCAGGACAATTGCAATTGAATTTCTATTTTTCATACAACCTCCATTTTACTTTTTCTAAAAAAAAACGCCGTTACAAGTACGGTTCGGAAACCGAAACGGTTCAATACAGATCGAATACAAAACTACGAACAAATTCTTTGTCCAAAAATACCGAAACACTCCATTCACCCGGCTTGGCGCTTGAAGTAGTGTTGAGAAAAAACCAGTTGATAAAACGGGTGTTTTTTGTGGAAATTTGGAACGAATCCCGATGAACTTCATCGCCGCCGGCATCGTACCAATACACCTCGGTTAGATGGGTGCCGGTGATATTTGCCCAATGCAGCCAAATATATACGCGATCAGCGATGGGAAAATTGTCGGTAATGGCCACCGGTTTCTGCTCATCCGTGACATCCGCACAAAGGACTGCCTCGATCAGGTAAGGTTCGTCGGTGGGGCCCAAACCGCCGCTGCCGCCACCTTCCGTCTGACCGCAGGAGAACAGAAAGAGCGATGCAAGGAATAGCATCAAAATCCCTTTTATGAAAAAATAGGGTTTTGCCGGAGTGGCTGCTTTCATCCTGCGGTTTTTTCCCTGTACGTCACAAAAAACTGGTTAGACCTGTTCTTTAAAATTTCCGCGAGGGTCATTATCCAGATGGCATGATTTTTATCCATCAAAATGGTTGCATTGGTATCCACGATTTCACCGGGCACAACCCATTGAAATCTGAAGTGAATCTCCTGTAGAATTTCCTTATTGAAGAAAGATTTGATCCCGGTTTTGAAAAAAAGCTTTGTCCGGTCGATTTTGCTCTCATCTAAATAGAGAAAGCGCTGCAGAGTCACAAGATGGTTCTTCACCGAATAAGAAAATTGTTCGTTTTTAAATCTTGGCGAACTCCCCAGAGCAGCTAAACTTTTAAAATGATAATCCATGTACACATGGGTTTGATCCTCTTTTTGCAAAACCTCGCTGGCAGTGTTTGTAACACCGTCGACAACATAATTATTCTTGATGTTGTATTCGATATCATAAACATCGGTGGGAAAATAAAGCGTCTCAAATTTCATATCCTGCTCGGCCTGATAATGAATGTACAAATTGCCGGATCCATCGACATTCATAACAATTTTTTCATCATATTCAAAACAACCCATAAGCAGCAATAAGCCAAGCAATAAAAAGACATGAAAAAGGGAACGAAGATTTTTTATTGAAATCATGGAGGTTCGCCCTGCCAGATTTTTTCAATTTGAATATCGCCAAAATCTGTGACTATGTCGATTTTTCCCCCGGCCGGGTTCGTCTTTTTCAAACGGAAATAGTGTGTTGATCCCCGTTTGCGAATGACCCACGAATAGGGCGTCCGAATCCTGCCTAATCCGGTTTCCATGGAGATGGAACAGGGGAGCGCTTCGGGCATAAAAAAATGAATGTCACCATGTTCGCTCTCGATTCTGAATTGGCAGTTTTTGAAGCCGACCGGGCGGACAAAAATGTCTCCGGTCTTTGACTGCACATCAAAACCGGACGTCCGGTTGCCGATAAAATAGCCTTCCGCTTCTTTCAAACGGGTAACCAATTTCCCGATATTGCTTTTTTCAATGATCAGAATTCCTTTGCCGGCAGAAATACCCATATTCACCATGGAACTGGAATACCCTTGCAGATTTTCTATTCTACTATGCACATTGCCAAGTCTCAGATCGATTTTATCTGCGTAAAGAGAGTCAAGATTGAGTTCTCCCTCTTTTTGTGCAATTTCCAAATTACCGTGTAGTGCAGAGATGGAAATATTACCGTTTGCCAAAATAATGACAAGCGCAACTTTCCGCGGAACCTGCAGGGATAAATCGATACGGGAAGAAGGTTTCCTTTTTAGTCCGGTTTTCTTTAAAATGCTCGACAGAAAATTTTTGGCATTGCGATTTAATTGTCTTATTTCCAACCGGTGGTTGCCACTGACAAACTCAACCTGCAGATTCTGCATTTTTTGAACCAACTGTTTTTCACTTCCGGCAGAAACCCATTTCCGCATCCGGACGTGAATTTTATTCTGCTGCCAGGTGACAATTTTTACATCCCCTAAATCGATATCTATTTTTAAACCGTCGCCCGGTATAAACGCAAATGTTTTTTCTTTGTTGCTAACCTGTTCGTGGGCAGAACTTGCATAAGTGTATAGCAGCAGAAAGAAAACAATCAGAATGAGGGCATAAATTCTCCCCCGGTTAGAATTGTTCATGCGAGCGTAAAAAGCAGTATTCATTTTCTACCAGGCCATTTAACGTAACCGGATATCCAACGTCCCCAAACCGGGTGACACCGAAATCAGGGTTTTATATTTTGCATCATCGTAGTTTTCGGAATAATAATATTTTCCTTCCCGTTTGTACTCGAAAGGCATATCCACATTGGATAGAAATAAAAATTTAGATACCTTAAAACGTACAGCATCATCTTTCGACAAATAAACCCGCGTCTGACCGATATTCAGGCTCATATCGATCTCACGGTCTCGCTTCTGCTCAACATCACCCGTCAGATCGATGCTTAATTCACCAATATTCCCATCTATTTGTGCAAATTCAAAATTGGCATTGCCCAGTTTTTCTGAAACCAATTCACCGATTTTGGTTTCAATGGTTAATTCTTTCATCCGTTCCCGGTTGGGCTTGGAAAAGGCTAAAAAAGTTTCTCCGGCAAGTACCCGAAGACTAAATTCTCTGATCCGCAAATCACCTAACTCGATATCTGTTTCACCGGCTTTTGTCTTGCAATTCAGAATGATGGGGACACCATAAGGCAATTCCACAAGGAGCCGCGCCGAAGATTTTTCGTCGTGGTCCTCATCTTTAAACCATTTCTTTATATCAAAATAGGCTTCCAACACATTCTCATCTTCATCGAACTGAACGCTGACTTCATATCGTCTGTCATCAAACCGGAAACTCAGGTGGATATCCCGGTCATCATTCCCGGGTTTGATTTTAACTTCTCCGGCATCTACTGCGAGACGAATTTTCAACGGCATTCTTTTATCGGCTGTAAAATCATACTCCTTGTGCCTGACATCCCTGGCGAAAATCATGGATGAAGAGATCAGCAGTAGTGCCGGGACAAAGCCAAAATTTTTATGCAGATTTTTCATGTTTAACCTCCACCCCGGAATCGGGGGATTGATAAAAAAGCCGGTTTTAAAATGGTTGGGAAAGCCGGAAGGTAACCCTGATGGCGTCAACCGAACGGTCCAGTCTTTTGGCAATATTCAGCCGCATGGAACCGTCGCTCGTGGCAAATGCAATTCCTGCATCGGAATATAAATCCCGAAACGTTAAATCCTGAAAATCCATATCTTCTCTGAACCAGGCGGCGCCGGCATCGGCAAAAATAATAAAGTTAAATTCATCAAGAATTGGGATGCTTGGGCTCCAATTCAGGCGGTCCCAGTTGACATGATATTCTATATTCCCCAAAATCATGCGGTCCCCTGTGAAAGCCTTGTAATCAAAAGCACGCAGAGTACTGATACCGCCAAGATCAAAATATTTTTGAATGGGTAAAACTCCGGTGGACTCCCCGGCACGAATTCTGATATTAATATTTTCCCCGCGGGAAATAGGCTGGAAGCGCCGGACATCTAGAATATACCGTTCAAAATCGACCGTTCCGTTGAATTTGGCGGGAAAATATTCTGCAACCATATTGATCAGCCAGCCTTTTCTGGTTGAATGATAGCGGTTCCGGGTATCGATCCGAAACTGGCTTAAAAGACCTCGCAGCGTTGCCTCTTCAATTGCCGGATTCATACGAAAACTTTTACGCCCGCCGAATAGCGCCCAATCCGTTTTTCTAAAAAGATTTCGATGATCTTCCTCGTAATAACCGGCTTTTAATCTGGCGTGACGCGTAAATTGCTGTGAGAAGAAACCACCGTACCCGATACGCCGGTAAAAATCGTGATAATCTTCGTGAATTAGCAACGCAGCAAGAGAATTCTCCATGGTTGGAATCAGCCATTCATCTTCCGAGTAGGTCAAATCGTAAGCTTCGGCGCCAAAAGATGTTTGCATGTAAGCAGGGAAAAAGCTTCGTTCAAAAGCCACCTGATACTGAAACCGGTTGCTTTTCAGCCCGATGCCGGCCAGTCCGTAAATCTGGAAAATTCCATGACGACGGTATAATTCACGGGGTTTTTTATATCCCACAAACAGCCCGTCAACGCGATTATACTGAAGACAAAAAGAGTCATCAATCTCGTCATCATAACAACCGAACAACCCATCACGGCTCCAACCCGAAGTGTAACCGGAAAAGATCCCGGAATGGGCGCCGATTGTCGCATGGTTCAATCGGTGTAAATGGTTTTTTTCAGGCGTACCGGCAAAAATAATTCCGGCAAACAGGACACTCAAAGAGACCACACTTAAAGAAAACGGATAAAATCGTTTCATGGCAAAATCTCCCTTTTCTGATCGAAGATTTTCAGTTAATTTGCTACGAGGAAGATACGCTTCGGGTATGGAATTGTTGCACATATTTTTCCCACGGTTATTCTAACCTTAATTGAGCGATTCTGAACTTCAGACTATCACTT
This sequence comes from uncultured Deferribacteres bacterium, assembly GCA_913009825.1. Classification (GTDB taxonomy): domain Bacteria; phylum Zhuqueibacterota; class JdFR-76; order JdFR-76; family DREG01; genus DREG01. The sequence goes on from CAJVYQ010000001.1 coordinate 5,990, forward strand.
ATCGAGTGAAATGTCATTCAGTATGAATCTTGTTATTTTAATGCTTATAATCAAAAATATTTCTCCCCGCCTGCAACGGGCAGGCTGAATGACAAAAGAATCGCTCGGATTAGGTCTAATCAAAATTGAGATTGTAAAGTGATTCGCCGAAATCGCCCTACAATATGAAAATAACCTCCCCACCGGCTGCCCCGGTTTATCCCCGGCTGCGGGCAAATTCGAGTAAAGATTGGATATCGTCGGGTACCGGGCTGGTAAAATTCATTTTTTCACCGGTGGCCGGATGGACAAATTCTAATGTTTGTGCGTGAAGCGCTTGCCGTTGCAGCATTTCCAGATAGCGCGCGGCCAGTTCCCGGTCTTTCACGTTAAGTGATCCCAGCCGGCGATTTCTACCGCCATAAGCATAATCTGAAAACACCGGATGACCAATATGGGCCATGTGTACTCGAATCTGGTGTGTTCTCCCGGTGCCTAACTTCAACCTGATCAGGCTCAGAAGGGGCAATTCTTCCAACACAGCATAAGAAGTGACAGCCCATTTGCCTTCATTCAAGACAGACATCTTTTTCCGGTTGCGGGAACTTCGTCCGTAGAAGGTTTCGATAGTTGCCGTTTTTGGCGACAGATGTCCCCAAACCAGCGCAATATAATTTCTGGAGACCGTCCTGTCGGAAAATTGTGCCGAAAGCTTGCGATGGGTCACATCATTCTTGGCGGCGACCAACAGACCGGAAGTATCTTTGTCGAGACGATGGACAATTCCCGGTCGAATTTCACCGTTGATGCCGGACAGATCAGTACAATGAAAAAGCAGGGCATTCACCAAGGTACGGTCAGGATTGCCGATTGCGGGATGAACCACCATTCCGGCCGGTTTATTAACGACCAGGAGAAATTCATCTTCATAAAGAATATTCAACGGAATATTCTGAGGTGCCACTTCCGTTTTTTGCAGACGGGGCAGCGTAACGGCGATCTTTTCACCGGTTAAAACGGTATGGCTGGGTTTGATAACTTTGCCGTCGACCAGCACCAATTCCAATCCGATAAGCTGCTGCAGACGGGTACGGGAAATGTTGGCGATTTCCCGTATTAAAAATTTATCAATTCTTTCCGGAACTTTCTGGGCAGGAACAACAATTTCTATCTGTTGTGATTCCTGAAACAGATCATTTACCTGGGATGAATTCATGGAAAAGGATTAACTAAAAGTGATCGGAAGGAGATTTAGCGAAAATATCACGGAGCAGATTCCGGCTGACTTACTTCCGGCAATTCCTCTGTGGTTTTCTTTTCGAACAAAATTACAGCAATCAAAATAACCATACCGATGGAAACGGCTGAATCGGCCACATTAAAAACCGGCCAGCGCAATGTTCCGATTCCCACATCGATAAAATCCACCACGGAACTGTAGAGCACCCGGTCGATGAGATTGCCAATCGCGCCGCCAAGAATCAAAGAGAGCGCGGTTCTGACGAATTTTTTATCCCCTTTTGTTTTGATTAGATAAATGAAGATCCCCACACTTGCCAGGATGGAAAATACGGTAAAAACCGTCTTGTTACCAATCTGAATACCAAAGGCCATACCCGGATTGCGGATATAAGTGTAACGGACAAAATTACCCAACACTTCCCGGGAATCATAAAGGGTCACAAAATTTTGGGTTAGAATTTTCGTAATCTGATCAAATAAAACGACAAACACTGATAAAAGATAATATCTCACAAAACACCTATGGATAAATTGAAGGATTGCACGCTATTCATTCATTCTGCTTCTCTTCATGAGATTTACATTCAATACACAAACGGGCATGGGGAACAACTTCCAGACGTTCCTCAGTAATAGGATTGCCACATTCTTGACAGATACTATAAGTTCCCTCTTCTATCCTTTCCAGAGCCTGATCTATGTGATAGATCAACCGGCCTTCCCGGGAAGCAAATAAAAAAGCTTTCTCCCGCTCCTGGGAATCGGTGCCCTGATCAGCCATGTGAAATGAATAAGAAGAATTGTCACCGCTGGAATTTTTCATGGTTTCCTGAAATGAATTTTCCCGGATGATTCCCAACTGGGTATTAAGTTCTGAACGTTTGTTCAGAAGCAATTTTTTAAAATGATTTAATTTCCTTTTTTCCATTTTATTACTCCTAATGTCCGCACTCATATTATTTTTCTATTTTATCAATAGATATATTCACGGACAAACCATTAATCACCCATTGCTTTGAATAATGAAGATCACCGTATCGGTCATCAATTTGTTCGGCAAGTGTTTCATTTTTAATGTAATCACTACGATTGGAAACTGCAAGCGATAGTTCTGCTTCCGCTTTATAACAGATTTTTATTCTGTCCGTGACTTCAAAACCGGCATCTTTGCGCATATTTTGTACCCGGTTCACAAATTCACGGGCCAGTCCTTCCCGGCGTAATTCTTCCGAAAGAATCAAATCCAGCCCGATCGCCAGTCCGTCTTCATTTCGAACCACCATATCCGGTGGATTTTCCGTTTCAATCAACACATCATTTAGATCGATATGAACCTCGTGACCTTCGAAAGTAAAATTGAAATGATTTTTTTCCTTCAAATAAGCCACATCTACCGGCGCCATATTTTCAACTATTTCGGCCACTTTCTTAACATGCTTGCCGAATTTAGGCCCTAACGATTTAAAATTCGGCCTGGCCTTTAAAACAAACAACAGATCGGGATTATCCAGCACTTCCAGTGATCTGATGTTCACTTCTGCCAAAATAAGTTCCTCTACACCAGCCAATACCGAGCGCCGGCGCTTATCTTTTGTGGCAACGACAATCCGCTGTAACGGCTGCCTCACTTTGATACCCGCTTCGCTTCTGAGAGCTCTTGCCGCTGTCACCACTTCGCGGGCAATTTCCATCCGTTCCAGCAAATCCTCATCGATGTTCTGATATTCCGGTTTCCCCGGATCGGGATATTCGGCCAAATGAACGCTTTCAAACGGTTCAAAGCCGGTTTCATTCAAATTACGGTAAATGGCTTCCGAAACAAACGGCGTGTGCGGTGCAATCAATTTGGCAAGCGTCAGCAGAACTTCAAACAGAGTCTGGTAAGCAGATAATTTGTTGTGCCCCATTTCACTTTTCCAGAAACGGCGACGGCAACGGCGCACGTACCAGTTGGAAAGATATTCCACAGTAAAATCGGAAATTAGTCGTGATGCTTTGGTCACGTCGTATCGCTCAAGATATTCATTCACCTGTTTTACCAGCCTGTCGCGCGCGGAAAGGATCCAGCGGTCGATCTCCGGTCTGTCTGCCACCGGGATGGACTCCTCTTCATAACTAAAATGATCGATGTTGGCATACATCATGAAGAAAGAATAGGTGTTCAAAATAGTGCCAAAAAATTTACGCTGCACTTCGGAAATACCAGCCACATCGAAGCGGGTCGGTACCCAGGGCGGACTGACCGTTAGCAGATACCAACGCAACGGATCTGAGCCGAATTTATCCAAAATTTCAAAGGGGTTCACCGCGTTCCCTTTGGTTTTACTCATTTTCTGCCCCTGTTTATCCAGAATCAGTTCCAGAGAAACACAGGTTGTGTAAGCAGGCTTGTCGAACAGCAGTGTGGAGATGGCCAGCAGAGAGTAGAACCAGCCGCGGGTCTGGTCGATTCCCTCAGAAATAAAATCGGCCGGGAAATTGCGTTCAAACACTTCTCTATTTTCGAAAGGATAATGCCATTGTGCGTACGGCATGGCGCCGGAATCGAACCAGACATCGATTACTTCCGGTACCCGGTTCATAGTGCTGCCACATTTTTCACAGGTCAGATGAATTTCATCGATATGCGGCTTGTGCAAATCTTTAATTTCGGCAGTACCGGATTTTTCCAACAATTCCTGTTTACTGCTGATCACTTCTTCATGGCCGCATGAATCGCACACCCAAATATTGAGCGGCGTGCCCCAGAACCGGTCCCGCGATAACGCCCAATCCACATTGTTTTCCAGCCATTCACCAAAGCGTCCTTTGCCAACTTCTTTTGGGATCCATCGAATCTTCCCGTTGTTGGCCAGTAACCGGTCTTTCTTTTCCGTGGTTCGGATATACCATGATTTTTTTGCATAATAAAGCAGCGCAGAATCACAACGCCAGCAAAACGGGTAGCTGTGTTCCATGGTTTCCGCGCGGTAAAGTTCTCCCGTCTCCCTGAGATGCGCCATGATTTTGGGGTCTGCATCTTTCACAAATTCATGTTTGTAATCGGTTACTTCTGCGATAAAACAACCGCTTTTATCCACAGGCTGCAGAACCGGCAAATTGTACTTCTGCCCCACACGGTAATCATCCTCGCCAAATGCCGGGGCCATGTGAACAATGCCGGTGCCGTCTTCTGTGGTCACAAAATCGCCCGGAATAACATACCAGGCTTTCTGTTTAAGTTGAAAATAATGAAACAGCGGTTCGTACTTTTTGTTCACTAAGTCGCCGCCTTTGTATTCGGTTACTTTTTGGTAATCTCCTTCCAGAACCGGCAAACGGGCTTCGGCCAAGATTAGATATTGGCCATTATTTTTTACTTTAACATAAGTTACATCGGGAGACACGGCCAACGCCACATTGGCAATCAAAGTCCAGGGAGTTGTGGTCCAGACCAGGAAAAATGTATTCTCTTCATCTTTCAGTTTCATCTTTACAAAAATCGACGGGTCGGACACATCTTTGTAACCCAGAGAAACTTCATGACTGGAGAGAGCCGTTTCACAGCGAGGACAATAGGGAATAACTTTATATCCCTGATAAAGGAGATTTTTTTTCCAGAACTCTTTTAAAATCCACCAGACAGATTCAATATAATCGTCGGTGTAAGTTACATAAGGATCGCTGAGATCAACCCAAAAAGCGATACGGCGGGTTAACTCGTCCCATTCCTTTTTATACTTAAAAACGTTTTCTTTACATTTTTGATTGAACTTATCGACACCGTATTTGACAATTCCTTCTTTCCCTTCGATGCCAAGCTCTTTTTCCACTTCGATTTCCACAGGCAGGCCATGGGTATCCCAACCGGCTTTTCGCTCCACCCGGTATCCCTGCATGGTGCGTAAACGGCAGACAAAATCTTTGATGGTACGGGAGATTACATGGTGGATCCCCGGTTTGCCGTTGGCCGTAGGCGGCCCCTCGTAAAATACAAACGGTTTCGCCGGATCTCGTGACTCGATGCTTTTTTCGAAAATTCTGTTTTCTTGCCAAAAATCAAGAACTTCCTTCTCTAATTCGGGCAGATTGTGCTGACTCTGAAGTTCTTTAAACACCGGACCAATTCCTCCTTAATATACTTTTACTTGCTGATTTTGAAAGATGTAGAATATATACAAAGCAAATCCAAAAAGCAATAAAAATGGGGAAAGACGGAATTTTCAGGGATAAAATACTACAACAGGAAAAAAAGCTCAAATTTTCCCGGTGGAGCGGCATGTCTTAGGTCTTATCTACTCATTTTTCCAGAAAAGGGACATATTTTCTGTCTTCCTTATTAATATGACCCAACCACCATTCTTTCAAAAATTTCAAAACCAAATCCGAATCCATATTCCGATTGGGATCAGTAGAAAGTTTTTTGATTTTCTCTATAAATCCCTTATGCAATGCAATGTGTTCTTCGAGGGCGGGATAGTTTGCCTCTGTTAGTAAGGCTTCTTCAGTTTTAAAATGAACATCTACATACTGTTCTAACATAATTAAAGTGGGTTTTACTATTTCCTGTCCATGTCCGGTTAGAATAAAATAGTGTAATGAATTGATAGTAGAAATAACTCCTCTGTGCTGCTCATCAATTATTGGGATGCCAAGTTTGTTTATTTCACTCCAGACTATGTATAGAATATTCTTCATATTTTATTTCCCTTTTGCTTTTTATCCGGTTATTCCCGGAATTATTTTTCCCCGTAGATATATTGCAGCAGCACACGGCCGACTTTTTCCAGGCTCTCGGGGCTGCATTTATCCGGCGTGTCTTCAATTGTGTGCCAGTAAGGATAATCGAAATCGATAATGTCTACGGCCGGGATGCCCGTCTTAATTAACGGAATATGATCATCCGTCATGGCGTAGCGTGTTTTACGAACAAACTCCGGAAAACCCAACCGTTCTGCAATGGACCAGATCCGGTCGACCACATCGGGAGCGAACTTTTTGGAATTTTCTTCCACATAGAATTGTAGCTCACGGTCGCCAACCATATCCAGGAGGATTGCGGCAGACGGTTTATAAGAATAAGATATATTCTCAGCAAAAAAACGGGAGCCCTGGAGAAACTCGTTTTCGTGTGCTTCCCGGCCCATATCTTCGGCATCGAACAGGACAATGTCCACCGGTATCGGCGGCGGTGTGGTTTTCAAATACCGGGCGATTTCCAGCAAAACCGCCACACCGGAAGCGCCGTCATTAGCGGCCGGCATCGGTTTATCCCGGTTCGCCGCCGACGGATCATGGTCAGCTTTGGGCCGGCTGTCCCAGTGAGCACATAAAATCAGTTCCGTCTTCCCTTCGCCAAAGGAAGCGATAACATTAAATCCCTGCGCCCGCTTATTCTCGAGATAATTGACCGCCATAAACGGCTGCGTTTTTACCCGGTTGGTGTATTGCCGCAATTCAGCAACCAAAAAATCCCGCATCTTTTTGTGATTTTCACTGCCGGGATAGCGGGGACCAAAATTGCACTGTTGCTTAAGATATTTGAAAGCCCGTTCTTTGTTAAATTGCGATAGAACCGGCTGATTTCCCCCAAAAAGGAAAAAAACGGTAACAATGGTTATGCACAAAAAGAACCGGCTGATCGTTTTTGATTTCATAATAAACCCGTAATTATTTTGCCTGCAAAACATACCAAATATACGATATATTATTACAGCATAAAACTTTATTTTTTGAACAAATTTTTGTAACTATTCAGGTCGCCTGAGAGTGAACCCCTCAGGCTAAGACATGAAAGCATCCTGAAGGATGCTATCGTAAATAGGACGCTTTAGCGCCCTTTTATTTCTTAGCCTTGTCGTTCACGGCAAGGCGAAAAAGATTGAAAGAAAACACCTGAATAGTTACAAATTTTTTAAGAGCAGTTTATTCTTTTTTGACGGGATTAACATGATTCACAGGATTTTTATCCCGATAATCCTGTTATCCTGTCTAAAAACCGATCTCCCATATTTTGTTTGCGGTTTCACTGTGCTAAGTAATATCGGATTAAACAGTTTTTATTTTTTAGTGTGTTTCGCGGGCAGTCTAAGCAACTTTATAAACTATATTTTACCGCCCGGAAATTTGAATGTTCACATTAATGCCAAGCTCAAATATATTGGTTTCACCGTACAATTTATTTTTCGTCCGGCCAAACTCGAGATGCATACCGCCACGGACGGTTGAACTGAAAGAATAGGTCAATTTGGGCATAAGCGACCATTTTTCGTTGCGGGTCCATTCCTGGTAATTGCCGCCCTCGCCTCGCTTTTGCTCACTGACATCCAGGCTTTTGGTAAATGTCATGGAAAAATCGATACTATTTTTTATCTTTTTATTTTTTAAAAACGGAATGGGCAAAGTAAAACCACCCGACTTTGAGTAATTAACCGTTGCATTAATATCGGACGTTGTTTTTCGCGTACCGCTGGAACCACTCTTCTTGTTGATGTTTTCCGAAAAAGCCTGGTTAAATTGCAGCGTACAGTTCATACCATTTTTCAGGGTCAGGCTCAGTCCGATCAACGGCCGGTAGTTCAGGCTGACATTTTCATTAGTAATATTTTCTTTGTTATTCAGCCATTTAGTCACAACCCTGCCGCTCCGGCCATGATCGATGGAAGCCCGCTGAATAAATTTTTTGATCAACGGTATTTTTTCTATCCCGCTCCATTTAACTGTCCAGTCAGGGAAAAACAGATTTTTTTCTCCTAAACGCCAGCGGGTTTCCGAGATGCTTCCCGTAGCGATCGTGGTTTTGTTGGAACCATTGTCGTAGCTATATTTAAAAGAAACTTTCAACTGTTTCAACAGATTCAAACCGGTGCTGGAATTTATATTATATTTGCGCGTGAAAGCTCCCCGGTTGGTACCTACATTTTGTTGCACCACCGGCCCCGGGTTGAAGGACTTGCCGATCTGAAAAGAAAAAGGTGGAATGGCCATCAATCCATAACTGTTTGAAGATATCTGCTGTGCGTATTGAAAAGAGACCGGTTGAATTCTTTCACCCAAAAGCGCAATCAATTTCAGAGGATTGATTATTTTGAACGATATTTTTTGCCCCTCTTTTTCTTTGCCTTTCTTATCATCTTTTTTTTCATTTTTCTTTTCATCTTCCTCTTTGGTTTTCTTTTTCCGCGGCATGGTAGTGCGCGGTCTCCGCCGGTTCGGTTTTTTACGTGTGAATTGCTGAAAAAAAGTCTTTGGCGTAAGAGTAATCCGGGTGCTGTAATTCTGGCTGTTTTGGGCGCTCTTCCCCAATTCCCGCTGCTGAATATTATTATTATAGCTAAAATTGGTTGTGGCGGAAAGATTGACTTTCAGCCACCTGGACAACTTGGGATTGAACTGTGTTTTAAACGACTGCCTCAAACTTGTTAACGGGCCATAATTCCCCTTCAATGCGCCGATGGGATCATTGGCCACCAGAGATGCATCGGTTATTTCCCGCAAATCATTTACCCGGGAATAAGTATAATCTAGGGAAAACCCATGCAGCGGCTGAATGCCCGTACCAAAATTTTGATTCATCACAAAAGTATACCGGGGTGTAATCAAACCGCTCCGGTTCAGGGTTCTGTCCTGTACCCGGTTGAATGAAAATTTGTAAGTCAGATTTTTGGGCAGATAAAACAGACTCAGCGAACTGAGTGGTTTGACGAGAAAACTTTTCCCTAACCAGGAAAACGGCTTAAAACTGGCCTTGGGATTAAATGTGATGTTGTAACCAAGGTTGCCGTTGTAGGTAAAATTATTCGCTTCTTTGATGATAGAATTACTGCGGAACGATTCGGCGTAACTGTAATTCACCGACAGCCCGTCCAGTGTGTATTTGATGAACGGATTGTGCGACCTGCCGGTTTTTTTGATGGAAACGGAAAATGTTTTTCTTTGACTCTTGGTTTTAATGGTTTCCAGCATGCTATCGTTTGCCGTTTTTTTAGAGACGATGATATCACTACCCGGAAAATATTTAGGACTGGATTCGGAATTTTGATAACCCATGTTAATGGGAATGGAAAGGCCCAAACCCTGCGGTAAAAATTTGTCCATGCGGAAGCTGGCATTAATGGTTCCCTGCAGCTTATTGTTTCCTTTTCCGAACCGTTCATTTACCGTGCGAAAATCGTCATCTACACGGCTCATCTCCGCATTCACATTAAGAATGTCGGCCAATTTCATATCCAGGCGGGCGCGCATGGCCATGCCTTTATCTTTCTTCACTTCGGTTAACCGAAGTTCGTTGAGCCAAACTTCTCCGGTGAAATATTCCGTTTTATTCCGGTTTACCACGCCGGCAGTTAATTGGCGAACATTTGTCAGAGACGGTCTTCCTACAACACGAAGCGTATCCCCATCCCCGGTTATTTTATAGAGATAACCGTACTTATCCGTATCACCAATATTTTTAATTCCCGTAAGCTCCGCCAAATCGATGATCATTTCGTTGCGGTTATCCCAATGAGGAAAAACCCGTTCACGAAATTCATAGTAATTATGGTCATCGGCGCCAAAGCGGAAAAAGAGTTCCACGGTAGAAGAATCATCGCCGATGTGAAGGCCGTACGGATCCAGTCCGTAAACAAACATTTTCATCACTTTGTAATCGATGTAACTTTGCGGTTGAAAAAAGGACTTCTGGACAATCCCATTGGCCCCCGGTGGTAATTCCGAAATCCGCAGAACCAGCGCCTGCTCCCGGCGAATCACTTTGGTGATCTGATCGGTTTCTCCGGCGACGCCCGGCGGCGGGGTGTAATCCGGATTATCGTAGGTATTCACCACGGTCACCCGCACTGTGGTATCATTTTTAGCATTATAACTGGTTGTGTCCAGATCGGCAAACGCCATCCCTCTCTCTTTCCATTCACTTCCCACCAGGTTCACCTGAGCAATCTGAGCCCACATAGTGTCCCGCGGAGCGCCATCAACCCAGATACGCACATATTCAATATTAGTCCACTGAGGATTCCCAATCACCGTATCGGGAGCGGCCAGAGGTAGCCGGTACATCCGCCAGCCATAATCTTTGTCCGGATCCAGCCCCAAACCACCGGCAATTAATTCGGCATCCGGACTGGTTTTATCCAGATCGAAACCGAACTCAAAATAGTCGTTGCGTTGATCCAAACTACCGTTCTGGTTCAGATCTTCCGTATCGGGAAAACGGCCGCCTTCATCGTTTAAATTTCCTTCCGTACCGTTGATATGCTCATAATTAGAACTTTCCGAGGTGTAACTCCAATTATCATTAGGGTCATCACCGGGTTGTCCGTTGGGGATACCATCCAAACCGGTGTCTTCCCCGTCATCTAAAAACCCGTTTCGGATGCCGCCTATCGCCTTGTCTTCCGTATTCAAAACATGGTTGGGAATAGCATCTTCGGAAATCTGGCCAAAATCGATGTGCAGGCGCCCCTGGTCGCCGCGCACCCACACTTCAATGAATTTGCTGTTGGATTGATCCGCATACCCTGCCGAGAGATAACGCATAATTCCCGCCCATGTGTGCTCGCCGTACAGAGGGTTACGAATCATCCGCATATCCAGAACATGGACCCGCTGAGGAACATTGGGATTCACATCCCGTTCCGGCCAGATTTCTTTGATCGCCACTTGCTCGTACGGATTATACCAGATCAGGTGACCGCGGCTGTCATTTTTCTGCTGATCCGAATAGAAATTGTACTCATTCCAACCCGGTATTACTTTGGGCACACTGGAAACCGTCCATTGCCGGCGCCTCACGCCCAACGGCGTTTCCCGCTTGGCGGCCTCAAAATCGTCCACATAAACCACGCCGTTTTTATCGCCGGTGGCTTTGTTGTTGCGTGAATTGGGATTGGGAATAATCTGCGCCACTTCCGCTTCAAATTTAACCGTTGATTTTTGTTTGGTCTGCACCAGGGGAAGCGCATTCAATCCTTTGGTGATGAAAAACGGTTCAAAATTCAACGAAGTATTCAAATTCCACACAAAGTTCTGCATCGGGCCATCCTGCCCGATACGAATTTTCTGATCCAGCGTACTCTGGTTCAGATAAAGCAGTGTGCCGCCGATGAAGGAATTATTGAACAATTCATAGTCCCAGCGCGTACCGAGTATGGTTTTACGGTTGATCTGGAACATTTGATTGCTCTCATAGCTGATATCCAGGGAAGCGTTGGGATCGGAAGCCCGCTCGTCCAGAATAGTCAAATTACCGGAAAAATAATCGATAATGTAATCCCGTCCACTCTGCAGATTGCGTCCGTCCAGGACAATTTCCTCACTGCCCTCAATAATATTGAAACCCAGGCTGTAGTTGGTTTGCCGTACTTTTGCGGAAACAGACAGGTAAAAATTACTATTCTTCGTAATGTACTGGTGGTCGGTTGTATCATAAATAGCATCTACCTGTTTCGCATACAATTTAGGGTCCGAAGTTTTGTACTTCTCCAGACGGAACGGTTCCAGATCAGGGAAAATGAGTTCGCCCCGCGACCAGTTGATGATATTGGGATTATCATCCAAAATGTTGTCCGGTTTTGGGTCGCCGTTTTCATTCCGTTTATCCAGGCCGAAAATAGTCAGATAAGAAATCGGTGTGCCGTTTTTATCAAACGTTTCCTGAGGATCACCGCTGGGTGGTTTAAAAAACAATTTTAATTCGAAGCCTTCTTTGTTGATATCCCGGGTGCCGAGGTAATACACATTCTTCCATTCCAGATCCCAGGTGTAATCGCTGGCAATGGGATTTTTAGTGTAAAGTAATTTAACAATGATGGCTTTATTCCCTTGCGGGTCGGGCAAATAATCCACGTCGCCCACTTCATTACCGGAAGAATCACGGTAAGCAACGGCCAACACTTCCCCTTTGTGCAAAGGTTGGTTCATGACAATATAGCCCAGTTCCTTGTCCACATAATAATCGGTGTTCTGTTCCAGCCGTTTAAAATAGCCTTTGTAATGATTCTGATCGACAATGGAAGTATCCGGAGGATTGGAGGTGACACCGGCCGGATCCGCAATCGCCCAGCCCACAACGGCATCCGCCTGGTTGTAATAGCGGTCTTCCGATTTGTAAACTTCTATCCTGGAGATGGTTTTTCTGATATCATCGATCAGGTGTACACCGTCGGCATCGATATTAGTAAATTGTTCACGAAAATATTTGTTGAGAAAAAAATAGGTGCCGCGGCGATATTCGTAATCGTCGATTTTGTTTTCTTCGGCTGTGGCGCCGCCGGAGATGGAAAGTTTCTGCTTTTGCCCTTTTTCCTGACTGGCAATGGTCGTCATTTTCAAATTCCCCAACCGCATATTGGCTTTAATGCCGAACAAACCGGAATTTTTTGCGCTGAAAGTAACAAACCGGGTTGCGGGAAGAGACAGCGAAACATTACCCGCTTCGATACTCTCCAACACTTCGTCTTCAAAACCTTTGTATTCAAGGCGGATGGCATTATCAAATTCGAAGGGCCGTTCACTGTCCTGATCGACGAAAACGTTGACTTTTTCTCCCACATTTCCTTTCACCGTAAAACGCTGGGTTTGCTTCATTTTAAAATTGTAGTTGGAACGACGATTGATGGCCGTTTTCACTTCGCTGCGTTTTTCGTGCCGCAATCCGCCGTTGATGGTAACGTTCCCCACTACCTGTAAACCAACCGAATTGCCGCCAAATATTTTCTGAAATGCCTGGCTTTTGATGGGAATAGGAATATCGAACCCAATTCCTTTGCCTTTCTGATTCTTTTTCATTTCGGAGAACAGCGTCTGGTTTACATAATTCCGCCAGGTTTTTTTATAACCGATCTGGTAACGCAGCTTGAGGTAATCGTCGAAAGACAATTGTACGGGCGGCCTTAAATCATGATTCAAAAGGGTTTGTTTAATTAAGACGGAATCTCTGTCATCACTGATTTTGAAAGTTTTTTTAAAGCCGGGAATTTTCAGATTAAAAAAGGGAGTATCCCGGCGCATACCAAGGTACTGCGGCGGGAAAATGGATGTAATTATAGGATTACGGGATTGGAACGATGAATTTCGGAAGCCTTGCGCCGAAAGATCCTCGTTGTGAAAGATGATACTGCCAAAAACAATCAAGCCAAAAATCAAAAATCTAACACCTGCTCTGATCCTGGCTCTGAAATTAAAATACGTAAAAAAATCCAAACGCTAACTCAAAAGGAATCAATAATCCAATTAACTGTTTTCTATATGTTACCGTTATCAATCTTCTATTATTTGATTCCCTCCAACTTTCACATTTTTATTCTCGGGCGTTCGGTTACATAAAATAATACAATCGGTTTGCAAATTCAAGAAAAAAATTGTTTTAAACAAGTCAGACATTTATATTTGATGTATATTAAATTCTTATTAATGATGGGAAGTTCCAATATTTTTATTTTTTTATTGCCAGAGGATTGCTTAAAAACAGGTCGCCAAAAACGATGATTCTTACCCGTTACATTCTGAAGGAGCACGTTGCACCATTTTTGTTTTCACTGGTAGTGATTATTTTCATTTTTCTGTTGAATATCGTCTTTCGCGATCTTGGCCGGATTTTGAGCCGGGGCATCGGGATTCTTACCATTTTTGAATTCCTGTTTTTGAACCTGGCATGGATAATCGCCCTTGCCGTGCCCATGGGCGTATTAATTGCCACACTCACTGTTTTCGGCAGATTGTCCGCAGACAATGAGATCACAGCCATTAAAGCCAGTGGCATCAGTTTTTACCGGTTACTTTTTCCTGTTTTAATTGCCGGTTTCATCTTCATGATTGGGTTGATCATTTACAACAATAGGGTGCTGCCCAATTTTAATCATCGCGCCAGCTTATTGATGGGAGATATTTTCCGCAAACGACCCACACTGAAATTGGAACCGAATGTGGTTTTTACGGAAATTCCCCACTTGAATCTGCTGACAAAAACAATCATCGAAGAGGGCGATTCTTCTTTGCTTAAACAGATAACCATCGACGATCTGAGCGATAAAAAAGTCAGGAGAACTATCTTTGCCAAAACGGGGAAATTGAAATTCGATAAAATTGCAGACCGTCTGTTTCTGGATCTGTACAACGGAGAGATCCACGAAATCAATATTGAAGATTATGCCAAATATCAAATATTACGTTTTGAGAGATACCGCATTACCATGGACATCCCGGGATTATCGCTCAAAAGAAGTAATTCCAGCTACCGCGGCGACCGGGAAAAAAGTGTGGCCATGATGGAAGCGGATATTGCCAACAATCGCGCTTCCATTAAAAACCGTAAAAAACAGTTGGCATCACTGATTCAACGCTACATGCGGGATGCGTTTGTTGTTAAACTGTTTGATAAAGCCGTTTCATCCGACAGCCCGACCGGCCCGGATATGGCATTTAAACCAACACAAGCAGAATACCGGGCGCTGCACAAGCGCATCGAAAATATGCGCAGCCAGATTGAAGTGGAGAAAAGAATTATCAGCGGCTTCTATAAATCCATCGATAAATTTCGCGTAGAAATCCATAAAAAATATTCAATCCCTGCTGCGTGCATCGTATTTGTTTTAATCGGCGCGCCTCTGGGAATGTTCACTAAAAAAGGCAACATGGGCGTGGCTGCAGCTATCGGATTCGTCTTTTTCATGATTTACTGGGTATTTTTGATCGGCGGCGAAGAATTGGCAGACCGGCAAATCATCAGCCCGGTTCTGAGTATGTGGGCTCCCAATATTATTGTTGGTATTTTTGGTATTTACCTGGTTCTTTTAACGGTGCGCGAATACCGCGCCATTCGATGGCAAAAGTTTAACATTTTCAAAAAAAGACGATTTTATGAATAAACTGGATATTTACATTTCAAAAAAATTTCTCTTCACCCTGCTTTTTGCGCTGATTACTTTTACCGTGTTTTTCATTATCATCGACATGGTTGAATATTTAGACAAATTCATCGATCAGCAGGTGCCCAAAAATATCATCGCCGATTATTATCTCTACTACATTCCCTACATGGTAGTTCTGATCATGCCCATTGCTATCTTGTTGGCCAGTTTGTTTTCCGTGGGGCAACTGGCCAGGTACAATGAGTTGACCGCCATGCAAACATCCGGTATCAGTCTCTATCGCATTGCATTTCCCCTGATTTTAATCGGGTTTATCATCAGTCTTGCCATGTTTTATTTTGGCGAATATGTGGTCCCGGAGGCTGCCCGGAAAAAATTTGCCATCAAGCGGCAATACCTGGACCGGGTTCCCAGACAAATTACCGGCAAACAAAACAACATCAGCGTTTTGCAGAGTGAAAACGAAAGAACCAATATCGCTTATTTCGACGTTGAAACAAACATCGCCCACGATGTTACTGAACAAAAATATGCCTCCGGAAGGCTGCTGACCAGACTGGACGCCAAACGGATGATCTGGCGGGACGGCAAATGGATTCTTCAGGATGGCATTTCCAGAGATTTTAGCAACAATCGGGAGGTTGTTAAACAATTTTCCGAAAAAGAGCTGACGAACTTTCCGTTTGATCTGGCCGATTTAAAAAAAGCGCAAAAGCAGCCGGATGAAATGAATTCGAAGGAATTAAAGAAATTCATCGGTCAGATTATTCATAATGGGGCGGATCCACAAAAATGGCTGGTTGATTTAAATTTGAAGTACGCTTTCCCGTTCACGAATTTCATCATCATTCTTTTCGGAATTCCGTTGGCATCGCTGCAAAAACGAAGCGGCGCCGCTTTGGGTTTCGGCATCAGCCTGGCCATCTGCTTTATCTTCTTCGGCATGGTAAAAACATTGCAGGCATTTGGCCACAACGGCTTGTTAAACCCGGTTGTCTCTGCCTGGGGCAGCAATTTATTCTTTGGAACAATCGGTATTTTGCTGATGGTGAAAGCGAAAAAGTGAGATAGTATCTCGCGTATCTCCGGGGGATTTGTAAATCCTCCCTTGAAGGGGGGTATGAGGAGTGTAAATAGACAAATTTACAAATTTTTACAAACCCGGCAATTTCCGATCAGGTCTTTGCATTCTTGTAATTTACAGAGTTCACCTATCACACACCGGAACAGGCATTTTAGGCAAAACGATTAAAAAAACATAAATCCGGTAACGATTTACACGTATTTGTGCCGTTAACCTCTGAACCATGAACTCCCGAACCCGGAAACACTGTGCATGAGTAACTCTGCGAATCTCTGCGTCTCTGCGTTTATTCACCCTTTTCTTTAACGCAAAGGCACAGAGGTCGCAAAGAACGCGGAGATATTTCCTCTGAACCATGAACTCCCGAACCCGGAAACAATGCAATATCCCATAATTGATTACCTTCACCAGCTTCGCAGCTAAACATCCCGGCATGAAGCCAAACGAACGGCTCAGAAAACATTCACATCCTATTTCCACTCCGGCAGCCTGCCCGGCGTCCACGGGGCTTTTGCCTTTTCCATTTGTTTTTCCAATGCCACTACATCCACTGCCAACATTTTTTTAATTTGAGCATACAATGGAGTAAATTCCGCTTTGACAATTTCGTAAGCATCTTTTTCCGTTTGCGTCAATTCTGAGGTTGAGCGGGAGTGCATAAACGCCATGGTGCGGAGTCTGCTGGAAATGGAGGTCGGCGGATTTTCACTGTGCTTGCTGATGGTGCGGTCGCCGTTCAGTTTGATGAAAATTGTGTTCAATTCCGATTCCATCGCCTTGGCTTTTTCGTCCAGTCCGGGAGGAGCCGACGGTGTGTTGAGCAGCGCCTGGCGGATATACTGAATACGCGTCGCAAGTTCAGAAGCGGCATTATCGGTCCCTTGAACCACGCGATAAAGCTCCGCAGCCTTCTTCTGAAATGCCACTAACTCTTTTCTGTTTGCCGCCGGCAGCGCCGTATTCTGCAAAGGCACAACATTAAACTGCTGCGGTGGAACCAATTCGGTTAAAACACCATTTACACTTTGCGACAGGGAAACTGTGTATTTTCCGGGCAATACCAACATACCGCTGCGCCCGGAAGAAAGCGGATTATATTTGTTTTGTTGTAACCGAACCGGTGCTGTGCCTTGGTACTTCAAGTCCCATGTCATCCGGTTAATTCCTTTTTTGGGAGAAGCAGGAATTTTGCGGACAACATTGCCGAATTCATCGTAAATAGTAAACAGCAGATACGGTTTTTCTTCGTTATCTTCCGCCCGCAATTCATCCCAGCCCGGATAGGGAATGGGCTGATTATTCTTTATCAATTTCTTTTCTTTTTCTTTTCTCTGTTGTTTCAGAGTCATGGGCGTTTTTTGCAGATAGTGAGTAAAAGTAGCTGCAACCGGTGGATTTTTGGTCGCAAAATAAGTGGCGCCCTGACCGTATTTACCCCGTTTCGGGACAAACATCAGCGCATCTTTGATGGGAAAGATGGCAGCGTCTTTTTTCAGCATCTCTTTTTTGAAAAGGCGCAGCGGTGTGTAATCAGCCAAAATGTAAAATCCTCGTCCGAAAGTGGCTAAAACCAAATCGTTCTCCTTTTTTTGAATGGCAATATCCCGGACAGCAATAGTAGGAATTCCTGATTTCAATTGAACCCATCCCTGCCCGCCGTCGATGGAGAAGAAAATGCCAAATTCCGTCCCGACAAACAGCAGCCTGGCATTGATAAAATCCTGGGCGATGGTGTGAACCGTTCCGTTCTGCGGCAGATTACCGGCAATGGATTTCCAGGTCTTCCCTTTGTCTGCACTTTTGTAAATGTACGGCTTAAAATCATCTCTTTTGCGATTATCAAACGAAGCAAACACAACATTGGCATCATACCCGGATGGGCAAATATCGCTCACATAAGTAAACTCGGGTACGCCGGGGAATTTTGCTGTTTTGCGCCAATTTTTTCCGGCATCTTCGGTAACCTGAATCAGGCCATCGTCCGTGCCCGCGTAGAGCAGGTCTTCATGAACAGGGGATTCAACCAGGGAAACAATGGTGCCGTACAGAGAAGTAGAAGCATTTTTCGCCACGGCATCTACACTCCAGACTTTCCCCATCACCGGTAATTTATTGCGATCGATTTGCCGGGTCAGGTCGTCACTGATCACCTGCCAGGAATTGCCCCGGTCATCGCTTCTGAACACTTTATTAGCGGCTGTGTAAATCCGCGTGTGGGAATGAGGACTGACGAACAGAGGCGTATTCCAGTTCCAGCGATAGGTATATTCCCCTTCCCCCGGCTGCGGTTTGATGCTGATCGATTCGCCGCTTTTCCTGTCGTAACGCACCATGCCGCCGTACTGGGATTCCGCATAGACGATATTCGCATCCGCCGGATCCGCAGCGGACCAAAAGCCGTCGCCGCCGTTGGTGACAAACCAATCATCATTGACGATCCCCAGGGCGCTGATGGTTCGGGAAGGACCGCCCATACTGTTGTTATCCTGCGTGCCGCCGAATACATAATAGAACGGTTCGGCATTGTCCACCGCCACCCGGTAAAATTGTGTGACCGGCAGATTGCATTTAAACAGCCAGTTGGAACCGTTATCGAATGACTCATAAATACCGCCGTCGCCGCCGATCAAAATATGCCGGGTATCATCCGGATCGATCCATAGTGCATGATCGTCCACGTGGCGTTGCTTGTTGCCCAACGCATGGAAAGTTTTGCCGCCGTCTTCCGTTACCATGGCAATGGTATTCATGCTGTAAACTTTGTCCGGATTCACCGGATCGCAAAATATTTCATTGTAATATTGCGGACTGGTACTCAACTGACTGCTCATTTTTCGCCACGAAGCGCCGCGATCCGTGGAGCGAAAGAAACCGCCGCTCTTACCGGCCGCTTCTATGACAGCATAAATATAATCCGGATTAACTGGTGATACCGCAAGGCCGATGGCGCCCATATCACCGCCGGGTAAACCGGATTTCAGCTTTCTCCAGTTCTTGCCGCCATCGCTGGTTTTGTAGATTGCGCTCTCCGGTCCGCCGTCAATCTTGGTGAATACATGCCGCCGTCGCTGGTGGGAAGCAGCGTAAATCACATCGGGATTGCGGGGATCCATAGCCAGATCGGACACACCGGTATTTTCACTTACAGTTAAAACGGCGTGCCAGGTTTTACCGCCGTCCGTGGTTTTGTAAAGTCCCCGTTCGCCGCCGGGACCCCAAACAGAACCTTCCGCCGCCACGTAAACCACATCGGAATTGCGCGGATCGATCAGGATTTTGCCGGTCTGGCGGGAAGTTTTCAACCCCATATTTTTCCAGCTTTTGCCGCCGTCCTCTGTTTTGTAAACGCCGTCTCCGTACCCAAGTGCACGTTGACTATTATTCTCTCCGGTGCCGGCCCAAACCACATTGGAATTATTCGGATCCATTGCCAAACAGCCGATGGCATAAGCGCCGTAGTGGTCAAAAACCGGCTTCCAGGTTGTGCCGTTGTTCACTGTTTTCCAGATATGCCCGGAAGCTGCCGCCACGTAATATTCGCTATGATTGTTGGGATTCACAGCAAAATCGGCAATTCGCCCGGAGGCAAAAGCCGGCCCGATACTGCGAAATTTCAGTCCGGAAAATGTTGCGGATGAAAGCCCCTGCTTTTTTGTGTCGTTTTTCTTCGCCTTCGCTGCAAAGGCAAAAGAGACAAACAGGAACAAAATCAACAATACAGATAACACTTTTCTCATTTTTGGGCCTCCTTGTTTAATCTTTCAATTCACCAAAACAGCGGCAAACACCGACGGCAGTTCGAGTAAATTGCAGGTCGATACGCCGAATCGACCTGTATTATGGTTTTGTTACAACAATGTAAAAACTGATTGCCGGAAACACAATAAAATTTTTCACCGTTTGCAAATGCGATAAATATTTTACACAACGGTAACCTTGCCTGCTTTTTGTCCATCGAACAAAAAATCCGAATGCAGCAATCCGGCGAGTGCAGAGATAAAAATGCTCATCACATATTTACTACAATTTTCCCGTAACTCTGCCGGGATTCCATGAACCGGTGCGCTGCGGCCATTTCGGTAAAATCAAATTGCCTGCCAATAACCGGGCTAATCTCATGTTCTGCCCCAAATTCAGTTAATTCGCGCCATACCTCCGACATAATTTCCGGCTTTTTCAGTAAATAGCCAATATGTGATGACATGACGCCATAAGATCCTTCCGACATTTTGAGCACGCTGGCCCGCGGAATGGCCCGCCAGGTTTTCCAGATAGAAACGGGATTCCATTTTTTCAAATCCAGACTGGCAAAACCCACCACCACAATCCGGCCAAAGGGCGCTAATAAACGCAAGCTTTTTTTATACACATCGCCTCCCGCCATTTCAATGACAACATCCACTCCACGGTTTCCGGTGGCCTTTTTCACTTCCGTTTCAAAATCGGTTTTACGATAATTAACGGCCGCATCAATATTCAATTTGTTCAACAACCGCACTTTTTCATCACTGCCGACAGCACCCAAAACAGCGCAGCCATAATGTTTGGCAATTTGCACGGCAGCCGTACCAACGCCGCCTCCGGCTACCGTGATGAGCACAATATCCTGCGGCTGTAACCGTGCCATTTTCATCAAGCTGATCCAGGCCGTCATATAATTGACGGCAAAAGCCGCATTCTCCGCGGCGGAAAAAATTTCTTTGGCCGGAAGTGCCCGGGTGGAATCGACAACTACATATTCCGCATAACAACCAAATTGTGTGCCCACAATCACTTTTTTGCCGGCCTCACAATCCGCAACATCTCTGCCTATTGCATCAATTTTGCCGGAAGCTTCCATCCCTAAAATGTACGGCTTTTTCGGCGCCCAACCGTAAAGACCCTTGCGGGATAAAATTTCCGCATAATTTAAACCGATCGTCTCTATTTTTACCCGAACCTGTCCCGGGCCCGGTTCCGGCGCAGGAATTTCTTTCATTTTTAGAACCGAAGGCGGGCCGGTACGATTTAAAAGATAGGCTTTCATCTTTGCCTCATTCTGTATAAATTTTTTCAGATTCTATTTATAGTCTGTCCGAATTTGTCATTCCCGCATGCTTTTAGCGGAAATCCATTACTGCCTTCAAGCAGATTCCCTGCTTGTGCAGACAGGCCGGAACAACACTATCGTGTGTATTTTCGGACAAACTCTATTTAGCAATTCTACATCCAACATGCAAGATTTTTGTGCCATGCTTCTGCAAATTGATTTCAAATTAAAAAGAATTATTTGATTTTACTTCGAAATCTCTGTAATTTAAAGACCAGTAAAATCATGTAACATTTTTAAGAGATTTTTCATGTCGAACCAATTTGATGAATTTATCCGGGTAATAAAAGTCCTTGAAGAGAAAAATGTTGAATACGTTTTAATCGGCGGCGTGGCAATGGTTCTGCACGGATTGGAAAGATTAACTCGGGATATTGACATTTTTATTAATCCATCAAAAAAAAATATTTCGAATCTCCAAAAAGCTCTTAATTCAATCTTTCATGACAAATCAATAGAAGAAATCACTCTGGATGAATTTGCAAATTATTCCGTCATACGATATGGAACACCGAATGGATTCAATATCGATCTCGTGTCTCAATTAGGAGAAGCTGTTACTTTTAATGATTTGGCCTGGGAATCTATTGACTATCGGGAAATAATAATCAAAATTGCAACACCCGAGACGCTTTACAACTTGAAAAAGAACACATTACGCGACAAAGATAAAATGGATATTTTGTTTTTAAAAGAAATCATTCGAAATAGATAGAGTAAAACATGCCGGTATACAAATATAAGACATTCGAAGAAGCGGAAAAAGCGCTTTGGCATTTTCATCCGGATAATGCGTATTATAAAAAGATTGCTGAGCTTTGGGATTTTGCTGACCGGTTGTCTCCGATAAAATACCCTCCGGGTATCTACAAATTTAAAACCATCGAAGAAGCGAATCGACACAGGGATGAAATTGAAATGAACCATGCGAAAAAAATCCGCGCGCAAAGGTTCGCTTCCCGGAAAGAGCAGAGAGAATAGAAAATTATCGAATATTGTAACTACCCGGGTTTCCGGTTCAGGAGTTCACGGTTCAAAAGTTAACTGTATAAATAGACGTATGAGGCACA
Source organism: uncultured Deferribacteres bacterium (assembly GCA_913009825.1). Taxonomy (GTDB): domain Bacteria; phylum Zhuqueibacterota; class JdFR-76; order JdFR-76; family DREG01; genus DREG01. Next base: position 28,301 of record CAJVYQ010000001.1, read on the forward strand.
AAAGGTTTATAACCGGAAACCTTGAATGGTGAACTTAACTGCCTGAATTGTTACCAAATATTTATATCTTTCCGTGCGTTTAATGGACAATTTAAACCACACCGGAAGATAAAATCCGACTTTTTGAAACAGGAAAACACAGATGCGGGAAATTGGCACATTAACTAATGAAAAAGATGCCCGGGAACTCAGTGATTACCTTTATGTGAAAGGAATTGACAACCGGATCAACGAGGAGAATGGGGAATGGACAATCTGGGTTCTTTCCGAGGATAAAATTAAAGAAGCGAATAAATTGCTGACCCGATTCCAGCAAGACCCCAACCTTATTCAGGATGATGAACTCTCCCGGCAAGCTGCTAAATTACGCGAAAAAGAAAAGCAGGAGAATACCACCTATCAAAAAATGATGGCCGTGAGCCGGATAAAATTCCGCACATCCACTACTATCAGCCGGCTGACGCTTATCCTGATCATTATCAGTATTGGCGTTACTTTAATAACCGGTTTGGGAGCAAATATAAATATAGTTAAATATTTTTCCATCACCGGTTATGAAATGACCGGCGGGTATATTCGCTGGATGCCCGGTCTGCCGGAGATTTTACACGGTCAGATTTGGCGCCTGATCACGCCTATTTTCATTCATTTTGGTCTGCTGCACATTTTATTCAACATGCTCTGGCTAAAAGATTTGGGCACCATGGTGGAAAACCGCCACGGCATCAAAATGTATGCTGTGCTTGTTTTTTCAATTGCCATTCTTTCTAACTTGGGCCAATACTTTGTTGGCGGACCAAGTTTTGGCGGCATGTCCGGAGTGGTTTACGGATTATTGGGGTACATCTGGATCCGGGGAAAATATGACCCGCTCTCCGGTTTTTATCTGGAAAACTGGATTGTAATTATGATGATCGGCTGGTTTCTGCTGGGTTTTACCGGTATGATCGGCCATATTGCCAATGCAGCCCATGGCGCGGGCTTGGCGGCAGGAATGGCCTGGGGCTATCTTTTGGCGAAACAGAGGCCTCATTTTCGTAAAAAGTAGGTTCCCTGATTTATTCGGAACGCAACGCCTCGATTGGGTTTAGTCTCGCCGCCTTTGCCGCCGGATACAAACCGAAGAAGATTCCCACACCGGAAGTAAAAAAGAGACCCAACAGCACAGACCACAGGGAAACGGTAGCCGGCAACGGTGTGGTCATATCGATAATCTTCCCGATTCCGAAACCGGCCAGGATTCCGATAACGCCTCCCACCAGGCAGATTGTAACCGCTTCAACCAGGAACTGAGTCAAAACGTCGGCGCGGCGCGCGCCCAACGCCTTGCGAATCCCGATTTCCCGGGTTCGCTCGGTCACGGAAACCAGCATGATATTCATGATGCCGATGCCACCGACCAACAAAGAAATGGAGCCGATTCCGACAGTAACAATATACAGCGTAGTGGTTAATTGCTTATAAATTGACGTCAACATATCCTGTTGATTGATAGCGAAATCATCTTCCTCCATGGGAGAGAGTTTTCTGGCCCGGCGCATGATGCCCCGGATTTCGTCCTTAGCCTCCTCCAAACGAGTGGGGTCATTCACTTTTATTTCAATGGTAAGCGACCTCCGGCTGCCAAACAGTTTTCGGAACACACCAAACGGAATGATTGCCACATTATCCATCTGCATGCCGAACATTTCTCCCTGCTTTTCCAGAATTCCGATCACACGAAAATAGTAGCCGCCAATTTTCACAAGCTTATTGAGAGGATTCACATTTTTAAATAGTTTGTCGGCAACATTCCAACCCAGCACACAAACAAAACGCCGGTGTTTCACGTCTGATTCAATCAGAAACCTGCCGAACTCGGGGAATACATTAGCAGTTTCCTCGTACTGATTAGTGGTTCCGGTTATCCGGATATTTTTCAGATTCTCACTGGCATATTTAACATTCCTTTGTGTGCGCACCGTGTAGGTCACCGCTTTTGCACCGGTGATATTTTTTACCAGTTCTTCAGCCTGTTGAATCGTGATATTTTTTCGGTTGCGGTACTTGAAAAAATCCATTCCGGCCAACCAGGGCATCTTAGCCACATAAAGCACGTCGGAGCCCAGGCCGGATATTTCATTGGAAAAAGCCTTGTTGAGTCCGCTGATCACCGAGGAGATAGAAATAATGGTTAACACACCGATGATGATACCGAGAAGAGTCAGAAATGCTCTCATTTTATGCATGACCAGGGCGCCGAGAGCGATGTGGATATTTTCCCAAAATTCAATAAATAAGCGCATAAATGCTAAGCCTGTTTATGATGATTTCCATTGCCATGGCGACTTTCTTCCGGAATCGATTCGTCTATTTCCACCAATCCGTCTCGAAGGCGAACGACTCTCTGGGCATATTCCGCAATATAGCGTTCATGAGTTACCAAAATAATTGTATTCCCCTGGTCGTGCAGCCCTTCGAGAATTTCCATGATCTCTTCACCGGTGGCTGTATCCAGGTTCCCGGTAGGTTCATCGGCTAAAATGATAGAGGGATTGTTGACCAGCGCCCGGGCAATAGCAACGCGCTGCCTCTGGCCACCGGAAAGCTCATTGGGTCGGTGATGAATACGATCACCAAGCCCAACTTTTTCCAGTGCTTCTCTTGCCTTCTGTTTACGATCAGTTGAAGAAACTCCCCGGTATATCAACGGCAGTTCCACATTATGAAGTGCATCGGCCCGGGGTAATAAATTGAAGGTCTGGAAGACAAAACCGATCTTCTGATTTCTGATTATAGCTAAATCATCGTCACTCAGATTGCTTACATCTTCTCCATCCAAAAGATAACTTCCCTCCGAAGGCGTATCCAGGCAGCCGATTAAATTCATGAGAGTGGATTTTCCGGAACCGGATGGTCCCATGACGGCTAGATATTCATTATTTCTCACCAGCAGGTCCACGCCGCGCAGCGCCGGAACCGAGACCGTGCCCAGTTGATAAATCTTCTTGATGTTTTCTAACCGGATTAAATAATGGTTGTTTTCTACATTGTTTTCGGCCATTTTTCTACTCACTTTCATTTCGTGATTGAAATTTACGTGATTTTTCAATCTTCACATGAGCATTATGTTTCAACTCTTTGGAGAGAACCCTGTAACTGCCGGTGACAATTGTCTCGCCTTCATCGAGTCCACGCAAAACTTCAATATCCGTTTCACCAATAATGCCGGTTTTTATGCGGCGAATTTTTGCCGCACCGTCTTCTACTACAAAAACAACTTGCTGAAATTCGTCTCTCTTACTTTTCTTTGCCGCGGAAGCGCTCACATCATTTGAAGAATCAGACATTGCCTTGCCCCGTTTTCTTTTCGGATGCAAAGCATTATCGATCTCTTTATTGGTTCGAACCGTTACCGCCTGAATGGGGATTTTGAGCACATCATCGAGGACATCCGTGACAATATCCACATTGGCAGACATGCCCGGACGAATATTTTTGATATCCTCCAAAACGGCGACTTTCACCTCAAAATTAATAACTTCCTCCTGTGTGCCCAGTCCCTTTGTCTTTGCCGAATGAGCAATTTCGGTAACTTTACCAATGAAAACCGTATCGGGGAACGCATCAACCCGGATTCGGGCGGAATCTCCGATTGCAACATTGACCACATCGTTTTCATCTACCTCAACAACAGCCTCCATGTCGGACAGATCGGAAACAACCATGATCACGTCTTCCTGAAACTCAGAGCCCAGAGCCATCTCGCCTTCTTCTTTGTTCAGTTGGGTAACCACACCGTCAATTGGCGAATGGATCCTGGTTTTTTCCAGGTCGTCGTCTGCCTGGTCCAGGTAGGCCTGCGATTGAGTTACCTGATCCTGTGACGCTTCGTAGCGCGCCCGGGCAACTTCAGATTTGGTTTTGGAGTTTTCCAGAACCTCTTGTGACGATAAACCCTGCTCGAATAATTTTTGCGTGCGTTTCTGTTCGGAGAGCGCCTGATCCAGATTGGCTTTTTGCTGCCGGGCGGTAGCTCTTGCTGAACTTAAACTCGCTTTTGCCTGCACAACCGCTGCTTCGTACCGGGTTCGGTCCAATTCAACCAATAACTTGCCTTTTTTTACTTTTTCACCTTCGATGGCGTGGAGTTTTATGATTTTTCCCCGCACATGGGCGCTTATCCTCACCGCTACTTCCGGTTGTATTCTACCGGTGCCGGAAACCAGATGAACCAGTTTTCCCCGGGTAACCTTTTCGGTTTGTACTTTAAAAGTTTTACCGGCGCTCTGCTTTAAATTCACAATTACAAGCGCCGCTACCACCAAAATAACCATGATTCCGATGATGATTTTTTTTCGATTAGACATAAATATCTCCTCACTTCTCCATGAAACACTTATTTCAGAACAGGTTTCATTTTTTCCTCTAATATACCAATTCTTGCATAAAGATTGACCAGTTCAATTAAACGGTTGTATTTTGTTGAAATCAATGTGGACTGGGCCCGGGTCAGATTCGCCTGTGAATCGACTACTTCGAGAATGGTACCGGAGCCAATCCGGTAACGCTCATTATTCAAGCGCAAATCTTCCTGGGCAGCCTCTAAATTGATCTCATTGATTTTTTCAATCTCCTCATAAGCTTTCATATTTAAGTAAGATTGTTCAATTTCACTTTTTATGGTCAATTTTCTGCTGATGTAATGCTCCTTATCGATATAATAATTAATACTGGCTCTCTCTACCTGTGCATGATCGGAGAAGCCGTTGAACAGATTCCAGGAAAGGTTCAGGCTTCCCCTTAAACTATAGTTTTTATCGGTCGGATTGTAAAGCAGATCAAAATCGGTTTGCCCGCGGCTGTAACTTGTACTTACGGAGAGACGCGGCAAAAAGCTGGATTTTGAAACTTTAATGCCATATTCATCGCTTTTGACATTCTCTTTCAGGCTGCGTAATTCCGAATTTTTTCCCTCCGAAATTTGCCACATTTTATCAAGAGATTCATCGATATTCCCGATTTCAAAATTCTCTTCCCTGATCCGGATGGTATGTTTTGGCTCCCATCCCATAGCCAGATTGAGACTGGTCCGGTTCACCTCAACGCTGTTGCGTTGTTTAATCAGATTAATCTGTTGATCGCCAAGACTGACCTTGGCACGAAACACATCTGCCTGAGCTACTACGCCGACTTCATACATACTTTCCGTTTTCTTCAACTGTTCCCGGGCCGATTCGACTGCTTTTTCATAAACTTCCTGCAGCTTGATACCCTTAAGCAAGTTGTAATAACGCTGCGTAACGGCGGCAATGGTCTGCTGGCGACTCTCTTTGTAACTGCTTTCTGTACTTTTGTATTGTGCATTGGATTGTTTGATTTGGTTCCACCATCTCCCGCCGTCGTAAATATTCTGATCCAATGAGACACCGTTGTTAAAAAAGTTACGATAATAACTATCGCGGAAGGTGGTTTGTTGCATAAATCCGGTCACCCTGCCGGTCACCGGATCCAAAACAGGAACATCCTGCAAGTAGGGACCTTGTGACGCCTGATAAGTTCGGGAACTGGAAAAGTTCAAGCGGATACTCGGCAAAATATTTGCCCTGGCCATGGTAACATTGGTAGCGGACAAGCGAATTTGACGCTCGGCATTTTTCAAATCGGGATTATTCTTTAAAGCAATCTGAATACAATCCCGGATAGACAATGTTTGTGGTTGCGCATTGCCCTGAGAATAAAAGGCGCCAATTATTGTCAATACAGCTGCAAAAACGGATAGTTTACGCCACATTTGAATTACTCCTCTGCTAATTAACTAAGCCATACCGGGAATAAGATTCCCTAACAAAATTGAGATGACAATCCAGATTAGCCATAATGCGATGATACCGGACGCGGATTTTCCCTTGGAAAACTTATAAATGACGCTAAGTCCGATGATCAACAGTACAATTTCCCAGATGGTAAAAATATCAAACTTGGCAAATAATTTGTATAAAAACCGCCCCTGCATATCCTGCGGCAAAAATGCGGCTAAACCGGTTTGCACTTTCATGGTTCCTTTTGCCAAAACCAGCGGAACGCGGACAATAGTTCCAACAATGCCCACCGCCAATCCGGTATAACTGTACACAGACAAAACCTTTTTGTAGCTGCTTTCCCCGCCAAGAAAAAAATTAAACACCAGGTAAAAAATGCCGGATAGAACAAAAGCGGCAATGAACACACCGATACCGCCAAAAACCGGGGTGAGATATTTAAATATGGACATTCTGTCCATGGCCTGATAAGCCTGATCCTCGGACATGCCCCGATCCATCATCGCCTGAATTTGACTATCGTGCAATACAGGTGCAATGATAAATATAACGGCAATAGAAACAAGAGCAGTAATCAGCAATGGCAACACCCAGTCCGGTTTCCGCTCAATACTTGCAAATGTCTCCGACGGGGAAAAATAAATCCCGATCCATTTGGCAAGAAAATTTTTCTCTTTTGGTTCTGCTGTTTCCCGGTTCATTTTTTTTCCCTTTCAATTACAGTTGAAATTACAATTAATTAACAACGGATTTTTCCTTTATTTGTTGCATTGATTTCCACATGATAAACAAAAGAGGGTAGAAAAATTTACATATTTTTTTTACCTGTGTTTTTTAAATACTCATCTTTGATCTCATAAAGATAGTTCAAAGCCTCATCATATTCATTTTTAATGACCCCGTCAAGAATTGCTTCCTCGATTGCTTTTTTAATTCTACCAACCTCCGGGCCCGGCTGCAGTTGACAAATTTCCATAATTTCATCACCGCGCACCGGTGATTGGAATTTTCGCAGTGCATCTTTTTCCCGAACCTCCTGCACACGCGCCATCACCAGATCAAAATTCTGCAAATGTTTCTGAACCCGTTCCGGATTTCCCGAAGTGATATCGGCGCGGCAGAGTAAAATTAAGTCATCAAGCTCCTCGCCTGCCTGCACAATCAACCGGCGAACAGCAGAATCGGTCACCCCTTCCCCGGCAAGAAAAATAGGGCGCAAATGCAAACGGATCAATTTTTGGCTATATTCTTTCAAATGCCGGGACAAGCGCATACGGTTGGCAATTTTTTCCATCATACGGGCACCTATCTCATCGTGGCCATGAAACGTCCAGCCGATTTTTTCATCGAACCGTTTTGTGCGCGGTTTTGCCACATCGTGGAACAGGGCAGTCAGGCGCAGCGGCAATTTTTCAGAGACAGCGGCAACGTTGTCGACAACCTTCAGAGTATGAAAAAAGACATCTTTGTGATGAAAATCGTTCCTTTGCTCCACACCTTTCATCGGAATCATCTCCGGAATAACAAAAGGCAAAACCTCCAACTCAGATAGGAGCAGAAAGCCGGTGGAAGGTTTTTTCCCCGACAATATCTTCAACAATTCGTCGGTGATTCGCTCGGCGGAAACAATTTTTAAACGGGAAGCCATTTTTTTAATGGCTTCTTTCGTGCTCATTTCTATTTCAAAATTCAATGTGGCGGCAAATCGGACGGCACGTAAAATTCGCAATGGGTCATCGTTAAAAGTCATTTCCGGATCCAATGGAGTGCGAATCATTTTTTTCTCAATATCCCTGATTCCATTAAACGGATCGTACAATTTTCCGCGATTTTTCTCATTCAATCCCACCGTTAAGGTGTTGATGGTAAAATCCCGGCGCGAAAGGTCGGAAATCAAGTCTGCTTTTTTCACTTTTGGCTTACGCGAATCTGCGCTGTAACTCTCTTCCCGGGCGGTGACAAATTCCAATTTAAAGCCTTCAACCTCCGTCATAGCCGTACCAAACCGTTCATAGACGACAACATTTCGCGCCCCTATTTCACTTTGCAACGATTTGGCAAAAGAAACCGCATCACCGATTACAGAAAAATCGATATCTTTCTTTTCGCCGGTCTGAAGCAGCAGATCGCGCACGAAACCGCCGACCACATAAAGTTCCACATTCTGTTTATCCGCGATTTTGCCCAATGTGAAGAGAATTTCAGGAAATTTTTGTAAGAATTCTTCATTCATTATTTTTATTACAGTTCTGTAACTATTCAGGTGTTTTCTTTCAATCTTTTTCGCCTTGCCGTGAACGACAAGGCTAAGAAATGAAAGGGCGCTAAAGCGTCCTATTTACGATAGCATCCTTCAGGATGCTTTCATGTCTTAGCCTGAGGGTTCACTCTCAGGCGACCTGAATAGTTACACAGTTCTGTTTTAAAGCAATAGAATAATATATAATTTTAAGCAGGAAATGCAATATTTTAAAAAATTAAAGTGTTACAAATTTTAGAATTTCTATGTGAGAGTATCAAACATCTTCGATAGATTCATATAAAATCTTTTTCAAGGGCATGAAATGTTACAGTAAAAAAAAATTACATCAACAACCCCACCCTTTAAAGAAGCGTAAAAAAAATTCCAACACAACCTCCTATCCCCTCTCAATAATTATGCAAACCTGTTTCCTGTCAGCGAATGACCAGCATTTTTTTATTGAGTGTAATCGTTGAAGATTTAATTTGATAAAAATAGATCCCCGGAGGGACCGGATTCCCATTGATATTTCTGCCATCCCATAGGATAAAAGCGTTATTTTTACCGGCTGCAGACCGGATAACCTGATGAAATATTTTCTTGCCCAGAAGATTAAAAATAAAGAAATCAGCAGAAATAACATTTCCGGGAACAAAGTACTGAACCATAGTAAACTTCTGATTACCAACACCATCATTCCGAAAGGGATTGGGATAATTTTGTTCCAGCGTCCACTGATTGGGAAGTTGATCCGTTCGCCGGTTAGAGACTCTTGAAACCGTACCGGCTAAGGCGGCGAAAACATCCAATTTGCCCGCACCCCAATATTCATTGGGTGCAGCGCCGGTAAACTCATCCTGTCCGGCATGATCCTGCAGGATAGAGAGCAACTCTTCCGGACTCCTGTTCCCTTTTTGCTGCAGCAGTAACGCCACAGCTCCGGTTACATGCGGGGCAGCCATACTGGTTCCCTGAATGACCCAATGTTGTTGGTCCGGCAAAATTCTGGCAGGAGCAACTTCCGCAATATCTGCATCCTGGGACATGGATGAAGCGATCACAAAACCGGGCGCAGAGATATCCGGTTTGATGCGGCCATCCCGCGTGGGGCCGATACTGGAAAAAAATGACCGGTCATCGAGTGTAGCGTTCACCCTGTAATTATTCCCATCTGCGGCGATCCAGCTTGTTTTAGTCGTATAAGCTCCTACGGTAATCACACGTGTGGCGGTGCCGGGAATAGCTACCGTGGATTTGCTGTCACCGGCTACATATTGCACGCTGTTCAATTGTCCGGAAAAATCGCTGAAACTGCTGTTTGAATCGAAGAGCCAGCCATCGAAATCTCCGCTGCCTTTGGTTAGCAAAACCCAGGTGATGGCATTGGCACTCAAATCGTAGGCCCGGTTACTGTTGTCAATTTTGATATAAACATGCCTATCGTGGTTAAAAGCATTGTTCTGTTCAGAAGCATCGATGGTTACCAAACCGTAAACTTTACCTGTAGCGCCGTTTTTAAATTTAAAATTCGACAACCGGTTGCCGGGACCAATCCAACCGGTTTGCGTGATCCAGTTATCTCCCGTATTAAAACCACCGATGGCAAAATTAATGATCCCTTCCTGCGGGTACCAAATATCCAGCCCGATGAACCCTCCGCTATTATCCGGCGTTGTGAATTTGGTTCCTTTTACTGTATTTACATCAACCTGGTAATGGAGGTGAATATTATCGCTGCCCTCATTGGACGCGGCGGCAACTACAATTTTACCCGTCCCAACCATTAGATCGATCATCCTTGACGACAGCGAAGTATCGTCGTGCGGACCCTGGTGAGTACCTAAACTCAAATTAACCACTGCCGGCCTGCCGTTAGCCCGGTTGTAGACAAACCGGATTCCATCGATGATATGAGCAAAATCGAAATCGGTTTTCACGACAACGATATCTGCGCGCGGTGCAATGCCGGTGTAATCGGCTGCCGCGAGGCCATCACCGGCAGCAATTCCGGTTACGTGGGTGCCGTGCCCCAGGTTTTCGCCGTTATCTTTTTCGGTGCACAGGTGTGCATCAATATCGGCCGCAGTCCACTCCGTCCCATAATGAAATTCGGCCGGGGAGTTGCCGTCGACCGTCTGATCCCACAGGTAAAGGATTCTGCTGCTGCCATCTTCATTTTTAAAATCGGCATGCGCCACATCGATACCGCTGTCCACAATTCCAATCACAACGCTGTCCCCCAGGTAGGCCCGCGTAAGAGGAACAGCACCAGCATGGGCCAAATCCGCTTTTATTTGAACCGTGCTTTTATCCAACGACATTTTCGCCCGGGGCGCAACATCCATGTAGCCAATTTTGCTGCTATTAGCCATTTTTTCGATTTGATTCAGCGGCATATAAACCGTGGCGAAAGAATCCAGATCGACGCCGATAAAACCGCCGCAGGCAGCCACTTCCGATTTGAGAGAGAAAACACCCGTTTTCTTTAAAAGCAAGGAAACCATTACCTGACTTGCCGCATTTTTTTTCAGGCCGTACAAATCGCCACGGTTTATTATTTTTCCGGCGTCCGTTTCCGAGATCAGATCAATAAGCGCCGGTGACATTTTTTTTATCCCGGTACTCTGACCGGAATAACCGCTGCCACCCAAAACGGACAAAATAAAAACAATGGTTAAAAAACGCCGCATCTTTTCCTCAGAATCTGTTTATGGTTTACAAACTTCCGTTTTAACAAAAAGTTCAGGATAACAAACCGGGTCGACTTATTTCCACAAAATGCTTCAGAAAAAATTCCCGGCATCCCTATTAATTTTCGGCTGATTGTTGGAATTGCTCCACTAATAATATATAATTTCTTCGGAAGGATTAAATGATGGCAAAAAAAACCGCCCCGGTGGATCATTTGAAACGGCCGGGACGGTTCGCTAAAATTTTATTTGTGGAGACGGCGGGAATCGAACCCGCGTCCGGAAAAGTGTCCGATGAAGCATCTACATACTTAGTTTTTCGTTTAAATCTCGTCCGTGGAAGTACAAAAAACAGAACTGCCACGAACCAGCCTGAAAAACTTAACAACCAACCTCCAGACAAAGTTGGCTGCGCACTCGCAAAATCGGCGCTGTCTGATCTCTATGCGAGTCTCAAAATCAGCAGCGGGTTGCCTTAATTAGGCAGCCAGTGCGTAATCGTAATCTGCAATTACATTTAGGTTTCGACTTTTTAGCGTGGCTGCCGAAATCCACGGTATGCAGCTTCATGAACGATCCTTCACCGTCGAACCCAGAGCGTCCCCAAACGGTGTGAGCAAATCAAAGAACTGAAGGAATATAATAAATATTGCGTACAAATTCAACGCAAATTTGAAGAGTTGGTTCCGGATACTTTAGCTCACTTGCAACTTTAGCCACTTTCAACCGCGCTACTGTTTTCTGATCCATCGCTGCCAATCGTAATCCTGGAGCTCGTTTCGTGCGGTTGAGTGAACCAGAATATAATCGCCGAATCCACGAATATCAACAAAGATGAAATCGACACCGCCCTGGATATTAAAATAGTGCCAGATTTCGTAAGGGTTGGTATCGGAACTATTGGGGATTCTTTCTATTTCATCTGATTTTCCGTAGATCAGCAGCACCCGGCCCCGGTCCGACTTCCAGCCCGGTTTGCCGGAGCCGAAATGTTCATTGGCAAATTTCAACCGGTTTAAATATTGAGCCATGAACTTATTCTGAATAGTCGACAGATTGTCGTCTCTTTTTAGCCAAAACCGCTTTATAAAATTTCTTTTACCTGTCAAATCCAAACTTTTGAATATCTTACGTTCATTGGCAGCGGCAATGTAACGAGCACCGGAAAATTCGGACTGCAAGTCTTTTTCATCCATCGTATCATAAGTTTGATATTGGGGTGAGTTCAGATAATCCTCCGGGGAAAACTTTGTTGTGTTGCTAACCGTTTTATTCCGGTAATCATCCGGACGATAAACAAAAAATTTCTTTATGGCGGTGATTTTTTCGTCAGAATCCACATCCTGAACTTCGACACGCAAATAATAAATGCCGGAATGCAGACTGATGATATTAAATCCGGCGATTTCCACCGACGAGCTACCCGGTTTGTCTTTTAACTTATCCTGCAGAGCGCGGATTTCGTTGCCATTTCCATCCAGTAACAAATACTTGCTGCGGTATTGATTTTTGTCGCCATTCGGTTTCAAATTGTAAATTTCCGAATAGAAATACAGAACCGGCGCTCCGGTTCCGTAGATGCTGTTCGGATTGGGAATCACCCGGTAGTTGTTTTTAACAAATTTAGTTTTCCCTTTGAACGGTTCGATTAAAGAGGCCAATTGGATATCGGACATGGCCAGTTGATCTGCCACGATGGGCAAAATTTGTAAATCTGTTTCGATGAGACCGGATTTTTTTGTGTGTATATCCGTAATGACCACCTGCAAATGATACTCTCCCGGACGAATAATAATTCCGGAAAGATCCGCTAAACGCTGTGACGATGTAACCTGCGACAGGCTATCCACAATGGTGACATTATGCAGAGTATCCCGCACCACAAGGGAATCTTTCAGAAATATACGGCTATCGATCCGGAAATCCGCCCGGAATCGATCTCCATCCGGGACAAATTGCAACTGATCCCGATAAATGGAGTAGTAGATCTCCAGGTAGACAAAATCGGACGAAGTACGAAAGCGGGCATAATCCAGATCGAACCGGAGTTGTTTTTGATCTGCGCCCGCTCCTGCGGATAACAACAGGAGAAAAGTGAAAAACAGAAGTAAAGAGTGAACTCTTTTCATATTTTATCTCTATTTTTTATGTGATACCTTTCAGGCGGCCGGAAACCTTCCGGGTTTTAAAAACCTGGAAGGTTTATTTAGATTGGAAGGTTTAATTTATTACGAATTAATAAACTCGTCCGTTTTTTGTAATTCCACGGATACAATTTTCGAAATTCCTTCCTGTGCCATGGTAACACCATAAATATAATCGGCGGCTTCCATGGTAATTTTATTGTGCGACACAATAATAAATTGCGTATGCTCGGAAAATGAATCCAAAATCCGTAAAAAACGGCGTACGTTGATATCATCCAGGGGAGCATCCACCTCATCCAAAATACAGAAAGGACTGGGTTTAACCTGATAAATGGAGAACAACAGGGTTATCGCCGTCAGCGCTTTTTCGCCGGCGGAGAGCAGTTCCAGCGCGCCCAATTGTTTGCCGCGCGGTCTGGCTAAAATGATGATATCCGCGGTCAGAGGATCGTCAGAATCGAAGTGAATGCGCAGATCCCCTTCTCCACCTTCAAAAAATTGCTCAAAATTACGCCGAAAATTGTCACGAATCCGGTTGAACACTTCTTCGAACTGCTCGTGTGCAGACCGGTTAATCACCCGGATTGTCTCTAATAATGTCTCCCGGGCTTCAACAAGATCATTCTTTTGCCGGTACAAAAACTCCAATCGTTCCGATTCTTTTTTGTATTCGTCCAAAGCCAACAGATTGACGGCGCCAAAAGTTCGTAATCTTTCCCTGAATTTTTCCAATTTCAGGTTGATATTTTCCAACTCATCCGGCATACCGGCCCGGATGGGGGTGATATCGATGGTGTACTTTTCCCGGATATTTTTTTGCAGATTTTGAATTTTCATCTCAGTTTCGGAAACCTCGATCCTGAGATTTTGCAGAAGATCGACCGAACTTTCTCCTTCTTTGCGCGCCTGTTTCAGCACCGCTTCTTTTCTTTTGATCCGCTCCTGCAACTGCCGGTGTTCCTGTTTTTTCTCATTGTAACCGGATAGCAGGGTATCTTTTTTATGGCGTAACTGTTCCAGTTCAGTCCGGACGGATTCGATTTCCTGTTTGAAGGTCGCAGTATCCTGATGCGCCTCTTTTAATTCTTCTTCACGCTGAACGATGGTGTTTTCATAATCCTGCCGCGTTCTGCGCATTCTTTTCAAATCCGCTTCCAGCGTATTTTTTTCTCCGGTGGACTGCACTAAATTCACATTCAAATGATGGGCTTCCTCCGCCAACTGATTTCTTTGAATCTCTAATTCTTCCAGTTTTCCCTGCAGAATCTCGGTTTCGTCTTCATAGCGGCGGCGTTTGCGGACGAGAGAATCCAATTCCGGTTTCATCAGTTGCAGACGCTCCCGGGTCTGTAAAATCAATCGTTCAATCTTTTCAAGCTCATTCCGGGAATTAACCAAATTATCGGTTAAATTTGCCAGCGTGGCTTTCTGCTGCGCCGCCTGTATCCTAACCTGTTGAAAATCTTCCCCGGCCTTTTTCACGTTTACTATTAAATTAGCGGTTTCATTTTCCGCATTTTTCCGTTCCATCAAAATCTTCTGCATGGTTTTTTCAGACACATTCGCCTCCCGGCTGATCTTTTTTATCCCAGTCAAAATTTCAGCAAGCTGTGCCGAGCGGGAAACGGCGCTCACCTTTTCTCCGGATTCATAGCGCCCGGAGCGAAGCAAGCCGTCGGCTGCCAATACCTCTCCGGTGAGAGAAGCCGCATGCCATTCCCCTGATTTCGACAAGGTTTTAAAGACCGCTGCATCATCCACAAAAAGATAGGAATGAAATAAGGTCTGGATCACCGGTCGTAGTTGGGGGGCAGTTTGAATTACATCGGCGGCCCGGGACAAAACGCCGGCAACATCTAACAGTTCCCGCTCCGGCCGGGGAGGTGCAGCACCAATCCGGTTCAAAATTAAAAAGGTGACCTGCCCTAATTTTTTCTGTTTCAACTGTTCGATCAAACCGAAGGCATCGGCCTCTGATTTCACCACCACATAAAACGCTTTTTCTCCCAAAATCGCTTCCACGGCCATGCGGTATTTTTTCGGCACCGTAATCAGGTCAGCCAACAGGCCGAATACACCGGGTTGGGTTTTACTCACTTTCAAAACAAACTGAACTCCATCCGGGTAACCTTCATTCAACTCGATGAGATTTTCAAAAAATGATTTTTGCTGTTGCAGGGTCGCCAGTTTATTCTTTAAAACGGCAAATTTTTCCCGGCTTTCCTCCGTCCCGCTCTGCAGATCACGAACACGTTCCTGCTGTTTTTGTAACTGTTCTTCCGCCTGCAAATAGAGTTTTTCCAGTTTTTTTTCATCTAGAGCTAACTGATCTTCTTTCCGGGATTTCTCCTGCTGCGTCTCGAGCAACCGGCTGATCTCTTTTTTTAACTGATCGATACGACCTTCCTGGTGGATCAACTGGGATTCCAACAGGTTTCTTTCTTTCTCCTTCTCGTTGATTGTTTCCAACAATTGGATCAATTGGGTTTGCGCTTCGTTGGCGTCCAGGCGTCTTCTTGCCAGCGCTTTTTCAAACTCGGCCAATTCCTGTTCTTTAAGGCGGTATCTCATGCGCAGGGCATCTACTTTTTCTCCCAGCATGCCCAAATTGGGTTCATTTTCTTTGATGCGCTGCCGCAGAATTTCAACTCTTTTTTTCAACTGTTCCCGCTCGGCGGCATATCTTTGAATTTTTTCTTCTGTGGCTTTGAACCGTTCCTGTGTCACGATGATAATATTTTCATTCCGATGGATCGCTTCCGTTTGCCGGGACAAATTTCTTTGAAATTTCGCCAGGGAGTCTTCCATGGTCATCAGCAAGACCCGGTTCTTTTCCAAATCCGCTTCATCCCGGGATAAAACCGAGCGGTTCTGTTGATAATTTCGTTCCAGATTGGTCAAATCATTTTTCAGCGGTTTAAGTTTTTTCTGCAAAACAAAATATTTCAGAGAAGCTGCCCGGATTTCCAGTTCTTCAACTTCATGATTCAGTGCCTGGTAACGCTCCGCATGGCTAACCTGTCGTTTCAGAGAATTCACATTCCGTTCCACTTCGGAGAGGATGTCGACAACCCGGTTCAAATCACCGTTCGTCGCCTCCAGTTTACGAAACGCGGCGTTACGGCGCTGTTTGTATTTATTAATCCCGGCCGCTTCTTCAAACAGGCCCAATCTTTCATCCGACTTGCTGCTGAGGATCGATTCTACCATTTTTAATTCGATCACCGAATAGGTGTCCGGTCCCACGCCGGTGTCGATAAACAAGTCACGGATATCTTTCAAACGGCAGTGTGTTTTGTTCAACAAATATTCACTTTCTCCGGAACGGTACAGTCTTCGGGTAATCATCACTTCGCTGTATTCGATGGGTAAAACATTGCGGTTATTCTGGATGGTCATGGAAACTTCCGCCATGCCCAGCGGTTTCGCAGTTTTAGAGCCGGAGAAGATCACATTTTCCATCTTCTCGCTGCGGAGAATACCGGCTCTTTGCTCGCCCAACACCCAGCGAACGGCATCGACAATATTGGATTTTCCACAGCCATTGGGGCCAACAATACAGGTCAACCCGCCGTTAAAATCAAGCAGTGTTTTATGTGCAAACGATTTAAATCCGTGAATTTTTAAATTTGATAAATACATAGAAACCTAATATTAAAATCCGGATTGCCAAACATGGAATAAATATTCCGAATGCGCATATAAAGAACGGCTATGATCCATAAGTAAAAAAACAATCAGCAGGAGAATAAAAGGAACAAGGTACACATACAAAAAAGCCTGCCATCCCGGCAGCGTAAAAATGGTGATCACGCCGATAAATAGCCGGTAGAAATACCACAAACTAAACAGAAAGAGCAGCAAAAGCAGGGGGATCAATAAAATTTTGAAAAAGAGCAAGCGGTAAAAAACCAGCGCCGGCGGTAGTAAAAAAATAAAAATGGAACCTTCCCAGGTTAAAAATGTGAACACATTCCGCATCGAAAGGCCGGCGCCGGAAATAATTGATAAACCCTGAACATAGCCGACCAAAAGAAAAGTAATGATACCGAACAACAGTGAAAAACCCAACAGGCCAAAAATCGGCTGCCAAGCCATGTAAATGAGTAGAAGATGAATTTTCTCTAAAGGGATAATTTCTGCCAGCCAAAAATCAAACAGCGGATGCTTCCGGAAAAAATAAAAGAAGGAAACAAAAATCAGCGCCCAAGCCATAATTTCCGTGATCAAAACGACTACAGAAATCCCCAAGGGGACTTTCCTTCCCTCTTTCAATTCCAGATGAAAACCTGCCGGACGGGAGAAAACACGAATCAAATTCCCTCTTAATCTGTGATCCTTGCGAAAAAAATAGAGGAAAAACAGGATGATTACAAAACCGGAGAAAATGAAAACCGTCGACTGTGAAACCGGCAGATCCGGTTTTTGGAAAGAAAATTGGTCTTGTTTGCCGGAATTTAAATTTTGGATCATATTCCAGGCCATGCGCGGTGTGCCTTCAACGGAAGCGATGCCGAAGGGGAAAAGACCTTTTTGCGGCGCCCGTGGTGAGAACAATGTCAGATAGGTTCCCCGCCAGTCATACATACTTCCCAGAGAATACCCCAAAGCCGGCTGTTTTAAAATGCGTTGAATCGTTTGTTTAAGCCTGAACGCCTGATTTACTTCAAAAATGGAAACGCTTTCACTGTCGGTTACATCAGGAATAAACGCAAAAGAAACTTCATCGATCAACACCGGCAGGCCGGGATGTTCCACAACCCATTTTTCCAACCAGGTGTCAAGCCGGTTTGGGTAACGCCCGGTGAGATCGATGGTGATAAAATCCAGCGGCAGCGTTGACGACAGGTAATTAAAATTGCGAAACCCTGCCGTAATTAAAAATGCGGATGAAGAAGGAACCGTGTCACCCAGTTTATTAAGATACTCAAAAGAGCGTGTTTCCCGGAAGTCGTAACCATTCCCCAGTGAAAAAGCGAAAACCGAAGGATGACCGGAGATCAAAGCCAACAGTTTTTGCGTCATTGCTAAACTCATCTCGGTTTTTCCGCTGTTTTCAAGCAAACCTGCCGGAGAATTCCAAACGGGCAAACAAACCACCGACAACAAACCGAGAGAATCGGCTTTTGCCAAAACGGATGCCGGCGGCGGGAAAAACCAGGAAACCGTATTCAGTCCCAAAGATTTTATGGACTGCAGCAACTCCGCAGCATAAGCGGAGGAAAGATAATGCTGCCGGGTTTCGATAAATTGGATGCCGCGTATTACAAACATTTCATCATTCAGTAAAAGTTTGCTTTTTTGCAGTACTATTTTGCGTAATCCCAGATAAGTGATAAAACGATCGACCGTTCCGGAACCGGATTCTAAAATCGCTTCCACGGAATACAGGCAGGGATGAGCCGGACTCCACAATTTCGGCTGTTGTATCTGAACGGGAATATTTACACTTTCCGTTTCCAGCTCTGTCCGGCTGATGATATGAACCGCAGAAAATACGATTTTCTGTGTGTCACCCGGTGCGTACACAATGAGCCGCAGGCGCAGATCGGACAGATTCTTTTGCAAAGACGGCATAATGTCCGGATCGGTTTGTAAACGAAAATTGCAGCTTACCGAAGCGGATTGATACCCCGTTGAAAATGTGATTTGATTTTTCAGTTTGATAATGGCAACCGACGGTAAAATTTGCAGTGAAACATCACGGAATATCCCGCGCAACGGTTCCGGTTGAAAAAGGGATTGCCGTAACGGAATAGTATTTTGGGACAGCTTCGTGTCAACTTCAACTTCAATTGTATTATTTCCGGCGAACCGGAGCAAATGGCCGGCCACTATAATGCGCAGCGCCGTGAAGCCGTGATTTTGTGTAGCCAGGTACTGACCGTTCACTTTTACCCGGCAAGAAAAGTTGATCCCCTGAAACATCAAAACAAATTGTGCATCCCGGTAAAGCAACGGCAGTTTAAACGACCGTTTGAAAAAGAAAGAACCGCTTTCCCTGATATTTGCCGGAATAACAATTTTCCGCCAGTTATTTTCTCCCTTTTTCTTGAACTCCCATTCTCCGTTCAAATCGATAGTTTTGCGTTGAAAGTGAACAGGAGCGGCATCCTGTCCGGCAACCGCCGGAACGGAAAGATAAAGAAGAATGAGAGCAACCATAAAAAACCGAAATGCCGGGATATATTTTGTTTTCAAAATCAATCCTTAACCATACAGTCAATTCATTCGTATTTGAGATTCAACCGGACAATTTTCAAATGGGTTGTCACGTAATCAGCCCTATGAAATGTAATAAAACAGCGGCGCAATTACAACTCAATTTTTACTAAATTTGTATATTTGGAGTGGACGTTGCTTGTTAACAGGACAATGTTGTTGACTTGAGGAGCGCACTTTTTGTTTGAGTAGTGTCTTAATGAAAAGCGGCAAAACTTGTCATTCCGAGCGAAGTCCCGATGGGTTTTACCGGGACGAAGTCGAGGAATCTCTATGTTTATGTATATAATCAATTTATTCAAATTTCCCTCCGTCCTTTGGCGGATCTAAATTAAAAAGAAAGACGTCTTCAGTCAGACACTAATTACTAACATATCTCATTTCATAAATCATTGTAATGATATTGTTTATGGATAATTATTGAATATTACACGTTAACCCTATTATTAAAAAATGACAACATAACATGTCGTCCCTACGGGACTTGTAAAATATAAGTGCTTTTTCAATTCTATAAACATTTCGTCTCTTCGAGACCGATTTGACGAAACGAATTTAAGTCCCGATAGAGACAAAATGTTTATAGCTGGAAATGATATGGTGCTTTCATCGTCGCGTAGCGACGACATGTGAACAAATGCAAAAAAATAATTGTATTTTTACCCAAAGAAACATATAAAATTTGTTAGAGAATGCCTCTGTTGGAATAAAAGAACATAAATATAAAAAATCAAGCTCGTCTGATGGTGAACCATCAGGCTAAGATTAGCAAGCATCATAAATGATGCTCAGAGCACAGGAAAGTGTATGCTTACGGCGAGTCCATTTTATTATTAGCCCCTTGCTGAACATGAACTAATAATGCAAGGAAGGTAAATGATCACAGGTGTAAGCACAGTTTATTCTTTACATCCCCCTCTATCCTCCTTCAAAGGGGGATTGTAAATCCCCTCTTGAGAGGGGATAGGGATGTGTGAAAGAAAGTTTACAATTGACAGAGGATTTATTTTTCAGCTTTTGGTGGTTACCCGTGATTGGTTACGAAAAAACGCTAAACCGCCCTGCTAAGGGAGCGTCATTTATGACGCTTGCAATTCTTAGCCCCGTGATTTATCGCAGGGCGGACAGCGGAATTCTCTTAAGTCAACAACATTGTGTTGCCGGAAAGGTTAAGTGAAGAAATGAAAATTTGAAATTAGGTAACACTTTAGTTCTTTAAAAAAAATTACCTTGTAATAAAAAGGGTGATCCCGTTTACTGCATACAGCTATTGCTTTAACGATCTATTTCGTCCTTTTAGGGCTAAAAATATGTTTTTGCTTCGAATCCCGGCGCTTCGCTCCGGATTGGACTATTTTGCTCTTTCAGAGCGTATTCGTACAAGTTTTTGTCACCCATAATGAGTGAAATAATACAGTCCTCCCAGAGTATATTTATGCAAGTTTACATCACACTGAAAGGGTGAAATAATAAAGCCCGGGGCAACGCCCCGGGGCAGGTCAAATCACATTTCAAGAAGCCCTGAAAGGGCGCAATAATTATTCCCCATATTCCGCCTTTGGACAAGGTCTGTCCTGAATTTTCCGAAGAAGAAGATTAAAAGCTAGCGAATCCTGTGTTTTCAAAGAACCAAAATGATACGAAATTAGAAACTGGGTTACACTTTAGTATTTAAAAAACTACAATTATCCGGCAAACGGTCATTTCCGAATGCTCTTACCGGTCTGCCTGCTGCAGACAGGGAGTTGAAAGCGTGATTACAGCTAATTCATGGAGCATACCTGGGTAGTTACCCAATAAAGCCAATTTTACAGTTTCTCTTCCGGAGTATCGGAAGATACAACCGGATCAGCTTTGTCCATGGTAATACCGGTAAAGCCGTAAAAAATGGAAATCATCGGGTTGATGAGGTTCAAAAAGGCAAAAGGAAGATAGACGAGAGGAGAGACACCCAGCGTTGCGTGCATAAATGCGCCGCAGGTATTCCAGGGAACCAGAGGCGAACTTAAGGTGCCGGAATCTTCCAGCGCCCGTGACAGATTTTTGGGATGCAGACCCCTTTTATCGTAAGCATCTTTGTACATGCGTCCCGGCACCACAATAGACAAATATTGATCAGGTGCGATGATATTCATGCTGATACAGGTGATGATGGTGGCGGTAACCAGCGCGCCGGTACTGCGGGCGGTTTTTAAAATGGCGTTGGCAATTCTTTCCAACATGCGTGTTTTTTCCATCACACCGCCAAAGGATAGCGCACACATGATAAGTGACACGGTATACAACATACTTTCCATACCGCCGCGGGTTAACAATTCATCGACCATGGGAAAACCGGAATGGGAGACAAATCCGCTGTACGATACATTTACTATCGTACCAACGGATGTTCCCTGAAAAATCATGGCAAAGATCCCGCCTAAAATGGTTCCACCAACCAGGGCAGGTAAAGCGGGAATTTTCTTCACCACCATCAAAATTACCAAGGTTGGCGGTAACAACAATAACCAGTGCAGATTAAAATTGGCCTGCAGCGTGGAGACAATCTGATTAACATTTTCCGTTTGCATTTTTATCCCGGAATATCGTAATCCCAAAATGGCATAAATAATCAATGAAATGATCATACTTGGCCCGGTAGTGTAAACCATGTGGCGAATGTGGGTAAATAGATCCGTTCCCGCCATGGCCGGGGCCAAATTGGTAGTATCGGATAACGGCGACATTTTATCGCCAAAATAAGAACCGGAAATAATGGCGCCGGCCACCATGGGCAGCGGCACACCCAATCCCTTGCCAACCCCGATCAGGGCAACACCAACCGTTCCGGCAGTGGACCAGGAACTACCTGTCGCCAGAGAAACCAGAGAACAGATCAGAGCCGTGGCTAACAAAAAAATGGAGGGAGACAGGACTTTCAACCCCCAATAAATCATGGTGGGGACAATGCCGCTTAAAATCCAGGTGCCAATCAATGTGCCGATGATCAGTAAAATCAAACAGGCTTTCAACGCCAGCGTGATGCCGAAGATCAGGCCATCCTCCAACTCCTGCCAGGAATATCCCAAACGAATCCCCATCACCGAGGCGATAATCGTCCCGCCTATTAATGGGATATGCGGACTGGCGCCAAACTTTAAAATTGAATAGCCCAGAAAAAACATCATCAAAACCACAGGGATTAATGCTTCTATGAGCGTCGGCATTCTTGGCGACTTTTCTTTGGATTCTGCCATCTACGTGTCCTTCCGGTGCCGGTTCGCGGTCATTTCAATTCGGGAGTGTAAAAGAATAACCCTATTCACTAAAAAAGTAAAGTGAAATATAAAATTTTTTGCTTTGTCATCGATTTGCAGAACAAATTTCCCATTGTTCTCATTCATTGCGGAGTTCAGGCTAAAAAGCCCGGCCAAAACCGACCATCCAGCGAAATTGCACCTGCTCTTCCCCGCCGCCGGGATCGGAAACAAAAACCGGAAAATCGATACGCAGTGACGGGTTACCCAAAATCTTACCGTAACGCCGCGGCAGGTACGGCTGCCAGAGAACGCCCGCGCCGGCATCCAGAGCGCTTTCTCCCAAGGCAAGCATCTTATCCGCGGCCATAAAATTGGCGCTGCCCAGATCGGTGAAGCCGTACAGATCGAAATGCAGCAGGTCACCGATGAACGGAATGTTCTGCAGCAAGGACGAGACAGGATTCCATAAACCGATTTCCAGATTTACAGCGGCCAGACGATTGTCGTGATGCGAAAAGGACCGGGATGCCGGATCAAAAAGTCTCGCATTGTAGCCGCGCAGATTTCCACCACCGGCGGGATGCAGATGTCCGTTATGTCCCCACGAAACCGGCAGCGTGCCCCGGGCAGCAAACCGGGAATCTGTAATCCAGTCTTCCGGACTGGCCATATTGATGTAGAATGCAGCCTGCGGGGGAACGCCGGCGGTGGCGTAGCCGAAAACACCGCGCAGCCGAATATTTATCCGGGAAATACTGAATTTATGCACGGTTTGTAAAACCAATTTGCTGAACGGTTCCGGTGTGCCCGCCAGCGCCGTGGTTAGTTTCACACTAAAATTACTGACGTTACGCCCGTAAGAGCCGTAGCGGTACCGCCGGAGGTAATTGAGTCGCAGCGTATTTAACGGACGGTCGCGCCACAAAGAAGGCGTCCATAAATAATTTTTATCAAACAGGCGCGAGAAATAGATACCGACGGTCAGGTTATTTATTGATCCTCTGCCCGGATTTCCACTCATATCGTACGACAGCGAAAAACCGTGATTGCCATAACCGTCCTGCATCCTGCTTGACATGGTGAAGAATATCGGCTGCGGCAGTCCGCTTAAAGGTTCCCGCCACCGGAATGTGTAACTGAGAGGATGACGCGGGAAATTGGCCCCGACAGCCGGGGAGAATTGCACCTGATGATTTCCAAACCCGTTAAAATTCATGGTTGAACCGTTAAAATTCAGGCCCAATCGCAAGCCATCCACATCGTTGAACCATAATTTGGGCAGCCATTTAATCTGATATTTATCAAAGGGATAATCCGGCCGTTTCCAGTCCGGAATAAATTCCACCCGGGGAAATCCGGAGTAATTATCCAACTGGTAACAATCGGCCAGACGCCCGGTTGGATCGATTTCTACGGAAACCGGTTTGGCCGGAAGCGGCACGGACGTTTCATAATCCGGGTTAAAATTACCCCAGCCGTACCATTTTGGCAAAACAATAGGGCCGCCTTCCTTTTTTACCTGGTCGCTAACCGGCACAACTGCAAGTACAGTGGAACCGTTGGACAATTTAAAAACCAGATCCAGCGGCATAATTGCCCGGCCTTTGCGGCGGAGTTTCACTTTTGCCTGCCAGCCGGAAGTTGTTGTTTCCGCTTTGAATTTGTCCACAGCGTAATCCACTTCGTACGTTTTATCCAGCCATTCATCAAAAAACCAATTCAAATCCCAATCGGTGTATTCGATGACCGCCCGGCGAAAAGCTTCCTCATAAGGATGGCA
The DNA here is from genome assembly GCA_913009825.1 of uncultured Deferribacteres bacterium. Lineage (GTDB taxonomy): Bacteria > Zhuqueibacterota > JdFR-76 > JdFR-76 > DREG01 > DREG01. The sequence continues at coordinate 52,422 of CAJVYQ010000001.1, forward strand.
AAATTTCCATTTATTAAAATAATATGCGAGAGCATTTTGAAACAGGTGATCTCCCAACACATACTGCAGCGCATAAAGCATAACAACCGTTTTGTAATACACTTCGCTATAGAGAAAGGCGCCGCCCCGGGTTAAATTGAACAGATCTGAATGCGTGGTTAACGGCGCATCGGCATTGTTTTTTACATTGCCGAAATAAGAATAATAATTCCTCCATCGTTCGTTGCTGCTATTTTCATATTTGAAATTTTCCTTCCCCGGTTTTCCTTTGCGGTGAACCAGCTTTTCCATAGACCAGGCGGTGAGAAATTGAGTGAACCCTTCATCCAAAAACGCACGGTAGGTTTCGTTGTTGCCCACCATACCGAAAAACCAATTGTGGCCAATCTCATGGGCAAACAAGCCATAGTATCCGGGACTGGTACCGCCGTCCATGGTGATCATGGGATATTCCATGCCGTCGTCGGCATCGGCAACAATCATTTTATGATAACCAAAACGGCCGATGTCGGTGGAATAGGTGCGGATCACATCGGCGGCAAACTGCGCAGCGTCCTGCCATTTGGCCGCTTTCCATTCCCGGGCAAAAGCGTAACATTTAATGCCGTCCCATTCCGCCATACCGATGCGATAAGACGGATCTGCCGTCCAGGCGAAATCGTGCACATTCACCGCTTTGTAGCGCCAGGTTTTGGGATGTTCCGGGTCCCTCTTGATAATGACCGACGGCTTTTCTCCCATCGGTTTATTTTTGAAATTGCGAATAGCCAGTTTCTTCATCAGCGCGGCGGGCAGTACCTCTTTCCGGTTTATCAGGTAACCGGTGGCCGCTACCACAAAATCGTTGGGCAGGGTCAAATCGACTTCATACGTGCCGAAGTCGCCGTAAAATTCATGTCCCAAATGTTGATCCGTGGTCCAGCCGAACTTCATATCGTAAACGGAGATACGCGGATACCATTGAGTGCCGGTAAATTGGTCGAAACCGTGACTGGGATTGTATTTCATGCGGCGGCGGATAAAGCCGAAATACGTTTTAAAATCAATGCGGAAAACAACCGAAGCGCCGGGCAGCAGCGGTTCATTGAGAAACACTTTCATGATGGTGTTATCCATTTCTATTTTCAACGGATTATTGCTGCCGTCCGTAATTTTATCAATATTGGTACCGCCCCGCGATTCTTTGCCCAGTTTGGCTAAAGAATTATCACCCCTGGAACGCCGCAACCGGTCGTTGTAGCTGCCCGGCTGAAAGGCGTTTTGGTAAAGGTGAAAATAGACAAAAAGCAGCGTGTCCGGTGAATTGTTGCTATAAATCAACGTCTGCTTGCCGGTAATGATGCGTGACTTTACATCCAGTTCCGCTTTGATTTTGTAATGAACATCCTGCTGCCAGTAACCGGCAAAAGGCGGCCGGTTTTTCCAGTAGTAAGGGTTTATCTGACTCTGGTAATCGACACCGAGGGATTGTCCGGGATTGAAGGGAATATCCTGCCCGGCAGCCAATTGGCTAAACAAAAACATGCTGAACAGAACAGAGAGGAAAATTTTCATGGCATTTCTCCGAATTTTTTTCTGAAGGATTGTTCCTTTCCAATATAGGGATACGGTTAATTTATTTCAACAATTTTCTGTATGAAAAGCAATTTTCCAAATGGTAAACCTTCCGGGTTTAAAAAAGCCGGAATGTTTTTAATCTTCCCGGAAGGTTTAATCCTGAATTTCTTATCTTCCCCAAACAAAAGATTCTTCCGTTACCGAAAAAAAATCTTGACATTACCGAATTAATACTTTACCTTTTTAGCCAATTTACCGAAAAAGTAAGAAAAGGAAACTCGTAAAATCATGAATTTTTCTTTCACCGACATGATGATGCACAACATGATGATGCAAATGATGATTTGCAACCACGAGAGGTGCGTGTTCCGGTGAACTAAAAATAAATAGTAATTTTTAATAAACCCCTTCAGGCACACGCCGGAAGGGGTTTTTTTATTTTAAGGAAAGGAGAAAAGATGACACAACAAAAGTACCATTTCGAGACATTGGCGCTTCACGGCGGGCAGGAAGTGGATGCCGTCACCCGTTCCAGGGCGGTTCCCATTTATCAGACATCGTCCTTTTTGTTTGAAGATGCCGATCACGCTTTGGCTCTGTTTGAGTTGAAAAAATTCGGCAATATTTACACCCGCATCATGAATCCAACCACAGATGTTTTCGAAAAGCGAATGGCGCTGCTGGAGGGCGGTACGGCAGCGCTGGCGACCGCATCCGGACAGGCCGCGGAAACATTGACCGCACTTACCCTGGCAAAACAGGGTGATGAATTTATCTCCTCTTCCAGTTTGTATGGCGGCACTTACAATCTCTTCAAAGTTTCGTTGGCGCGGTTGGGCATCAAAGTTCATTTTGTGCAAAATAATGATCTTACCGCTATCGAAGAAAGGATCGATGCAAACACGAAAGGAATCTATCTGGAAACCATCGGCAACCCAAGGGGCGATGTGCCCGATTTTACGGCCGTTTGTGATCTTGCTCACAGCCACGGCGTACCGGTGATCGTAGACAACACCGTCGCCAGTCCGTACTTGTGCCGGCCCTTTCGCTACGGAGCGGACATTGTGCTCCATTCGGCGACCAAATTCATCGGCGGACACGGCACCTCCATTGGCGGGGTCATCGTCGACAGCGGCAACTTCCGCTGGGACAACGGACGTTTCCCCGATTTTACCGAACCAAGCGAAGGTTACCACGGCCTACGTTTCTGGGAAACTTTCGGTGCCGCAAGTCCCTTCGGCAATATCGCTTTTGCGCTCAAAGTCCGTGTGGAAGGTTTGCGCGACTTGGGGCCGGCACTCAGTCCGTTCAATTCATTTCTGTTTCTGCAGGGACTGGAAACACTACCGCTGCGCATGGAACGCCACTGTGAAAATGCACGCCGTGTAGCAGAATTTCTGCAAAACCACCCGAAAATTTCCTGGGTCAGTTACCCGGGTTTGCCGTCCCACTCTCACCATCAACTGGCTGTAAAATATTTGTCACACGGTTTCGGTGCTATTTTGACATTCGGTGTAAAAGGCGGCATTGAAGCAGGGAAAAAACTTACCGAACAGGTAAACCTGATCTCCTTCCTGGCCAATATCGGCGATGCGAAGACTCTTATAATCCATCCGGCCAGTACTACCCATCGGCAGCTTACTCAGGAAGAAAGAATCTCGACCGGTGTCACCGAAGACCTGGTGCGTCTCTCCGTCGGTTTGGAACACGTGGAAGATATTATCACCGACCTGGATCAGGCGCTGGCCGCATGTTGAACAAAACAGCAGGGTTGTATCCGATGATTTTACAGCAAACTCAAATTGAAAAAAGGTCCGGAACCGAATTTTCAACACAGACACAAACGGTTCGCTTGTTCGACTCGGAAAATCCGCTGCCATTAATTTCCGGCGAGCACCTTTTTCCGGTTGATGTGGCGTTTGAAACATACGGCTCGCTATCGCCCGCCCGGGACAACGCCATTTTGGTGGTTCATGCTTTAACCGGGGATGCCCATGCCGCTTCCCGGCCCCGCTGCGATGACAAAAATCACGGCTGGTGGCAGGGACTGATCGGCCGCGGCAAAGCGCTGGATCCCGGCCGCTATTTCATCATCTGCAGCAACCTGCTCGGCAGTTGTTACGGCACCACCGGGCCGACAAGTATCAATCCGCAAACCAACCTAAAATACGGCATGGAATTCCCGCCAATCTCTACCATTGACATGGCGCGGGTGCAGAAAGCATTGTTGGATTATCTGCAGATTCCGGTATTGCAAACAGTCATCGGCGGTTCTCTGGGCGCCATGGTTGCCTGGCAATTTGCCGTGACCTTTCCTGATCCGGCCAGATCCATCATCCCCATTGCCGGCACCGTTGCCGCTTCACCCTGGGTGATCGGTTTAAATGAAGTAGCACGGCAGGCGATCCTGCTGCAGGTGAAGAACGGCAACGGTGTCAACGGCGCAGGCTTGAAATTGGCGCGCATGATTGCCATGATCAGCTACCGCAGTGAAATCTCATTCGAACAGAGGTTCAAACGGGAGCGGGTAAAAAATCATTCCGGAAAAAATTTCGATCCGGAAAACCGGTTTCAGATTGAAAATTATCTCCATTACCAGGGGAAAAAACTGGTGCAGCGGTTCGATCCGTTCAGTTACCTCACGCTGACCCGGGCGATGGACTGGCACGACATAAGTACCGGTTTTGCCGGTACGGATGAGGCGCTGAACAGAATAAAGGCATCTGTTTTAACGCTGGGGATCGATACCGATCGTCTTTTTACCGCCCGGGAGATGAAGCAAACGGCGGTGCAGTTAACAAAATTGGGGAAATCAGTGCAATACCGGGAGATAAAATCGATCCACGGTCACGATGCTTTTCTCATTGAATACGAGCAGTTGAATAAAACCATAGCATCTTTTCTGAAGGAAGTTTGACATGAAAGTGTTGAAATTCGGCGGAACGTCCATCGGCAGCGTTAGCGCAATTCGCAAGGTGATTCAAATCATTCAAAAGAGCCGGCAGGAAAAGATCGTGCTGGTGTTTTCCGCTTTCGGCAAAACAACCGATCGATTGATTGAAATGGCGGAATCCGCAGTATCGGGCCAGGCGGAGGAGAGTTATGCTATTTTACGCAAAACACAGGAATATCATCTCGATCTCATGCAGGCTTTTTTACCCCCCGGTGAAGACAGGAACAAACTTGCGGCGCAGGTTTCCGGTTATTTTGCCAACCTGAAACAGATGTTGACCGGATTGGCGGCTTTGCGGGATTTTTCACCGCCGGTCCGGGATGAATTTTTAGCTCACGGCGAATTGTTATCAACCACAATTTTAAGCACCGTTTTTCGATGGATCAGTTTACCCGCCGTTTGGCTGGATGCCAGGAAGATTGTGGCAACAGATTCCCGGTTCAACGCAGCCGAACCCAAAATTGATAGGATCGGGCAACAGGTAGAACAGCTTCTGCTGCCGGAATTGAACAGAGAAGCAATCCCGGTTTTGGCGGGATTTATCGGCAGCAACCGTAAAGGCCGTACCACAACATTGGGACGCGGCGGCTCCGATTATACGGCGGCGCTTTTGGGCGCCATTCTGCAGGCGCAGGAAGTGCAAATCTGGACCGATGTGGATGGAATTATGACGGCCGATCCCAGTCTGGTTGCTGATGCCCGGTCAATCCCGGTTTTGTCATTCAGGGAAGCGGCCGAATTGGCCTATTTCGGCGCCCGGGTGCTGCACCCCAAAACTCTTATCCCGGCTATGGAGCAACAGATTCCGGTACGGGTTTTGAATACCCACCGCCCGGATGGCAAAGGTACCCTGATTCTACCGGAATTGCCGCCAAACGGTCAGCCGGTTCGCAGCATTGCTTACAAAGAAGGGATGACTCTGATCACCATCGTTTCTTCCAAAATGTTCAAATCGTACGGTTTCCTGAAAAAAATTACCGAAGTATTCGAGCGTTACCAAATTGCCATCGATCTGATTGCGTCCTCTATTGTTTCCGTGGCGATTGCACTGCATGAAAATGTCCATATAAAACAGGTAATCAGGGAGCTGCAATCGTTCGGATCGGTCGGTGTTGTGGAGAAACAGGCGGTTGTCTGCGTGGTTGGCGAACAGATACGGCAGAAATCTGGCATTGCCGAACAGATATTTGCTGCGGTTCACGATGTTCCTGTTTCCATGATTTCGCAGGGCGGATCGGAAATCAGCATCAGTTTTATTTGTGATGAAAAACACCTTCCCCGCGTGGTGCCGGAATTACACCGCACTTTTTTCTCCGCCTCTAAATCAGACAGGATGCAATCCCATTTAACCTATCCAGAAAGCGTCATCGCCGGCATGCAGCCGTAAAAACCGGTTTTGAATGTGGCGTTGAAAGTTGTCTTACAGAAAAAAATAACAACCGTTTCAAAACAAAACATATTTGAAAGAAGAGAAAAATGGAAAAATTAAGAGTTGGTGTTTTGGGCGCCACCGGCGCAGTAGGACAGCAATTTATTGCCCTGTTAAAAAATCATCCCTGGTTCCGGGTAACCGCCCTGGCCGCATCGGAACGGTCGGCGGGGAAAACTTACCGGGAAGCAGCCAATTGGATTTTGCAAACTCCTATCCCTGAGAATATTGTCAACATGAAAGTGCTTCCGCCACAACCGGAATTCAATTGCGATTTTGTTTTTTCCGGCCTGGATTCATCCGTGGCAAGAGAAATCGAATGGAAGTTTGCGGTCGCCGGTATTCCGGTAATCTCCAACGCAAAAAACCACCGGCTGGATCCTCTCATCCCCCTTCTCATTCCGGAAGTGAATCCCGGCCATATCAGCCTGATTCAGTTGCAGCGGGAAAAATACGGCTTCGGCAGCGGCTTTATTGTTACCAATCCCAATTGCACCACCGTGGGATTGGCGATGGGAGTCTTACCGGTTTTTCAGCAATTCGGTATCAGAAAAATGCTAGTAACCACACTGCAGGCCATTTCCGGAGCCGGTTACCCCGGCGTGGCATCTTTGGATATTTTAGGCAATGTGATCCCCAATATTTCCGGCGAGGCGGAAAAAATCCGCAGCGAACCGTTAAAAATTTTCGGGAAATTGCGGGAAAACAAAATTTTTCCTGCTGAAATAAGTATCAGCGCTCAGTGTAACCGGGTTCCGGTGCGCAACGGACATCTGATTTCAGTTTCATTGGCGACAGACCGCGCTGCAGACTTGGAAGCGGTTTTCTCGGCCTATTCCGATTTTGTCTCTCCGTTGACGAAATGGAAATTACCGGGGGCACCACAGCATCCGATTCGCCTGACAGACCAATCCTTTGATCCGCAGCCTTTTGCCCAGGTTGACCGGGACAACGGAATGACCGTATCGGTTGGCCAGGTGCAATCCTGCCCGGTTTTGGATTTCCGCTTAGTGGCGCTGGTGCACAACACCATCCGCGGCGCCGCCGGCGGCGCTATTTTGAATGCGGAATGGCTGAAGGCGAACGGATTTTTGGGGGGAGTAGATAATCGTTAAAATGAGCGATTGCAGGTCGATTCGCCGAATCGACATACTGATTTATTTGGATTTACGACAATAATTCTGATAATTGTTTTGGTATTATAACCAAGTATATAAAATGCAAAATCGCTCAATTTAGGATCAAGAAATATATAATCAAGATTAATGTGCGATGGCTTCCGATTCTCCATCACCAATTTGAATATTTAGAGAAGTAACAACAGAAATATTTTGGACTTCATTCACTGTTAACCAATCTATTCTTTTCCCAAATTCTCTTTCTACTGCACGCGGAATTATAACCTTTTCAAAAGATTCATTCAATATTTTGAGTTTGTTTATTCTCTCAAGTGCGATCAGACATGAACTGTTGCCGACAATTTCCTCAATCATAGTTTAACTCTTGTTCCAAATCCTGGGCAGGATAATCTAATCCAGGAACACCATATTTACCTAATAATTCTATGAAAGTTCGCTTTGAATATCCTGAAAATTTTGCGGCTTGTTCCAGGGACAGTTTTCCTGTTTCAAATAACTTTATCATTAATAATAATTTTGCGTCTTCTTGTGAAACGCCGGGAGGAAGATTTATCTTTAAAGCATTCATTAGGAAATCATATTTGTGAATTAATGTCTCAAGTTTCGCAGTTAGTTAACCGGTAAAAAAATAAGGGAAACCGGCATAAAAAAAGGAGCATACAACCTCACAACTTATTAAATTCAGACCTCGTTAAATCAGGTGTTTTATTGTTCATTAAATTTTTGTTTACTAGTCAATTGTGAGAAAATCCATGAATAATTGAACACTGCATGTTTGACTTTAAACTAAAAAACAAGTACTTACGCAATATATAGTGCAAATTCATTATGATTTTTGTCCGGTTATTCAACCTAATATTTATCAAATTTAACGAGGTCTGAAATTATAGTACGTTAATACATAATTCCAAAACGGAGGTTATATACTGTATATTAAAGATATTACAAAATTGTACGAATTGAAAGGATTGTTTACCCAACCTGAAAAAGCCGGTGATACTCTTTCAAAGGTTGTTTAAACAGAGCTTTTGCAAATTAACAAATGACAATTTAAAATGTTAAAAATCCTAATATTCTTAGTCAAATACACTAATTGGTGAAAATATTTTTATAAATATTAGCCCCAACTAATGGAAACTATTGGAAAACACCTTCTGATTTATGACCACGTAACCTATTAATTATTAACTAATAAGGTTGTTTTGTTTAAGCACCCTTTTTCAGATATTAGTGAGACATTCATAGCAATTAAAAGACATTTTCAGCCACCCCAACGGGGTGAAATACAATAGCCCGGGGCAACGCCCCGGGGGGGAAAGAGGAAAAAGAATAACAAGCCCTGAAAGGGCGGAATATTTACCTGTGCCGGTACAATCTGTTCATACACAAATCATGATACAGTCAATTTGCAGATTTGTGGTTTAGTCCAGCGGAATTTCTCTCACCCAGCCGTATTTGTCCTCAGCCAGACCCAGTTGAATTGCCGTCAGTTTTTCGTACAACTCTTTGCAGACAGGACCAATCTCATCCCTTTCACTATAGGTGACGGTTTTATCCCGGCAGGTAATGCTCTTCACCGGTGTGATTACCGCGGCGGTGCCGCAGCAACCGGCTTCTTTCAGATTAAAAATCTCTTCCACGCGCATGGGACGCTTTTCCACTTTTAAACCCATCTCTTCCGCCAAAACCCGCAGACTCATGTTGGTAATGCTGGGTAAAATAGAATTGGAATCCGGTGTAACATATTTACCGTCTTTGGTGATGCCGAAAAAATTGGCGGGACCGGATTCATCGATATATTTTTTCTCTTTGGCATCCAGGTACAACACTTCGTTGTATCCCAGGTCTTTGGCTTTATGCGTTGCTCGCAATCCTGCAGCGTAATTGCCGCCTACTTTCACGTCGCCAACGCCGCCGGGAGCTGCCCTGTCAATGGATTCCTCAACCAGCAGTTTAATCGGTTTCAGTCCGGTTGGAAAATAGGGACCGACCGGCGTACTGAACACAAGATACAAATATTCCGTGGAAGGTTTCACACCTATGATGGGTGAAATTCCCAATAACAACGGTCTGATGTACAAACTGGCGCCGCTTCCGTGGGGCGGAATGAACCGTCTGTTCAATTTTACCAGTTTATAAATCGAATCGATGAACATTTTTTCCGGGACTTCTTCCATCAATATTTTCCTGGCTGATCCGGCCAACCGTTTGGCGTTTTCATCGATGCGAAAAACCAGCGCCTGTCTGTCTTTTCCTTCAAATACTTTAAGCCCTTCAAAACATTCCTGGCCGTAATGCAGGCAGGTGGCAGCTATATTCAGGGAGATGGTGTCATCTTTCACCACAACGCCTTCATCCCATTTACCATCGCTGAATCGATACTCCAAATGACCATCGGTTTTTTTATAACTAAACGGAATCTTTTCCCAATCCAAATTTGCTTTTTCCATATACACACCTCACAATCTGATTAATTCTGTTCTGTTGTTACAGCCACTTCGAATTTAGTGAAATCACGATTTTCATAATTTTGCACGAATGATTTTTTTGTGTTGTCAACGCAACTTACCGGCCTCGAATAGTTAGCATATAAATTGCAAAAGAAGCCAGCCAATGTTCCCCTTCGTAATTGCCGCTGGTAATAAAAGGCAAGGTAGCCTCGGCATGCTTCTCTGCAGAACGGAGCAGAATCGGCCTTGCCGGGTCATTTTCCGGCAGAGAAGAAGCGATGCCGTACATACACCAGGCACGACTTAAATTCAATCCGTCAAGATGGACAATTTTGGGATCGCTGCGGTCACTGACATTTGCCGGTTGTAACAGCGTTTGGGGTTCGCCGTTGACAAGGTTGGGCAAAAATTGATGAAACCATCCGGCAAAATCTTTCCCCGTTAAAATGCGGCGCATCAAGTCGGCCTCGATCAAACTGGGGGATAAAAAGTCATCGCCGTCGGGTTCCAGTTTGGCAGGATAATCGGTATCCTTAAAATAGTAGGCGGTGGCACGGTCGGTGAGCAGCTTTTCTAGCTTGGCATTGTCCGTTGTGCGTGCATAATCCAGTGCAAACGAGATACCGAAAGCTGTGTTGGGATGCACGCCGCGCCGGATGGGGTACGTCTGTTTGGGTAAAAATTCCAAATAACGTACCACAACGGCGTCCGCAAGAGGCTGCAAATTTTTTGACCATCTTTTCCCGTCGGGGTCGTTCCAGGTGTAAAGTTCATCAGCCAATTTGAGCAGCCATGACCAGCCGTACGTCCGCTCAAAAGATTTCCGGTTACGCTGGTGCAGGTACTCCACTTCAATCAGAATATTTTGGGCGGTTAAATTTCCATCGATCGCTTTCCGGATTTCCCGCGCCTGCGGCAGATCGGGAAACATTTTCAACAGCCGCACCAGCATCCAATGACCGTGTACGCAAGAGTGCCAGTCGAAACAGCCATAAAACGCCGGATGCAATTCGTGGGGGCTTTTCACCTCCGTTTCGTCATTCATCACGTGACCTAATTTGTTGGGATATTCTTTTTTGATACAGCGTAGAGCCGGTTCAGCAAAATGGGAGGCGGATTCCCGGTCAAAACGAAAAGTTGTTTGCTGTTTCTTATTCAGTGATGTTTGCGCCTGAGAAGATTGTTTTTTATCGGAACAGGAAATAAACAAAACGGCAGAGAAAAAAAGGCCGGCGGCGATTTTAACATTTTTATACATTCTTTTCCCTTTCTGATCCCAATAAAAACCACTGAAAAATGTTAATGCATTCCGCTTCAAAAAGCAAGAATAATTTATAGCCAAAATAAAAACCGAAAAAATACTCAGTCGCTTCCGGGCGGTTTTTTGTAACGAATAACATATCAAAAAAGTAATACTTTAGTTTTTAAAAACGGCAATTATCCGGCAACCTGTTATTCCCGAATGTTTTTATCGGGAATAACAGGTTGCCGGGTTGATGTGGATTTCCGCTTAAATCATGCGAAAACAATAAAATAGCGGAGTTCCCGGTCAGGCACTAAAAAGTTATCAACAATTTTTATTCCCCAATTTTAGCCAATTTCTCTGCGTCCTCTGCGTTAAAAAACGGGCGTTTTCAAATGCAGAGACGCGGAGAGCGCATAGGACGCAGATTTTATCAAAAAACTAAAGTGTTACCTTAATTGAGCGATTATAGGGCGATTCGTTGAATCGCCAACCGGGTTTACACAAAAAAATGAAAACTCGCTTGGCAACAGTAACAAGCTCAAAACAATATAGAATCGCTCAATTTAAGTTTGACTAAAATCACATCGCCAATTTTACGATATAAAAACGGTAACGGTTTTTTTAGCAATGGAATCGGTTTTTTGTCAAATCAGAATTTTTCGGAACATGGGTTACCGCTTTGCGTAAGAGATGTTACATTTTTAATTGTTCAAATTTTCGGGATCCGCAATGAGAAAACCGATTTTCTTTTTGATACTTCTTTTCATATTCTGCACAATACCGGCATCGGTTTATCCGCAGCCCCCCGGAGAAGTTATGGTAACCGGAACCGTAGCGGATCAAAATAACAAGCCACTCCCTTTTGTTAATGTTTTTTTCAAAGACGGGTTTGAAGGCGATGTAACGGATTCCACCGGCTATTTTGAATTTTCAACCACAAAAACGGGGGAACGAATCCTTACGGCAATGTTCATCGGTTTTGAGACTTATGAGCGGAAGATCACGGTTCAGCCCGGAGCAAAGATTAAACTTACCATCAAATTACTCCCCACCGTCTTGCAAACCGAAGGGATGACGGTTTCCGCCAGTGCTTTCACTTCCGGTGATGAAAAAGGTGTAACGCTGCGAAACATGGATGTGGTGACAACACCGGGCGCCGCGGCGGATATTTATCTGGCCATCCAGACTTATCCCGGGGTTTCCAAACTGGATGACGGTTCCGGCCTTTTTGTGCGCGGCGGAGACGTGAGTGAAACAGTTACTATTCTGGATCAGGCGACGGTTGTGCATCCGTACCGCTGGGAATCGCCGACCGGCGGCGTGTTTGGTACCATCGCCCCCTTTCTGGTGCGCGGCACTTTTTTCTCCAGCGGCGGCTTCTCCGTAAAATACGGAAATGCACTGTCGGCAGTGCTGGCCATGGAGAGCCTGGGATTGCCGGAGCAGACCTCCTACAATTTCAATCTGGGTTTGGCCGGTATCTCAGCCGGCGCGGCGCAGGTTTTAGTGCCGGGTAAATTGGGAATGCACCTTTCAGGTAATTATATTGCCACCGATTTGATGTTCAAACTAAACCACAGCAAAGAAGAATTCTCGGTGCTGCCAAATTCGCAGGACGGCAATTTCAGCCTGATTTACAGATATTCGGACAGCGGACAGCTTAAATTCTTTGCCTTCGGCAGCCGGGATGAAGTGGGAGTAAAAGTGGATCAACCATCTTTTGATGCCGTTTTTACAGGCAGCGGTTTGAACCGGCTTTACAATTTACAATGGTCCGACCTTCTCCGGGAAAACTGGTTATCGAAAACCAGCTTATCACTCAACCGGTTTCAATCGGAGATAGCTTTAGGAATCATCAATTTGACCCAGCGGGATGACACCTACAAATTGAGAACCGACCAGGAAATTGAAGCGACAAAGAAAATGAACATCAATTTCGGCGGTGAAATTGAATATACTATCAACAGATTCAGCGGCACCGTTCCGGCATATCGTGTATTGTTGGATCCAAATTCCGAATTCTTTCGGTTGGATGAAAAATTTGGCGCCCGGCGTGTCGGTTTTTACGGTGAATCGGTCATCAAATTGCGGCGGGATGTTGCCCTGAACCTGGGACTGCGCAGGGATCATCACAACTTGTCCCGCCAATGGGTTACGGATCCCCGCGCCTCGCTGCTGTATTCCATGACCAAACACAGTTCCATGCGGTTTTCCTGGGGGATTTTTCATCAATTTGCCGCTCCCATTTCCTATGCACCCGGCCCGGGGAATCCCAATTTACAGGCAATGCGGGCGCAGCACATCATCCTTGGGTATGACTATCGCAACGAAAAATATCAATTTCGCGCGGAGAGCTATTACAAAAAATATGACCACCTCCTGTTGGCTGACGCAAGCCGGGGCAGTTTGAACGATGGCTACGGTTTTGCCGGCGGCCTTGATCTGTTTTTTAAATATGGCGAGCTGTTCAAAGATCCGGTGAACGGCTGGATTTCCTACGGCATCATTCGCTCCAAACGATATCAGGCAAGAAAAATTGTGCTGCAAAAATCTCCAGACATGATTTCCGATTCATACAGCTATGAATACGCGCCTTCGCCATTCGATATTACCTACAATCTCACAATTGTTACCAAACTGAATCTGACACCACAATTTAATTTTGGTTTTACCTACCGGATTGCCACCGGTCGTCCGGTTACGCCGGTTGTATCGGCTGTGAAAGACCCTGTTTACAATTTTTATCATCCCATCGAGGGAGCGGTAAATTCCGAACGCCTGCCGACTTATCACCGGTTCGACACCAGCGCCACCTATTATCAGCCGCTGAAGGGGAGCAATTACGTGGTTTTTTATGCCGGTCTGTCCAATATTACCAATCGAAAAAATGTCCTTGATTATGATTATTCAATTGATTACTCTACCAGAGAACCGCGGACAACCAATTTTTCCCGTTTCATCTATATTGGTTTCACTATGGCGTTTCAATCGTTTGATCTTTTCTAAACTGACGGGATTGTACATCGTTGATACTTTTTTAACCGTGAATGCGACTAAAGCATACCGGATGAGACAAACAAGACAACGACTTTCTAATTTCTGAAGGAGAAAAAAATGAGAAAAATACAACTCTTTTTAATTTTTATTTTCTGCACAACATTCACAGTAAACTTTGCATTTTCACAAATATCCACCGACAAATTCATTCTGGCAGGGAAAAAGCAGCTTGCGGAAGCGACCGATAACTGGAATGAAGCGAACATCATCAAAGCCAGATCCATTTTTGAGCGATTACTTGCGCAGAAGAAAGAAGAATCTCTCGCGCACTACTACACCGGGCTGGCAGATTACCGTCTTGCCTCCAGGTATTTCATCTCGCAGGATGCCAGAGCAGGCCAATATTTGGATGACGGCATCAAAAATCTGGAGCAGGCAATTAAAAAAAATAAAAAATTTGCCGACGCTCATGCCCTGCTTGCCACATTATACGGCCAGAAGATATCTTTAAACCCATCCCTTGCCATGTCGCTTGGCCAGCAATCCTTTGTTTCTTTTGAAAATGCGAAAAGATTACAACCCAACAATCCCCGGGTACTGCTGTTACAAGCCACTTCCGTTTATTACACACCGGAACAGTTTGGCGGCAGCAAGATAAAAGCGATGCGGCAGATGCAGGTCGCAATCGAGCAATTCGGCAAAGAGAAAGGTACAGATCCTCTGCTGCCGGATTGGGGTTACGAAGATGCGCTAATGATGATGGCAACCTGGCAAATGGAAAGCGGCGATCACGCGGCCGCATTAAAATTTGTCAATAAAACCCTGCAAATAAATCCCGATTTCGGCTGGGCAAAAGCGGTGAAAGATAGTTTGGCTAAGGAACTCAAAAAAGAGAACTGATACCGGTTTGCAAAAAGGGGAATTGATTTTTCGGCTGCAATCAAACAGCGGGTTCAGGGGATACGACTCATGAACCTTGCAAAGCGTTTTTTTTTGACCGGATTTACAGGATCGACAGGATTTTTTTCAATCCCGTTAATCCGGTCAGAAAAAAATATTCTCAACTCTCACAAATCATCATCCGGGAATCACTACAGGTCAACCCCCAAATTTTTTCTAACTAATCTCTGCGCCCTCAGCGTTAAAAAAAATTACTTAACCTGCTCTCTAAAATTTCTCCATCGCCTGTTGCAACCGCTTGCGCGTTTCATCGGAATACCAGGAATCGACAAATATCTCTTCCCGCGCTTCGAGTTGCTCCGCTATTTCCGCAACTACTTTTTCCACCCTGTTTCGTTTGATCATGGTAAAAGCAGGCAGCGAGGTTTCACCGATTCGTCGTACATGCCGAACCGCTTCCGGGAGTAACCGGTGCGGTTTTAGAATGCGGTCAATCATTCCCATTTCCAGCAGTTGCGGCGGCTTAAAAAAATCACCGCTGTCGGCGACGGTGCGGGCATGGCGGTAACCGATCTGGTTGCGCAGCATACAATCGCAAACATACGGCAGCGGCACGCCCAGTTTGATTTCATTAAGGCCCATCAATTTGTGACCGGCGGCGATAAAGCGGTAATCGAAACAGAGCGCCAGGATATTGCCCCCGGCAACGGCATGTCCGGGTATGGCCGCCATGGTGGGTTTTGACAGCGTGAACAAATCCAGACAAAGCCTGTTGAACCGTTTAAAAAAGACGGTGAATTCCTCCCGGGACAGAGGAAATATTTCCGGCAGATCGAAACCCATGGAGAAAAATTTTTCACTACCGCCGGTAACCACCAAACCAATTGCCGCAGATTTCTTGCGGGCGGTTTGCACCAATTCTTCCAGATCGACAACCAATTGCGCGTTGATTGTGTTGGTTGTGCGATTAAATGTGGCAACTGCAACATGATCCTGATATTTCAAATCGATGAATTTCATAAATGTCTTTTCCTGTTTTATATTTGTTCATAGCAATTCAGGAGACAATCAGTAATTTCCGGTTAGGTTTTTGCCGCCACACCGCCCCGTGGTAAACCACGAGGCAAAAATTAGAAAGAACGCTAAAACGTCCTGCTTTGGGGTGTGTTAGCCTCAGGCGTGACACTTCCTATTTTTAGTCCGGTAGTTTATTACTACGGAACAAACTTTGTAAATCACAAGCATGCAAAAACCAAACCGGAAATTACCGGGATACAATACGATTATATTGGACCTGAATTGAGCGATTGTAGGGCGATTCGCCTGTCTGCACAGGCAGGCTGAATCACCAACGGGATTTATTCAAAAAATGAAAACCCATTTTGTAGAAATGGTAAGCTCAAATACAAGAGAATCGTTCAATTCAGGTTGGAAGTTGTTTTACACCCCCCGTACCTCCCTTGAGGGGAGTACAGGAGGGGGTCTTCAATCTACCTGAATCGTTACATTTAATTTTAAATTGAGCAATTCAGCAAACAGCGCTACAACCGTTTAATTTTAGAGAGTGTTGATCATACTGTTATCTTGCTGTTTCGCCAATGGTTAATCGCTTTTTCGTTTTCTTGTCCTGCACCAAAAAATTTCCTTTTAATTTGATAACTGTACTCTCCTTTTGCAAATCAATATTCATCCGAAGCTGTTCACCGGCCCTTTTGAATTCAATCCGGCTGCCGTTCACTTCGACGCCGCTAACGGATTCCCCGGCTGACAGTGCATAAGAAATATCCAACTGAAGAGTGAAGTTTGTATTCTTCACCCAGGTTAATTTTATTTCATTCCGGTTATGGACATGTTTCAGCGTAATCTTATTTTCACCAAAGGGAATGTTGTCGATCTCTGCCTCGGTCCAGTCCCGCGGCCAGTTGGGTTCGAAGCGGAGAATATGCCTGGGCACATCCGGCTCCAGGCCCATAATGCCCCGGGTGAACCCTACAACAACCGGTGTGGAGGAGAACAACTGGTGCGGTACTGCCGCCTCGATGGGCTGGAACCGGTCGCCGGAGAACAGCTCGGAAATGGCGCCCAACTGCTGGGTGAAAGTAAGGTTCGCTACATTCTCCCATTGCTGCCGGGCAAAATCGGCATGACCGGTGCGGAAACCGCCCCAAATGACGAACATGGTGGTAAACGGCCAGACGGCGCCGGTGTTGTAGCCCCAATACCGGTATTTGGGACTGGATTTAGCCAGAAAATGCACGCCCCAACCGGTTGCCATATCCGGTTGTTCATACATTTTCATCACTGCATCTGCCCGGTCGGCCGGGATCAAATCAAAACAGAGCGGTACCGCCTGCCAGGTGGTTTTGTCGTCGATGGTGGAACCGTCCGTCATTACGGAAAAGCTGAGCATCTGTTTGTCGGCGCGCCAGAACTTTTTATTGAGCGCCTGTTTTGCTTTGTCAAACCGGCTTGCGCACTGCCGACTCATTTTTTTATCTCCCTTCAGTTCGGAAAGACGTTTCATGGCATCCAGCGCTTTTATCCACACGGAAGCCAGATAGATATCCACTTCCGTTTGTGCCTTGCGCAGATCGCCCAATTCCACGGCGCCCAGACCGGCTGTGACATTGTCCATCAAACCATCCCGGTTGGAATCGGCCGAGAGGCAGTAATCGAAAGCCTTTTTGACGGCCGTCCAGTTGTCCCGCACAAAGCGGACATCGCCGGAATGGCGCACGTAGTCGTCCACCGCTACCAGAAAAAAAGGCGTAGTTTCCGCATGATAGTATGCGTACGGATACTCTTTGAACCAGGGCAGCATGGCGGCGCTCTGCGAGATTTCGTGGGGAATTTTCCCGTCCTTTCGCTGGTATTTAATGAAAAATTGCAGCGATTTTTTCACCGTTTCCAGACCACCGTAATCGTTGATGGCCCAACTGTTGATAGCCGCATCGCCGCCAAAAAACCAGGCAAAACCGGGCCGGGCAGATTTGCCGGAAGGCCCGAATCCCGCCACAAGTCCCGTTCCCAATTGCGGATTTTCCATCAGACCTTTGTCCAGGGCGACTTTGGCCCATTCCAACGCCAGCGACAGCTTTTTATCCGGCAGATCGGCGGAGAGACATTGTTCCCGGATGTTTTTGTAATGATCGAATGTCCGTTGATAAAGAGGTTGTAAATTGGTCACAATCTTCCGGTAGTTTTCCTGCGCCGGTTTGAATCCGTCCGCGCTGCCGGCAATAACAACGGGCACAAAAACCGACGCGCAGGAATCCGGATTCACATCAATTTGGAATTGTACCGGCGCCTCCGGCTGCGCGTGGGCCGGCGTGCCGGTTCCCTTACTGCCAAAAGGCGAACCGATTAAACCGGCGTATTTCCAGCGGCTCTCGGAAATGATGAACGCTCTTTCCCCGTCATCCCAGTAGCTGAACCGGCCGCCCAGTCCGCCGGGCCACATGGGCTGCAAATCGGTTTGAAACTGCACCAGCAAGGTCAATTTTTCCGAACTGCGAATATCCAGCAGAATCACCAGACCCGCGGATTCGATGGGCGCAAAATAAGTGGCGTCGATAGTAAAGCCGGAATGGACAAAGCGGATGGTTGTCGCCTCCGGCCGCACCCATATCCGGCGGGCCAGACCGGATAATTTGAGGCGATACTGTTTCCCCTCCCGAATAACCTGAAATTGCAGATCGTGAATGAGCTTAAATGGCACCACCCAAGCTTCCGTAACCCCATTTTCTTTGCCGACAAAAAATGATTTTCTGCCGACAACCGTGAAAGAACTCCACGGCTGCACCGCACGCTGCAGTGTGATCGGATTCTCAGGGATTTGAAATTTGGCAAATTTCAAATCCTGTCCCCGGGCAGAAATAGAGAGACACAAGAGAAACAGAAACAATTGGATTGACAGAATTAATTTCACTTTCATTATTTTAATCTCCTGTTTTGGTTAGAAATTCTGGTGCAAAAACGGCAATTTTCACAACTTCAGACCTGGTTAAATTTGATAAATATTAGGATAAATAACCGAATAAAAATCATCATGAATTTGCACTATATATTGCGTAAGTACTTGTTTTTTTAGTATAAAATCAGACATGCAGTGTTCAATTATTAATGGATTTTCTCACAATTGACTAGTAAACAAGAACTTAATGAACAATAAAATACCTGATTTAACGAGGTCTGAATTTATGAATTTACTCTGAAAGCCCTGAAGGGCTCAATATTACGTTTGGTTACTTTGAACCTGAATTGAGCGATTCTTTTGTTTTTAAGTTTGTTACTGTTACCAAACGGGTTTATGGTTTTAGTGTAAATTCTGTTGGCGATTCAGCCTGCCTGTGCAGACAGGCGAATCGCCCTACAATCGCTCAATTAAGGTTGAACTTAAACCGTTGAAACGGTTACTTTGGAAATTTTCTTCTCATTGACACCGGGATTAATCCCGGTGTCAATGAGAAGAAACAGCTTCTTTTTCAACCCTTTCAAGGGTTTTCAAAAATATTCTCGATAAGTTTCCTTAGTAAGGTTAACTCAAGTTTCGCATTTATAGTAACTCAGGTATTGTAACTTGTCGGGATCCGAAAAATACAGTTGTCCGGAATATCTTTTGTTCCATTCTTCGATGTTTATCATCCTGTGCATAAAACAAGTATCCGTATGTTTCCGGAACAATCCCTGTTCATTGATTCATATCCTGCAAGCCCTGAAAGGGCGGAATATACCAGCCCGGGGCAACGCCTCCGGGGGAAAAAAACAACGGAGTCAAGCCCTGAAGGGGCGAAATACAAAATTCAAATGAACAGACCGTACCGGCACAGGTAAATATTCCCCCCTTTCAGGGTTTGTTATTCTTTTTCCTCTTTCCCCCCCCCGGGGCGTTGCCCCGGGCTATTGTATTTCACCCCCGTTGGGGCGGCTGAAAATGTATTTTAAATGCTATGAATGTCTCACTGATATCTAAAAGAGTATCACCGGCTTTTTCAGGTTGGGTAAAAAATCTTTTCAATTCGTGCAATTTTGTAATACCTTCAATATACAGCATATAACCTCTGTTTTGGAATTATGTATTAACGTATTATAATTTAATAAGTTGTAAGGTTGTATGCTACTTTTTTTTATGCCGGTTAACTAACTGCGAAACTTGAGTTAATAATTCACGAGCCCAATTTTGTATCTTCGGTTCTCCAGATGATTGGGTAAAAGATATTGGAAAACAAATACCTGAATATTTTAAAATAAAAAAACAAGAAACAAATGCAATTAGAAATTCTCTCTTCAAATCTAATCAATTTGCTTTTGATTTCTTATAATCAATAATCGTGCCGAACACTATTGTGGATAGATAGTATAATTCTATTCCGGTAATATCTTGTGATATTTTATATTTATTTTGTTCATTTCTTTATCAACCACCTTTATTCCTTTCTCATATTCAGTTTCATCTGATAGCGAGTTAAAGAAACCCGTGTTGTATTTACAGGCCTATTTGTGATTCGGAATTGGTTCGAATAATCGTTATTTCAATTGTTGTGCAGATGTGAATGTTTCCTCTATTTCTGATGAGCAAACGGATCAATATTTCCAACCGTTATTGGATTACAAAGGGAGGTCTGTTGCAGCTCCGGATTTACGTAAAGATCGACAGGTTGGTTTATGTGAAAAGTTACTTAAGCCGAAATATACCACACATGATTTCAGAACACGTGAGCTTTTAGCTGCCTTACCAGAGCTTTTCTCAAATTATGCACAAATTTGCAATGACCCGATGACCCATTTATATTTAAAATGTTCGCTGCTGTATCAGTCTTTAACACGGGCGGCCCAGAGTATCCCCCTTTGCATAATTTCCAGAACTTCCGGCAACTCAAAATCCTTGGCCGCGTGTCCGAGCGACGAATAAAAAACGCGGCCTTTACCGTACATCTTTTTCCAGACAACCGGCATCACAACCCCTTTTATCCAGGGAATGTATTTTCCGCTGAACGTGGTTGTAGCAAGCACCTTCACACCCGGATCAACATGCATATAATACTGTTCGGAGTGCATTTTGAAATCGGATAGGCCTTTGGTGACCGGATCCTGATGATCTTTAATATTCACTACATAATCGATGATACCGCCCGGGTGTGCCACCCATTGGCCGCCAACCATGAACTGATAATTGGTGTTGTTGCGGAAGGAGTCTCCCAATCCGCCGTGCCAACCGGCAAGCCCCACACCACTACGTACGGCGTTCAGTAATCCTTTTTCCTGCCCGCCGGTAATTTTTCCCATAGTGTAAACCTGAATGATCAGGTCGTAAGATTGCATCTTTTCTTGATTCAGATAGGCATCCAGCGTATGTGAGACTTCCACACTGAATCCTTGCTTCTTCAACCAGGGGACAAAAAGGTCCCGGCACTTTTCCGGTTCGTGACCTTGCCAACCGCCCCAAACAAACAGAACGGATTTTTGCTTTTTCGTTTGCGCTTGTCCCAAATATGTGAAAGAAGCAGTAAAGGAAAACAGAATAAAACCGAGAAAAGCCAGCCGGCTGTAGTGAGACAGCTTGGGTAAAAAGTGAATCATCATTTCATCCTCCAATATTTTTTATCTTTCATTCTTTTCCGGTAACTATTCAGGTGTGCACGAAAAATTAGCTGCGATCACGCTTCGACTCCGCTTAGCATGGCTGTTAAGCCGGCCTGAGCCCTTCGTCAAGTTTATCCTGAGCTTGCGAAAGGCTCAGGATAAACTCAGTCGAAGGCTTATAACCCATCAAATAAAAAGCATACCTGAATAGTTACCTTTTCCGTTTGTGAATCGTTATTCTATTCGGTTCAGCGTTGCACCCGGCCGGAAATATCTCCCTGCACCACCGTTAACACTTCCGCTTCGTTCACCATATTCATGTCGCCGGTGATGGTTTGTTTGAGGGCAGATGCTGCAACCGCAAATTCAAGCGACTTCTGTTTGTTCCATCCCTGCAACAATGAATGGATCAGACCGGCGCCGAATGAATCACCGCCACCAACCCGGTCGATGAGATGAATGGGATATTTCCGGCTTACATAATAATTTTCACCATCAAATAACATGGCCGACCAATTATTGTCCGATGCGGAAATGCTTTCACGCAGTGTGATGGCAACCAATTCGGCGTTACAGTGATTTTTTAATCGATTGGCGACGCTTTTATACCCTGCCACATTCAGCTTGCCGCCAATTACGTCCGTTTTTTCGCCCTGGATGCCAAATACATCCGCGGCGTCTTCCTCATTGGCGATGATCACATTTACGTATTCAACCAAATGGGTCGTGGTCTCTTTTGCTTCCTCTTTTGTCCACAGTTTTTTGCGGTAGTTGAGGTCACAGCTTACTTTTAAACCGATATCCTTTGCCGTCCGCACAGCCTCGACAGCTACTGCGGCACAGGATTTTGACAACGCCGGCGTGATGCCGGTGATGTGAAACCAATCTTTATCCCGGAAGACATTTACCCAGTCGATCATGCCCGGCTCCAACTGACTGACCGCGGAACCGGCGCGATCGTACACAACTTTGGAAGGCCGGATGGAAGCGCCGTGTTCCAGAAAATAGATACCAAGCCGGTTGCCGCCGCGGAGTATAAAATCGGTGCGGACACCGAACCGGCGTAGATTGTTCTCCGCCGCATCACCGATGGGATTCTGCGGCAGACGGGTAACAAAATACACTTCATGGCCAAAATGGGCTAACGAAACAGCCACGTTGGCCTCGCCGCCGCCGTAAGTTGCCTGAAACTGACCGGCCTGAATGAAACGTTCGTAATGATAGGGCGCCAGACGCAGCATAATTTCTCCGAATGTAACAACCTTTGCCATAATGATTTCCTCAAGTTTGATGAAATTTATTCCTCTTTTCCTTTTTTGATTTCCGCCACAAAAGCCGCCGCCAGTTCGGTTAGTGCCGGCCAATTGGAATCGGCAACAAATTTTTTCTCAATCAATGCGGAACCCACGCCGATACAACAGGCGCCGGATCGAATAAATTCTGCCGCATTCGCCAATGAAACACCCCCGGTGGGCGTTAATTTTACCTGCGGCAACGGCCCGTGAACATCTTTGAAATATTTCGGCCCCAATGCTGTGGCAGGAAATACTTTGACAATATCTGCACCGTAATCCCAGACTGTCATGATTTCTGTGGGAGTAAAAGCGCCGGGAATGACTGCCTTATCATACCGGTGCGCCATTTTGATCATATCAATATTGAGAATGGGAGCCACCACAAATTGGGCGCCGGCAAGGATAGCCATTCGCGCAGTTTCCGAGTCCAAAACGGTGCCAACCCCAACTATAAAATTCTCACTTGTCTGAGCTGAAATTTCTTTAATTACTTCAATTGCACCAGGGGTGGTCATGGTAATTTCCAAAGCAGTTACACCGCCTTTACTTAATGCCTCGATGATACTGTTTAACTTACGGGTATCGCTTAGCCGAATCACGGCAATGATGCCGCCTTTTTCTAAACGCCTGACAATTTCATGGCGATCCATATTTAACTTCTCTCTTTTTTAGGGTTCTCATTCCGAAGAAGTTATATGATAAAAAATTTCTCTAACAGTGTCAATGAAAAAACCTGATAAATAATATACAAAATACTTGACATCCGGGGAATTTTTTTATATTATTAAACAACAATATTGCGGGGTGGAGCAGTTGGTAGCTCGTTGGGCTCATAACCCAAAGGTCCTTGGTTCGAATCCAAGCCCCGCTACTAAATAATAAAAAAGGGCTTAAGAAAGAAATTAAGCCTTTTTTTATTTATAACCGCCCAATTCGGTTGGATTATTATTTCCAAGATCTAATCATGCTACCTTTTGAAAGTAAGAATCGACCAATTTTATTGGTTTAAAGGTTTTTAACAAATTGATCATTTTTTGTGGGACTAAGAAATCTGATTTTTCTTTTTCAAAAAGTAATTCCATTGAATCACAATCCAGTTGTGCAAACTTTTCCGGTAACATATTCAGAAAACCAGGAACATCATTCATATAGTCATTATTTTTTAGATTTTCTATCAATGCAATTTCTTACACAGATTTTCATATCAAAAAACCAACCCTAATTTTACAAGGATGAGGCAGCGATAATTTCTAATGATTTATTATCCAGCCACTCATATTCAATTTTCTCATGTTTTTTCATTAATTCTAATAATTGTAGCAAACCTCTTTTCTTCCTCAAAGTTAAAATATTTGTGAATTTACTATCAAAGATAAGATACTTTAGCTCTTTTCTGCCGGATGCAAGTGGGGTGGCTTGGTGGCTAAAGAATATTTCAGGTTATAAAATATTTTCTCCTGAAATGATAAACGAACAAACAATATTCTATCGAACACAGTCATCCAACGGATTTTCACTATTTCGGGTAAATCTATTAAATGAGGTTGTCGATTCAGCCTGCCTGTGCAGACAGGCGAATCGACCTACAATCGCCTCAATTAAAGTAAAAGTTTAGAATGGATAAGCAATCAATTGGCTAACAGGATTTTTTATACCAGGATTTACAACCTGTTTTCACCTTGCCGCAATAAATAATATTCATACGGATTCAAAAATGTCACTTTTAGTTTGATTAAATAACCTATAATCCTCTTAAATTCATTAATCCTGGAACTGTCCCAACTATTAGGATGTAACTGAAAGACTAAAAGTTCTTTATCCGGATTATAATTATTTAAAAAATTTTTGTAATTGGGGTTATGAACTGGTATTTCTATATCTGCAAAACGCGGGAGAACCATTTTTGAACTTTCATCAAGTCCAAATAGCCAAACTTTGATATCATCTGTATTGTCGATTACCTTTACTGTGTTCCCATCTATTTTATTACCGGGAGCGCCAAAAGTATGAAGAACAATATTCAGCCTTTCTTTTGCTAAACTCTGCGTTTTTAGTAGATGTTCTTTTTGGTATGCGAATGAAGAATGCCAAAACTCATGAAAGGTCTCTCCGTTCCTGTTTTTCCCATTTAGCAGATGGCTATATCCATGATTCCAGATTTCAAAAAAACCAGAAAGATAAAGGTCTTCCACGAAAGAGAAATAGAGAAGATCGACCTTTTCCAGAGAATTGCCAATAAGTCCCAAACTTGCTTTAATTTTTTTAGAACGAATGTATCCGGCAAATTTCTTCATACGATCAGAAATTGAATATAAATCATCGGCCTTTAAAATCACAATCTGGTGATATACAATAATACGTACGGATTTTGTTACTACAAGTTTATTTTCTTCAAAAATATGAACGTTTATTTCTATGGTGTCCGCAATATGCGGAGCAATAAATTTCACTATTTTACCCGAACCATGTATTTGTCCGGCGGCAGAAGACCATTTGAAAGTGAATTTACATAAAGCGGCATCTTTAATATTTATCTGCACTCTAATATTTGTGGAATCATCTATTTTAAGAAGCGATTTATCCGGAACAACGGAGAATATTGAATCATTTGTAAAATCCGAACTAACCGGATTTGAACAATTAAAACAAGATATTCCAATGTAGCCTATACTTAGAAAACAAAAAATTAAAATTTTTATATACAATGAAGTTCACCAATTAAATTTTACTATAGATATACTATCCGGCCACTTTCACTTGATTTATAAATGGCCTCAATAACTTCTATGGTCCACATCCCCTCAATCCCACTGACGCCGACATCTTTGCCATTCAAGAGAGATTGAACAACATTTTCATAAACTTTGTCATGGTTTGACATAGAGCCTTGATATGTGCCATATTCATTTGGCCCTTTAGACAATTCCAAATCTTTGATTTCATAATTTTCAATAGATTGATACTCTAACTCATTAATATACTGACCGCCTATTTTTATTGTTCCTTTTTCGGCAAAAACGGTTATTGATCCCTCCATATTTTTTTTATAAGAACAATTGGAATAATTAATGGCTCCCAGAGTGCCACTATCAAATTTGAGATTAACAACACCCGTATCATCAATTTCTATATCTGTATGGTTAAAATTACCTGCAAAAGCGCTAACCGATTCAACACTGCCGCAGAACCACAACATTAAATCAATAAAGTGACTGAATTGGGTAAATAAAGCGCCGCCGTCATACTTTTTAATTCCGCGCCAAAGTGAATTCTTATAGTAGTTTTCATCTCTGTTCCAGTAACAGTTAATTATAATAGAATAAAGGTTACCTAACTTCTTTTCCTCTATCAATTTTTTTATTTCTGAAACAGGCGGATTATACCTGTTTTGTTTAACAATAAACAATTTTCTATTATGCACTAAAGAAGTATGTACCATAATTTTACAGTCTTTTGAAGTTAAAGCCATCGGTTTTTCACATAAAACATGCTTTCCTGTTTTGAGCGCCTCTATTGTCATTTCTTTATGAAGATAATTTGGTGTACAAACCGAAACGACATCGATTTTTTCCATTTCCAACATATCTTTATAATCTGTAAATAATGAGATTTGAGAATTTTTCAAACAAGATATTTTTTTTTCATCTACATCACAAACAGCAACAAGTTCCGCATATTTGTTCTCGATAATTCTCTCACGATGTCTGGGACCAATACTGCCGTACCCGACAATTCCAAATTTTATCTTTTCCATCTGCATACTCCGGGTTATTCCATTTGTTAACGTCTGTTATCCCTGTCTTTGAAGACGAGAAATAAAATGAAATCCTATTTTAGCTCTTCAGTTTTGGGGTTTGAGTTTAGTCGTATTTCTTCCTTGTGAAAAAAGTTATAAATTATTATATAATCGGATAAGTTGTCTTGAAGAATTTTGCCAATTATATTTATTTAAAACGGCGGTTCTCCCATTTATTCCATAATATTCCGGACGTTTATAGATTTTATAGATTGCATCCGCCAAGCTCTGAGGGTCTCCGGAACGGAAAACCTCACCACAACGACAACTCTCCACGACTCTTTTTAAAGCTTTGGCATCCGAAACAACTACCGGTTTACCAAGCGCCATGTATTGATACAATTTATTAGGCGTTCCACTATCAGACCAATCGTTGCTTCTTCTTGGGATTAAACATAAATTACTTATTAATATATAAGTTGCCGTTTCATTAAAAGGCACCCAACCGGTGAATACAACATAATTATCTAATTGTAATTGAGATGTCAGTTTTCGTATTCTTGTAAATTCGGGACCGTCTCCGATAATGAGAAACAATATATTCGGTATTTTATTTTTTAACAATGCGATGCTGTTCAGGGAGATTTCCAAATTTCGCTCCGAACTGATCTGGCCTACATAAGATATAACAAAATTATTTTGGTATTTTTTAAGTTTTTTTGTTATAGCCGGTATATTTTCCTGATAATTTAAATCAACAGTATTAGAAACAATAGTTATTTTACGATTAATGTGGTAATTTTTTTCTATCCAATTTTTATGCTCAATATCAATAACAATTACACCATCCGCTTTTTTCAGGCAAAATTTATCATACCAGACAGCAAGCTTTTTATTGCGAACCAAATGTCTAAAGATGCCGCTTTTTTCCCATAGATAGAATGTTGCAGGATAGTTTTCATGTAAATCATAGACTAATTTGGCTTTATAAACTCTGGCGAGCAGTAAACCTAAAAAAACCAGCGGTAAGTCGTGTACATGAATAACCTTTGGTTTTACTCTTGCGGCAACCCGGAATCCGGCAACGAGCCAAAAGATATTAAACCATAATGGATAGTTTTTTAGCCGGTTAAGTTTCCGCCCTATTTTTCGCCGGAAAGATAAGCGGAATACTGTAAATTTTCCAACCCGCTCTATCTCAGACAGATTTTTATTGTTATTACATAACAATGCAACTTTATATTTCCCGCAATCGCTAAGAGCTTTCATCTCTTTTTCAATACGTATATCCGGGGGAAAATCTCCCTGTAAAATCATTAAAACAGTTTTTTCCCGAATTTCATAAAGATCATTTTTAAATTTTTGCTCAATCATAAATTTGTAAAGTCCGTACTGTTTTTAAATCATAGACACTATGAATAAATCTGTTATCCGAAAATGATGTTAAATCCATTCAGGAATCAAAACCGGAATATATTTTCAACAGCTTTTCTCCTTCTCTTTCCCAATTATATTTTTCTTTTATGATTCGTTTTGCATTTTTTGACATTTCATCATATACTCCTGGGTTGCTTAGTATATAATCAACCGCTCCGGCAACCGCTTTCGGGTCTGTTTCATCCACTACCAAGCCGACATTATTCTCCACAATCACTTTCCGCATTTCAGGAAAATCGCTGAAAACAACAGGCAGCCCGGCTGAAAGATATTCAAATATTTTATTGGATAAAGCATAAAAATAATGCAGACTATCATTTTGAAGTGTGAAAATACCAATATCTGCTGAGTTTGTATAAGTCACCAGTTCATTCCAAGGTACCGGGTCTAATACAAAAATATTTTCATTATTTTTTGAATGCTTTACTCTTCTGTATAATTCGTCTTTATATACACCAAATCCCATTATTATTAACGATATACGTTCCAAATAATTCATCATGTCTAGTAATATATCCACACCTCGACTTTTTGCAATCAAACCTTGATAAAGAACAATTTTATTATTCAAAGGAATATGGAGGATGTCTCTAAACATATTTGTTCTTGGATTTAAATTTGTATATTGACAATTCATAATAGTCAGCGGCTGAGCGACGTGATAACGTTGCGCATACACTTTGCCGCGTGATTCCGTTTCCATAATTGTTACGGATGTTCTGGGCGCTAAAAACTTTTCAATTTTAAACCATACCCATCTTGTTGCAGGATGATGCTGCACAGAATCGATGTACAATTCATGTGAATCATACACTAACGGTTTGTGTTTTAGGTTTGCCAGAATGAACCCGATAGGCAATGTCTCCAGATCATGAGCATGATAGACATCGAAGGGAACATGAATAAGGCTTCTAACCATTTGAAGAACAAATTCAAGATACTTTATGAAGAAAAATACAGGCCCTTTAGGAAGCAGATAGCGCAGATGAACGTTAACGCGATAGATTAAAAAATTATCCCTTTTTTCCCTTTTTTGTGTTTTTTTATTTATTAAAGCCATAACCGTTACTTCATGACCGGCATCAACCAATGTGCGGGCTTCTTTTGTAACTCTGGCATCATGGGTAAATTCATTCATCAAAAACATACATATTTTCATCTATTGTTCCCGTATTGTTTAATTGTTTGCGTTAACCGTGATCCGGAAATTAATTTCCCGAAAGAATGTTTAATCTTCTTCTTTTCATCCTGTGAAAAAACTCCAAGTTTCCATACAAATAAGGGATAACCCACCCAAAGCAGAAGCTTGAAAAATGATGATAACATAATATTTTCGCTCATTTGTATATTACTCACCGCCCACAGGCCAATTGCTATTAAAATTATTATGGCTATTTTTCGATATTGATAGGGAATATAATAGAAATGCTGCGAGACAACGTTTGCCATAACTGCCATAATTATAAAGCAGAACGCGGTGGAAAAAGCGGCTCCGGCAACTCCCCATACGGGTATCAGTAAATAATTTAGGACAAGATTAATAATTGCGGAAATCCCAACAATTATCGGCTGGTAATATGTTTTCTTTTTCAGATTCATACCAATTGCCGTGTAAAAATAAACGCCATAACATAGAAATGCTACTGCAATCAAAGGAATAATCCGGTAAGCGCCGGTAAATGTTGGCGTCACAATAAGTGACAAAATTTCTTTGGCAAATAGTGATAATCCCAGACTGAAAAACAATAAAACAAACATAAAATAAATAAAATTTTTTGCAAAAACCTCCTTCGCCCGATCAATTTTTGCAATATTAAACATAACGGAAGGCCAGGCTTTCTGAAAAGCTCCAACTAAAACGGCAATTACCATTCCCACACGATAACCGACTGAATAAATTCCTACCTGATCCAGACTTACAAAATAGTTCAAAAAATATCTATCCGACATTGTGAGAACAAACATTGCCAAACCGGCAGGCGCCAAAGGTAAACCAAAGCCCAACATATCCTTAAGTTCATTTTTTGAGAATACTAATCTTAAATTTTTAAAGAGAAGACCAACAAGAACAACGGAAAATGAAAAGGAAGCCAATAATTCTGCAATAATTACACCTGCAATCCCTTTTTTTAAAATAATTACAAAAAATATATTCAGAAGTAATTGCAAAGTAAATTTACAGAAAATTAATATGGAAAATTTTAATGAGGCGTCTTCAATCCGCAAATAAGCCAATGGAATTACGCTGATTGTATTAAAAAAAATTGATAACAATATTATTTTAAAAAATCCGGAATAATCCAAAGAATTGAGAATAATTTTACTCAACAATCCGGAATTAAAAAACAAAACAGCAAGAATAAAAAAGGATGTCGCGGTAAGAAAATAAAATGAGGTACTAATAATCGTTTTTTTATCGGCTTCCTTATTGTACAAAATTGATTTAAAGATGGCCGAACCTAATCCCAATTGGACAATTACTAATATTAGGCTTGATGTAATGACTAACAACTGTAAAACTCCGTATTCTTCCGGAGATAAAAAGCGAGTATAAACGGGTAATAAAAAGAATGCGAGCATTCTTTGCAGAATGTCCCCGGAACCATAGATAATTGAGTGTTTAATTAATTCTTTTGACGGACTATTCATAAAATAAAGATTCAAATTCAGATTATATCTTTTTCATGTAATACGGACAAAGTTGCTTGGCGAACTTTTTGGGCTACAATTCTCCAGTTTAGTTCTTTCTCAACTCGTTGCAGACCATTTTTACCGAGCTTTTCAGCAAGATATTTATCCTTGAGCAACAAAATTATTGTTTCAGCTATCTGTTCGACATCCAGGGGATCAACTAAAAATCCTGTTATTCCATCCAAAATTGCATCAGAAACGCCGCCGCCTTTGCCGCCAATAGTTGGTTTACTACAGGCATTTGCTTCAATATAAGAAATTCCGAATCCTTCCACACTGTTCCCCACAACGCGGCTGGGCATGATAAATAGATCACACATATTGTAAAAAGCGGGTAATTCCTCATCGCCGACATATCCAACAAATATTACCGTTTGCTCTAAATTCAGTTTTTCTACCAACCATTCTAACTTTTGTCGATAGGTACCTTGCCCGACGATAACATATTTAAGATTCGGCACCTTCCGCAGAACCCCGGGTAATGACTTAATAACAACATCATGCCCTTTTCGATCTACAAGATGACTCACAGTTAAAATAATCTTATTGTTTTTTAAATTCAATTTATTAATTAACGGCTGAGTATCTATCCCGGGATGATACTTTGTAGTATCCGCACCCGGATATATTATTTCAATTTTTTTTTCATTAACACCCATATCATAAACCAATGTGCGGCTGTAGCGGCTAATTACAATAACCTTATCGGCGAAATCAAGAATTTGAGTTGATAGATAATTACTGCTTTTTGCTTTTTGCCAACCAATCAATTCAGCCCCATAAGCAAAAACCACATAAGGTATATTAAAAAATTTTTTAAGGACAAACGCGATTAGGCCCGGAGGTAAAATCATCCCGCATATTACCACATCAGTTTTATGTTTGCTGCTATTTTGAAACCAGGTATAAAGTAGCTGTATAAAATAAACAAACTGGATATAATTAATTTTAAACAAGACGTAAATTACTTCAGTTAAATTTTTAAAGCTGCAATTCGGACGTCTCCGAAACGGATCGGAGCTGAACAAATTTTTCCCGATGTGCCAGACATGTTTCAGTAAAACAATAAAATCTAAATCCGGAGCGACCGGTTCCCTTATTATTTTAAAAGACTGTTGGCGATCAAATTCTTCACTATTTTCAGATTTCCCAACAATACAATATAATTCATTCTTTTCTATATTGTTGCAAATCGAGTACAACCATGTATGAATTCCTCCTTCCTGAGGCGGAAAACTAAAGGGGAAAAAACATAATTCTACTTTAGATATTGTTCTGTTCATTTGGTTTCTTTAGTAGGTGTAAACATCCAAAAAACAATTATTAACAGCATAAAGAAGATTTTTAAAAAAAAGCCTTTGAGGAAAGAAGCGATAACGCTCAGAATAACCTTGACAATATATTTAATTGTAAGAATATTATATTCATTGCTTGAGTAGATTGCCAAACGCAATTTTGTGCGACACAGAAAAGTAAGCAACATCAGGAGCAGCTTTTTTGACCTTAAATTATAGTCACATAATACGGCAACCATGTCATAGCTTTTCTTAAAGGGTTTTTTTGCTGAATGAGATAAAAACTCCTTTACGGTTTTGCCGTAAAATTGAACATCTTGTCGCCAAACACTCCAGGTTACCGGAGATTTATTAAAAGACAATTCCTTTTTTTTAATGATATTCCCAATAAGAGGTAAATAAGTTTCTTTTAAAAAATCAGCAGATGTATATGGCTTACTATATAAATCGATATTGATTATTAATATTTTTCCCATAAATATATTAAATTTTAAATATTGTTGAGGTTCAAAACATCTCTTTTCTCTTGTCTATACAATAATTCTATTGTAGCTATTGCTAATGCCCATATAATTATGAATCGATATAAGAGCAAACATGTATTCGATAAACCCACAACAAGTAACCCCGCAACGCCCGCCATAAGAGCAGATGAGAGTTGTTTGGATTCCACTTTTGTTGTATGAAAAAATACATAAAGTCCTTTCTTAAAAAAAAGAAAAAAGAGAGACAAATATGAAAGTAATCCCACAATTCCCATTTTCCAAAGTAAAAAAACGTATGAATTATCAACGATAAACGGATATGTGTCGTTATAAGCGATTCTCTTTTTAGCGGCGCCGAGTCCTGTCCCGAAAAGAATATTTATCCAGCTATCCTGCCACTGATTCATAACGCGGCGAATGCCAAGCATTCTCATATTCATAGAAACATCACCGCCAATATCCATAAAACCGGTTATTCGTGACAGAAATGTAATTGTGATGGAACCCTTGGTAAAAAAATCTAAAAGGAATATGGTGCCAAACAAAATGAGGACTATGATCAAAATAACAAAAAGAAATCTAAAAAATTTTATGAATGATATTTTATCTTTAAAAGTAAAAAAAGCGGACAATAACACAATAGAAACTAAAATTCCTGCCCAAAGTCCTCGCTGTTGACTTAATAGAGCCATGGCGAATAAAGGAAATAATGCGGCAGTTGCCAAATATTTATGCGTTTTATTTTTCGAAAAAAGTACATATCCTCCCAGTAAAGGGATAACAATTTGCGCCAGATGCGCTTGACGAGATACAACTCTGGTAAAAATCAGTTTAGACAGATTTATTTCCGTAAATGCAATCAATATGTACTCAAATGCAACAATAATAGTTAATAAAATCAAAATGAAATTAAGTTGCTTCAATTGTGAAAGCTTTAATTTTTTTGTGTAAATGAAGTAGAAGACGTAGCATAACATAAAAAACATCTCAACTTTAATCACGTAAAAATCTGCATTTTCAAAATAACCTCTTAAACCGGATATTATTGTGTAAATAAGAAAGAAGGAGAGTAGTAGATCAGAAACTGAGAAAGGTTTATTAAAAATATTATTTTTTTTATTTATATCGCACAAAGTCCATAAAAAAACCAATAAAATGAGAATTGATAAAATACCGGTAGAATAATGTAAACCATGCCAAAAAAAATAATAGTTAACCCAACGTACTGAAGGTAAAAGAGATATATAAGCAAATAATAAAATAAGCGTATTTCTAATAGAAAAAGCAATCCGGAATAATATTCCAGTCAAAATAAATATGCCCAATATAGAATATGGATTACCAAATTTGTAGTATATTATCGCAAGAAACAGTTCAAAAAAAACCGCAAAAAGCAGAAACAAAAATCGTTTCTGTTTTTCCGTCTCAAACGGCAAACTCAGAACCTGTTCGTACTGATCATCAGGCATAACAATATTTCGATAATTTCATGACACCAAACATTTTCTTAGCCGGACTTTTTAGTGAAAATTTTAAAATCGTTTTTAATCAAATGAAAAATCCCGACAACCTTTTCATATTTGTGCGGCGCTGTTTTTTTTAGCTCTGAAATATATTCCAGAGGAAATATAATAAATAAACTAACCAAAATACTCACGGCGCTCCAAAAGATAACAAAAAAGGCTCTCTTGGGTTTTATCCTTTTAACCGGTTTAACAGCTTTATCTAAAATTTGAATTGTCGGGCTATCTTTTGCTTCCTGTATTTTTGCCTGTTCATATTGAGGTAACAAAAACTCTAAAATAGTCTCCTGCAGTTTAACTTCACGGAATAAACGTGCGTACTGTAGCCCCAATTCAGGGACTTTGTCAAGAGGTAGAAAGATATCCCGTTTTTCATATTTTTTATTGCCAATCAGGACATTTTCTTCTCCTGTTCTAAATTGATCATATCTCTTTTGTAATTCTCTTAATTCATTTTTAATTTTTATTAAATCAGCTTGTGTTTTGTCAACGTAATTTTCAAGTACGCCCATCTGCACTTCTTTTGAGATAATCTGGGCTTTAAGTTCTGCAGCCGCTGAGATTGTAGCCGTGGTTTGTTCCGGTAATGCAATTACGCCATTTTCATTTTGAAATTTTTCAAACCTTTCTTCCGCTTCGAATAATTCTTCCTGATTTTTATGGTAGCGCTTCTCTATAAAACTTCTGATATTAGCAGCTTTTTCCGAGCGCAATTTTTTGCTGACACTGTCAATTGCCGCGGTCATAAAATTGGCAATATCCTTGGCCAATTCTCTGGTTTCATCTACTTCCTCTTTATTCGGCCAATATGTTGTTTGAGTTTGATCTGAAATGATAAGAGAACCATTTTCAGTGATTTCTGCAAACGTTTTCTTTCGTAATTCTCTAATTGTTTCTTCACTATTTAAAGTTTTATATCGCTGCTGTAAATTAAATTTGCGAATTACAGATTCCATCACGGTTCGGCTATTTGCGATTGCCATGAGATGAGAGGTTTCTTCGGTCATTCCACCAATCCCTAAACCTGACATCGGCAGCTTGCTTAAAATTGACCCAAACCCCAAATTCCCACTATCACTAATCGGCGGCAAAACAACCGTCCTGGCACTGTACCACTTTGGCAGAATAAGACTAATTCCTGCAGCAAATATACTAACAATAAAAAAGTTCAGAAGGATTAATTTCCTCCATTTCACCAGGATATATAGATAATCAATAAAACCTTTTTCACTATCCAGCATTATATAATCCTTTGTTCATAATAATTTCAATTGAAATAAAACAGCTTGGTTCTATCCTTTTTGATAAAATCTCCCGGCAGGGCTAATCAACTAAAAATTTTAAAAATACATTAGCATTATTTTTGAATGGCAACAATTGCAATTATTATTGTAGCGATTTGCCCGGCAAGTTGCAAATACTCTGAAAGGCGTTTACTGGTTCGAAGAGGCACTTCAACAATATCACCGGCAAAAACCCGGGTATTGCCGCCTTTTTCAACTATGCCTGTTGCAGCATGTCTAATTTTAATACTATTAATACTGGCTGCATTATCTGTCATACCTGCACGTCCGACATAATCTTTTGCTTGTAAATTCATAATATAAGGATATTGCCCGGGTTTTTGAACTGCACCTGAAACATAAATATACTGGACATCTATAGGCAAAATGAGAATATCGCCATTTTTCAGAATAGTTTGATGTTTTTCCGATTCCGTTAAATCGACAATAATATTTCCTCCGTTTGCCCGTTTGATGTTTACTTTTTTTATTTGCTGGGAGTTTCGCAGCAAATTATGTCTATTTAAGAAATCAGACAGATATTCATTATTTTTCAATGAATAAAATCCGGGACTCCTCAGGTTCCCCTCCACTTTTACTAACATTTTCGAATAGTCAATTGTCGGAACCACAATAATATCTCCACCACATAATAAGGGATTTTGTGAAAGGTCTCCGTTCACTTGGAAGAGGGAATAATCAATATGTGTCTCCTTACTATTTATATGTTTAATGATTAGATCCTGAACATAGGCGAAATGTGACAATCCTCCCGCACGAGAGATTAGATCACTTACTCTATCTATAGGAGTAACAACAAAAGTACCGGGAGTTAAAACTTTACCGGTGACATGAACACGGATCTTCCGTAATTTTATCAAACTTACAGAGATCTTAGATAGTTTATATTTTTTTAGTGCAGCTTTTTTAACTAAAGATTTTGTTCGATCTAATGTTAACTTGTCAACTTTAATACTGCCAATTTTAGGAATAATCAACATACCTTCCGGAGTTACCAGGATATCAAGTCTTTCCTGGATATTATCAAACAGCGTAATTGAAAAATAATCACCGGGTCCAACAATGTATTTTTCCGGATCGATAGCCTGTTCGAAAGCTTCTTCCAGCAGCTTAGTCTCCAGTTCTTTGTAGTGGAGTACATCCTGCTGCAGTTTGAGTTTTTCCGCTTTCTCCTTTTCCGTCTCTTCTTTTTTCTGCGCAAACAGCAAACCGGTGAAAATAAAAAGTAACATCACCGTAACAGAAAAACAAAGCCTTCTCTTCACAAACGGCCTCCAAAAAATCAAATGGTAATTCAAACCTGATAATAACCCAATGTCATTAAGTTAAGGGGGAAATTGTTCCGGAGTCACCCTGAGCGGAGTTGAAGGGTGACGGTTTTAAACGCGTTCTGTCATGCTTCGGCTTCGCTCAGCATGACTAAAACTCCTTAACTTAATGACATTCTATTATAACTACTTGGCGACAGATATGCTACTAAAATATTTTTCCCGAGATATTCAGCTTACACTTTCCCGCTGCCAAGCCGGACAATTTTTTCCCGGTGATTTTTCACATTTTTGGTGGCATTGCGCGTATCGATGACCAGTTGGGAATTTTCCACGATAAACTCGTAATCATATTCCGAATGCGCCGTAGTGATCATCACGCAATCCACTAATCTGAGCAGTTCCGGCGTTAATTCCTGGGAACGAAAGGTACTGCTGTTCACCTTCAGCTCCGGCACGTACGGATCGTTGTAAATTAAATTGGTTGTTCCTTTACCGAGCAGAATTTCCATCACCTTGATGGCGGGAGAATTACGAATATCGTCCACATCTTTTTTGAACGCCGCGCCCAAAAAAAGAATTTTTGCATGGGTTAACGGCACGCCGTGCTCGCTCAGCGCTCTCACCATCAGACTAAAAACATAGTAGGGCATGCTCTCGTTGGTTTCCGCCGCCAGTTCGATGAAATTGGTGTGGAAATCAAATTCGCGTGCTTTCCAGGAAAGATAGTAAGGATCCACCAGAATACAATGGCCGCCGATGCCGGGGCCGGGAAAGAACGGCATGAATCCGAACGGTTTGGTGGCTGCCGCCTCGATCACCTCCCAAATATCGATATTGCCCATCCGGTCGCTCAGCGTAGCCAGCTCATTGACCAGCGCGATATTGACGCTGCGGAAAATGTTTTCCAGCAATTTGGTCATTTCAGCGGCTTCCGGCGAGGAAACAACATGCACATGGTTTGTTACCTGTTCGATAACCATCTTTGCCTGTCTGGTGCATTCCGGAGTCACACCGCCAAGCACCACAGGCGTGGTGGCGGTGGTAAAATTCTTCCGCCCCGGATCAATTCGTTCCGGCGAAAATGCAAGGTAAAAATCTTCCCCGGCCTTTAAACCTGTTTCCTCCAGGATCGGTTCAACTATTTTAGTAGTTGTTTCCGGGAATGTGGTGCTTTTTAAGATGATCACCTGCCCTTTTTTCAGATTCCCGGCAACTTCATTGGCGGCTGCAATGATGTAGGACACATCCGGTTCTTTGTTTGGGGAAAACGGCGTGGGCACACAGATAAAAATGGCGTCGGTGTTGTTCAACTGTTTAAAATCGTTGGTAGCGCTCATTTTTTTATCTTTAACTACTTTTTTCAAATCGGCGTCTTTCACATCATCGATGTAGTTTTGCCCCTTCATCAGTTTTTCAACTTTTTTCGGATCCACATCAAAACCGATCACAGGATATCCCACTTTGGCAAATTCCACGGCCAGAGGCAAACCCACATAACCGAGACCGATAATTCCGACGGTCGCCGTTTTGTCAGCTAGCTTACGTTCCATTGTCATGATTTGTGCTCCTTTCTGATAAAGTATTGTACTAAAAATTTATAATCTGCTGCCATGAATAATCGTAATGATTGCCGTATAATCTTCTCTGAGTTGATAGATAATTCGATACTTCTTATAAAAAACTTCTCTAACAGAAGAGTCATCTATTTCGGGAACTTTCCTTCCCAATTTGGGAAACTATTCCAAATGTTCAACCATCGCCAATATTCTTTCTTTAAATACCTTTGCATAATATAGGGAATCTTCAGCTATATACTTAAGAACATTTTTTAAGCTTTCGATTGCATTCTTTGACCATCTCACTTTTGTCATTTACTCAATATTTCCTTCGCTTCTTCATGAGTGCAAGAATCCCCGGTCTTTAACTGTTTTTGCCCCTCTAATATTTTCTGCTTCACATATAATTGTTCCATAATATCTTCGATGGTTGCATTGTCAGGCATCTTTCTGATTAGTGAAATGAGATCCTCTTTGATTGGTTTCATGAAATTACCTCCCGCTTAAATCAGGTTTATTTCACTCCTCGATTGTATAATGATTTTTATAATATTCCAGATATTCACCGCTCTTTATTTCCTCCCACCACCAGCGGTTGTTTTGATACCAATCGATGGTCCGGGTCATTGCATCCGCAAAACTGTGCTGAGGTTGCCAACCCAGCCGTTTAATTTTATCCCAGTCGAGGGAATAGCGCCGGTCATGACCCAATCGATCGGGCACATAGGTCATCAGCTTATCCGGTTTGCCCAATTTATCCAGAATGAACCGTGTGATTTCCAGATTATTTTTTTCATTTCCGGCGCCGATATTATAAACTTCACCATTTGAACCCTTTCGTAAAACCACATCGATGGCGCGGCAATGGTCTTCAACATAAATCCAGTCCCGGATATTTTTACCATCGCCGTAGATGGGTAATTTATTGTTTTCCAATGCGTTGGTGACAAACAGCGGAATCAGTTTTTCCGGATACTGATACGGGCCGAAATTATTAGAACAGCGGGTGATCAAAACCGGCATGTCATACGTGACAAAATAGGAGAAAGCCAGCCGGTCGGCGCCCGCTTTTGAGGCGGAATAGGGACTGGACGGCATCAACGGATCCGTTTCCCGGAACGATTCACCTAGGGTGCTGCCATACACTTCATCGGTGCTGATCTGGATAAACTTTTCAATGCCGAATTTTCTGGCCGCTTCTAAGAGAACAAAGGTGCCGAATACATCCGTGCGGATAAAATCGTCCGGTTTACCGATGGATCGATCCACATGGCTCTCCGCGGCAAAATTGATAACCACATCTGCTTCCTGCACCAGCGGTTCCACTATCTTTTCAGCGCAGATATCGCCTTTCACAAAACGGTAACCGGGATGAGCATCCACACCTTTCAGATTATCCGGATTGCCGGCGTAAGTCAATTTATCCAGATTGATGATTTTGCAATGCTCATATTTTTTGAACAGATAACGGATAAAATTACTGCCGATAAATCCGGCGCCGCCGGTAATCAGAAATGTTTGCATTCATGCCTCCTGCAGATAGAATGAGTGAACCGTCATTTGGTTTCTTATTTTTTTGCTGACATTTCCATCACTATTTTCTTGGTATCCCGGGCGATCACCAATTCTTCATTGGTTGGGATGGTATATATTTTTACTTTCGAACCTGCCGTCTGAATTTCCATCTGTTTGCCAACGGCAATCCGGTTTTTCTCCTCATCCAATTCCACACTCATATATGCCAGGCCGTCCAGCGCCATTTTACGCACCAGCGGCGCATTTTCACCAATCCCCGCTGTAAACACAATACAATCCAACCCGTGCATGGCGGCTGTGTAGGCGCCGATGTATTTTTTTATCCGATAGGTCATCACTTCCAAAGCCATTTTAGCGCGATCGTTGCCGCTTTCCGCTTCTTCGATAATTTCCCTCACATCGCTTGAAATGCCGGACAAACCGGTCAATCCGCTATGTTTATTCAGCAGTGTGTTTGCCTGCGCCAGGGTCAACTCTTCCTGTCCCATCACATGCAGGATAATTGCCGGATCAAGATCGCCGGTGCGGGTCCCCATCACCAACCCTTCCACCG
The DNA here is from genome assembly GCA_913009825.1 of uncultured Deferribacteres bacterium. Lineage (GTDB taxonomy): Bacteria > Zhuqueibacterota > JdFR-76 > JdFR-76 > DREG01 > DREG01. The sequence continues at coordinate 92,357 of CAJVYQ010000001.1, forward strand.
GCGTGAAGCCCATGCTGGTATCCACGGAATGACCGTCTTTGATGGCGGCAATGCTGCTGCCGTTACCCAGATGAATGGTGATGATACGCATCTCCTTTAATGGTTTGCCGAAAAGCTCCGCGGCCATATTGGACACATACCGATGGGAGGTGCCATGAAAACCATAGCGGCGAATCCGGTAGCGACGATAGAGTGAATAGGGGATGGCGTACATAAAAGCATGCCTGGGTATCTTGTGGTGAAAAGCTGTATCGAATACACACACCTGGGGAACATCAGGTAATGATCGCTGTGCCGCCTGAATTCCTTTGATATTGTGGGGATTGTGCAGCGGCGCCAGGTCGATGCAGTCTTTTAATGCGTCCATCACCTCTTTTGTCAGCAGAATCGACTGAGAGAACTGTTCGCCGCCGTGCACTACCCGATGGCCAACGGCATCGATCTCGTCCAGACTGGAAATGACGCCGTGGTTTCGGCTCATCAGCACCGACAACACATTCCCGATGGCCATGGTATGATCCAGCATTTCACCCACATAATGCAGTTTATCGCCATCATGACGCGTTTGTTTGAGTGAAGCGCCGCTCATACCGATTCTTTCCACCGCCCCTTTTGCCAACGCTTCTTCCGTTTCCGCATCTATCAATTGATATTTTACAGATGAACTACCGCAATTTAAAACAAAAATCCTCATTCATTTACTCCTATCATGATTAAAAAATGCCGTTCACAAATAATGGTTACGTGAAGCGACCATTGATCACATTAATGATGATACAACAAAGGTGATGATCCGGGAATTTTGCGTCCTTGTTCATCATATTCAAAAATGCCTTTTCCCGCTTTTTTACCCAAAAATCCGGCGCGAACCAGTTTTCTCAGCAGCGGGCAGGGACGATATTTCAGATCTCCCAACTCGTCATGCAACGATTCCATCCAAAGCAACAGTTCATCCAAACCGATCTGATCGGCCAGAGTAAGCGGCCCGACGCCAAAATTAAATCCCAACCGAATGGCGGTGTCGATGTCTTCCGCGGAAGCGACTCCCTCCATCAATACATAAAGCGCTTCGTTCAACAATGGTACAATCACCCGCGCGGTAATATAGCCGGGATATTCAAAAACCGCAACCGGAGTTTTCCCCATCTCTTCGGCAAATGCCCGTGCTTTTTTTTCCGTTTCATCCAGCGTGGCCAAACCGCGAACCACTTCCACCAACGGTGTTTTGGGTACCGGATTAAGAAAATGCATGCCGATGAGCATCCCCTTGCACGCCAATCCCGCGGCGATTTCCGAAATGCTAAGTGTGGCCGTATTGGTGATTAATAGCGCTTCATGATCCAGAATTTCATCCACTTTTTTGAAAACTTCCCGCTTACTCTCTAACTCCTCGGGAACACACTCGATAACCACTTCCAGACGTTTTTTATTCAATATGGCAAGATCGGTTGTTGTTTTAATTCGCACCAGGATGGCGCGTTTGTCGCTTTCGGTCATCCCCCATTTGGCAATCTCAGCGTCGATGTCCTGTCCAATCCCCTGAATGGCTTCTTTGGCCAGTTCCTCAGTCAATTCAACAATAAAAACTTCGATTCCCATGGCGGCAATGGATTGGGCAATTCCTCTCCCCATGGTTCCGGCGCCGATAATCCCTACTCTTTTGGTGGGCATCCTTTCCATTCCTCTAGCCTAATTTGTTTTTCTTCAAATAATTTTTACTCTTTGAACCTTTAAAAAACCGTTCCCAATACTCAATTATCGGGATCAGTGCCGCACCTCTTTACAATTTCATTCAAAAACTGTTTAATATATTAAAAATTTTTAAAAAAGGAAACTCATTTTTCACAACCCGCAGTTATGAAGTAAATTTGTAACTATTCAGAATGCCAACAAAATACACGAAATATATTCCTTGTCTAAGAAACTGAATCCGCGGCAACAGGAAAAATAACCTTTGATCATTTATCGCAACAACCTTATATTATACCTAAATTGAGCGATTCTCATGTCATTCCGTAGGAATCTTGTTGTTTTTGTGCACAGAACTAACAAGATTCTTCCCCGCCTGCTGCGGGCAGGCAGAATGACAAAACTCTTTGGCTAGTTGTTTCAAGCTGAGAATCACTCAATTTAGGTTATGTTTAACAATCATTCACGGCACAAAAAAAATTACCCTGAGAGTTGGTCTTCTGCATAACCAGCAAATCAGACAACCGGGAGGAAAAGAGATGAAAAGAAGAATCGGACACAAAAATGGATTGAAACTATTTTTTCTGGCACTTTTTATGTTTTCAGCGGCGGCGGTTTTTGCCGAAGTAAAATTACCCGGCGTTCTGGGAAATTACATGGTTCTGCAGAGGGATATGCCCATCAAAATATGGGGATGGGCATATCCCGGAGAAAAAGTAACGGTTACTTTTGGCGAACAAAAAATAAAGAAAAAAGCAAATGCCAAAGGTGAATGGCTGGTAAAGCTGCCTGCCATGCACAGCGGCAACGACCTGACCATGACCATTCAGGGGAAAAACAGTATCCAACTGCATCATATTGCCATCGGAGAAGTTTGGCTGTGCTCCGGCCAATCCAACATGGAAAAACCGATCGGGCCGAGGCGCGGCCAGCATCCGGTCATCAATTATCAATTGGAAATTGCCGCGGCTAATTATCCCGGCATCCGCTTGTTTCATGTGCAGCGAAACACATCCGGTCTGCCCCTTGACGATGTATCAGCAGAGTGGCAGCCCTGTTCCGAAACATCTATCCGGGGTTTTTCCTCGGCCGCTTATTTTTTCGGCCGCGAGCTGCACAAAAAATTGCAGGTGCCGGTGGGTCTCATCGAATCGTCCTGGGGAGGCACCCGCAGCGAACCGTGGACGCCGCCGTGTGGATTTGCATCAGTTCCGGAACTGGCCGATTATTCCGCAAAAATAGAGGAAGCCAATCAGGATTACAAAGATACGCTGAATAAAAAATTAGTGAATTTGGAAAAATGGCTAAAACAGACCAAAAAGGATCTGCGACAGAATAAAACGGTGAAGGCGATGCCAATTATGCCCGCTCACGCTCTCAACAGCCACCGCCAACCAACCGGACTTTTTAACGCTATGATTCATCCACTCCTTAATTTTGCCATCCGGGGAGCAACCTGGTACCAGGGTGAAAGCAACCGGGGAGATGGATTTTTTTATCGCAAAAAGATGGAAGCGTTGATCAACGGCTGGCGCAAAGCGTGGAATATCGGCGACTTTCCATTCTATTTTGTGCAGATCGCCCCGTTCAGATACACCAATAAAAACAATGCCGCCGATTCCACCAAATTGCCGGAAATCTGGTCCGCTCAGTTAACTACACTTTCCGTTCCCAATACGGGCATGGTTGTAACAACAGACATCGCCGATCTCTACGATATTCATCCTCAGAATAAACAGGCAGTCGGAAAAAGGCTGGCTTTATGGGCGCTGGCTAAAACGTACAAAAAGGGAAATTTGGTTTGTTCCGGTCCTCTTTACACCGGGATGAAAATCACAGGTGATAAAATTTTGGTGCGCTTTGATTACGCAGAAAACGGTCTGGTTGCCCGCGATGGTGAACCGCTGAATTGGTTCGAAATTGCCGGCGCCGATAAAAATTATGCGAAAGCAGTTGCAAAAATTGATGGCGACCGGGTGATTGTGAAAAGTGATGCGGTTCCGAATCCGCGGTATGTACGGTTTGCCTGGTATGAACTGGCCGTTCCCAATTTGACAAACAAAGAAGGACTGCCCGCTTCGCCGTTCAGCAGCGAACTTCTGGAGGAAGAAGCTAAATAAGAATTGGTGAATTCAGGCTAAAATTGGGCTTGTTCCTCACCCCCTAAATTTCGTAATAAAATATGAAACATGATATATCGGAGAATATAAAAAACAATAATGGTTTTCATTGCAAAACTTTGTGGCTTCGTGGCAAAAAGGAACCAAAACGAACGGGTGGCATCGAGTTGGATGTCCGTGCCGGTTAGACCGCTATCCGCGAGGCGCCGGCGTCTGCCGCCGGTGTGCGGTTTACCCCGGCGTTGTATTTCTGATAAAAATCAGATCCTGGACTGTGATGCGGCCGTCTCGATTCATATCGCCGGCTGAATTTCGTTTTGTGTTGCAGGCTGCGGCTGGCTCAAAGCAATTTGCATGCCGCGGGCAATGTCGGTGTTGTCCACTTTGCCGTCGTTATTGACATCACCGGGTACAATCTGAGAAAGCAAGGTCGCAGGAATGAGCAGCCGGGAGCGAAGCATCAAGCCAAAATAAAATTTCCCATCCATTGACATCTTTCTGTATTTTGGGTGATTTCAAAGAAAGAATTAATCCTGTATGAATTTTCTTTACCCCATGTGCTTTAGATTTATGAACAAATAACAACTCAAGCGAAGCCGGCGAAACAGGAGACTAAACTTTGAAAATGAGACGAAGCCTGAACTAAAAAAATCTGAGCTTCGAAAAAGCCGCAAGCCGTTTCGTCCGGCTTCAGCGATTGATTAGGTATACTACTCTTTATTATTATTGAACTTATGTAAATTATGAAATTTACTGCCCTGTAATATAACGCTGGACAAAAGATAAAATTGTCATGATAAGAAAACTTATAATTGTTACAATAATCCACACTTTACCTGCATGACTTGCCACTCCAATCATTCCGCCGGTACCGGAAAAGAATAACATAATATATGGTATAACAATACTTTGATTCTGACGAAAATCAAGCTTCAAAATATAATCTAACATTAACTCGACAACAAGGTATGTGATCATCAGGCTAATCTGTATAAAATACAAAAGTGGTCTTTTGAAGCCAATCGCGGTAATAAACAAGTAAATTAATGGGACAATACTCAAAATAAGAATTATGCCGAACCAATGCTCGATTTTGGGTCTGTCGCTTAGGCGTGAAAGAAAAACAGCTATCACAAGAACATTAATCAGATTCGCAACTATCGCACCGGCGATATTTGAAAATTGTGTTGAATTTGTCATAAAAATAAATCCTCAATTATTATTTATGCAATCTATACCCTGCCATCTTCCTGATTAATTTGTAAGAAAATCAAGCGAATCTTCCTACCCTGCATTATTCACAAACTTTTGCCACAAAAGCACTAAGCCACAAAAAATATTTGTATCCACTCAATATTTAATAGTAATTTTGGTTTTAGCCACTGAGACACCAAGGCACAAAGATTCACAAAATATTATTTTTGTGATTCTTAATGTTTTTATGCCTTAGTGGCAATTACTACACCACTATGATTTATTGAGCGGATACGAATATTTTAATTAAGACCTAAATTGAGCGATTTATAGCTTGAAACAACCACCCAAATAGTTTTGTCATTCTGCCTGCCCGCAGCAGGCGGGGAAGAATCTTGTTAGTTTTGTGCATTAAACCAACAAGATTCCTACGGAATGACATTAGAATCGCTCAATTTAATTAAGACAATTTATCAATTAAAACTCAGTCTGTTTTGTGTATCCATCTATTTAGATACAAATTTATATAACTTTTTGTTTATTAAAGTTTTGTGTCTTTCCTGTCCATGCAGGCGGGGTGCCTTCGCGGCGAATCAATTGTTCAGGCTGCATACTTTTATTTCATTCCCTCGCCACAATCAATGCAGCGGCTTCGCCGCCGCCGATACACAAAGTAGCCAAACCTATTTTCGCATTTTGTTTTTTCATGGCGTAAAGCAGCGTGGTGAGAATCCTTGCGCCGCTGGCGCCGATAGGATGACCAAGTGCAACCGCACCGCCGTGAATATTGATTTTTTCCATGGGGATACCCAGTTCATGCTGAGCCGCTAACAGAACCACCGAAAACGCCTCGTTGATTTCAAAAAGGTCGATATCGTCCAGCGAAAGGCCGGCTTTCTCAATCACTTTTTTGATGGCAAAAACCGGCGCCGTGGTGAACCATTCCGGCGCCTGGGCAAAAGAAGCCTGGGCAACAATTTGGGCCAGCGGCTGTAAATTCAATTCGGCCGCTTTTTCGGCGGACATCACTACTAAAGCGGCCGCGCCGTCATTAATTTTAGAAGCGTTGGCCGCCGTCACGGTTCCATCCTTTTCAAAAGCCGGACGCAGTTTAAGCAATTTTTCGAAATTCACTTTCCCCGGTTCATCATCTTCTTCGACCAGAACCGGATCACCCTTCCTCTGCGGTACCGGAACCGGCACAATTTCATCATCAAACCAGCCGTTTTTTTGCGCTTCCTGCGCCCGTTTGTAGCTGAGCGTGGCAAATTCATCCTGGTCCCGGCGGGAAATCGATTTCTCCCGGGCACAAATTTCCGCGGCAACGCCCATGTGAAAATTGTTGTACACATCCCAGAGACCGTCTTTGATCATCCCATCGATCAATTTGCCATGCCCCATGCGGTAGCCGTTTCTGGCTTTTTCCAGATAATAGGGGGTCAAACTCATATTTTCCATGCCGCCGGCAACCACAATTTCCGCATCGCCGAGCATAATTGCCTGAGCGGCCAGCATTACCGATTTGAGCCCGGAGCCGCATACCTTGTTGATGGTCATACATTCCACACTCACCGGCAGCCCGGCGCCCAATGCTGCCTGGCGGGCCGGCGCCTGGCCCAAACCTGCAGGGAGAACACAACCCATAATCGCCTCATCCACCGCTTCCGGCGCTAGTTTAATGCGCTTCAAAGATTCTTTAATGGCAATGGCGCCTAATTTAGCTGCCGGTACGGCAGCAAGCGACCCGTTAAAAGCGCCAACCGGTGTACGACACGCACTGACAATTACTGCATCTTTTATCAATTTCATGTATCCTCCAAATTATTCTTTAGATGAGAGCATTTACTTTAAAGACCGATTCTTCTCAAGTTTCCCGCCTTACACAAAGTTTGGCCACAATGTCCTCTCTTCGTACTTTTTCACTTTCACGCCGGTTTGGGAAGCAGCAACCCCTTTCCCAGCCTTCACATGGGGAGCATGGTAAAAAAACAGCAGCCAGTCTTCCAGCAGCGCCGCATCGATGAATTGCCGGCGCATCAACTTGGACTGCTCCCTGTTGAAATCAAATTTCAATTTCAATCCCCGGTTGAAATGAGAAGGCGTGGGAATCAAATCGCCAAAAGCTGCGGCAGTCCGGCCGTCACCGGAATCGATCGTGACGATCTGGTGACCGGGCGTGTGACCATTTGTTTTGATCAATGTCACACCCGGGACGACCTCCTCCGTGCCGGTTACCAATTGCAAATTTTGCGATTCGCTGAGCAGTCCCCAGTTTTCCAAAAAGTAACCGTGCTGTTTCCGGTAGAGCGATCGCTGCGCCGCATCCCACTCATCAGTCTGAATAAAAACGGCGGCATTGGGATAAGCCGGCACAAGATTCCCGGCACGATCGTAACAAGTTACGCCTCCTGCGTGGTCGTAATGCAGATGTGTCAACAAAATATGGGTCACATCCTGTGCATCGATCCCCAGAGATGCCAACTGTTCCCGGATCGATTTGGTTTTTCCCGCCGGCGCCGGATAATCACAAGCCCGACCTTTTATTTTTGTACCGATACCCGTATCACACAAAATGATGTTGTCATTATTCCTGATCAGCACAACATTGATGCTCACCAACAATCGTCCCGGCATTTTGGGTTCGTCAACCGGCAGCGCAGACAGCGCTCCGGTAAATTCTTCCATAAGATTACCGGTGAGCCGGAAGAGACCTTCGGAGAGCTGTAAGATGTCAAAGCGGCCAAATTCCATAAGTTGAATTATTCCGGATAAAAATTTTGTAATTATTCAGGTATGCTCTTTAACTTTAAAAGAAGCATACATGCGTAGTTACAAAACTTTTGCTATTCCTGCAATATTTGCCGGGCAATTACCAGCCGTTGTATTTCCGAAGTTCCTTCGCCGATGGTCATCAGTTTGGCATCACGGTAGTAACGTTCTACCGGATAATCCTTGATGAAGCCATAACCGCCGTGGATCTGGATTGCCGCGTTTGTAACCCGCATGGCCGCTTCCGACGCATACAATTTACACATAGCCGATTGTTTGATAAACGGTTTTTGGTGATCTTTCAGCCAGGCCGCCTGGTAAACCAACAGGCGCGCTGCTTCAATTTCCGTAGCCATATCGGCCAGCTTGAATTGAATAGCCTGATGTTTGGCGATCGGTTTGCCAAACTGAATGCGCTGTTTGGCGTATTCACGCGCCCGGTCATACGCCCCCTGGGCAATTCCCAAAGCCAGCGCGCCGATCCCGATGCGGCCTTCATCCAGGGTTGTTACCGCCTGTTTGAATCCGTCTCCTTCTGCGCCAAGCAGAGCATCCGGCGTCACCTCGCAATTTTCGTAAATCAATTCCTGCGTGTTTGAACCGCGCAGACCCAACTTTTTTTCCGTTTTGCCTAATTTGAAACCGGGATTGCTATTCTCTACAAGAAACGTGCTCAAACTCTTATGTTTGGGGGCTTGCGGATTGGAGCGGGCGGAGGTAATAATCACCTTCGATTTTCCGCCGTTGGTGATGAAGACTTTTCTGCCATCGATCACCCAGTTGCCGTTTTTTCTCTCCGCCCTGGTTTTAATCCCGCCGGCATCCGAACCTGCATCCGGCTCAGTTAAACCGAAAGCGCCCAAAAATTCACCGGAACAGAGGCCGGGCAAATATTTATTTTTCTGTTCTTCGTTGCCAAATGTGTAAATGGGATAGGCGCCGAGTGAAATATGAGCACATAGTGTGATGGCAGTGGACGCGCACGAGCGGGCCACTTCTTCCACTGCGATGGCAAAAGCGGTAGTGTCCATGCCGGCACCGCCATACTCCTCCGGAAACGGAATGCCCAGCAAACCAAGTTCGGACATTTTTTGTAATATCTCCGCCGGAAATTTCTCTTCTTCATCCAATTGAGCTGCAACCGGTTCCACTTCCGCAGCTACGAACTGGCGAACCATATCCTGCAGCATGCGATGTTCCTGGGACAATTCCATGATCTCTCCAAATTGGTTTATTGTTCGATGTGCAGAAAGCCTTCGACTGAGTTTATCCTGAGCCCCTTCGACAAGCTCAGGATAAACGTGACGAAAGAGCCCGGGCTGACTTAAATAACCATGCTGAGCGCTTGCCCGCCTCTGCGGGCAGGGAGGCGAAGCGTGATTACAGCTAATTCATGGTGCACACATGAGTAGTTAGTGCTTGAACAAAAACCCCGGAAACAGTAAAAAGTGTCATTCCTGCGAAGCTTGTCCTCACGAAAGTGGGGAGCAGGAATCCAATGAAAATAAGAACTTATAGATTCCCGCTTTCGCGGGAATGACAGAAAAAGAGAGTTGTCTTTCAAACTATATTTACTCACCCTTGTAATCAGGCGCTCGCTTTTCCAGAAATGCCCGGATCCCTTCCAAACGGTCTTCTGTCCCGATGGTTTTGCGGTAGTTTTCTTTTTCAATTTCCAGTCCCTTCACCAGTTCCACTTCCAGACCGGCGCGGATGGCCTGTTTGGCGGCCTGTACGGCAACCGGGCCGTTGCGGGCGATCAGCCCGGCCAAACCGGTACAAAAAGGTTTGAGTTCTTCTTTCTTGACAACAAATTCGGCAACACCCGCTTCGAATGCCTCTAACCCGGTAAATATTTTTGCAGAAGCGATCCAGAACAGTGCTTTACCGGCGCCAATCAAACGCGCCAGTCTTTGTGTTCCGCCGGCGCCGGGAATGATGGCCAGACCAGTTTCCGGCAGCCCGAGACGGGCATCATTTGTCACCACACGGAAATCCGCTGCCAGAACCAGTTCCAATCCGCCGCCCAATGAGGAACCCTGAACTGCCGCCAGCACAGGTACAGGGAGTTGGTAAATTCTCCGGAACGTGCTGCGAATACGGTCGACCACTTCTTCAACCTGATCTGATGGAATTTGCCGCCGCTCCTTTAAATCAGCGCCGGCGCAAAAATGTCCGCCTTCCGCGTCGATAATCACAATCCGGATCATTTTTTCACCAATCTGATTCTCAATGATTTCCAGAGCGGAATTCAATTCGGCAATCATCTGCCGGTCGAGGGCATTAACCGGCGGTCTGGCAAGCGTTAAACGGGCAATAAATTTGTCAACATTTAGTTTAAGATGATGAAATCGGCTCATAAAATCTGCCATTGAATAGATTTTTCACTCTGTTCTGACGAAAGGTTGTCTGTCATTTTCTGTTAGCCAACCGGCCGTCTACGCTTACGTTTGATAAACATTTTGCCGGTTCAAAAACGGAACGGCAATTATTTTTGCCAATTTTACTTTTCTTGTACTGAGCCGCTGCTTAGAGTCTGTCCGAATTTGTCATTCCCGCAATGCTTTTGGCGGGAATCCATTGCTGTCCTTAAGGTGATTCCCTGTCTGCAGAGGCAGGCGGTGTAAAGATTACCGGAATGACAATATTTTTGGTGTTTTAGGACAGCCACTGCCTGATAGGTTCAAATTAAAAAATGCCGCCTTTAAGGTTGAACACTGCCCGGTTCCACCGGAATGTCCGTATCTGAAATGGACAATTTGAAGCGGCGGATTTCATTTTTACCGGCGTCGACTACATAAACCACCTGATCGGCAACCACAACGCCGCGGGGATCGACAAACTCCGCCACAGCCAATCCTTTGTTGCCCAAACTGATCTCCCGTCCGGCGCCGGGGTCTTCATTGTCAAATTTGAAAACTCTTTTCAGTTGCCGGTCGACAATAAAAATATTATTCTGATCATCCAGAGTAATGTCATTTGGTTGGCCGAATCGGTTTAAATCCATGATCGGATGTTTGTACAATTCATACTGAGAGATGAAACTGCCGGCGGTTAATTTTTGCACACGGAAATTACCGCCCCACTGGGTCAAATACAGATTTCCGTTTTTATCCACATAAATGCCGCGCGGCGTATCTACTGTACCGGCGCCGGAGCCGAATGTCATTACATTTCTATCAAATCTCCCTTTGTAAGCAAACATCTTTCTGCCGTTTGCCAGCTTTACTCCGGCATACGGAATCAGATTGAAACGGGCGATCCGGTTTTTGTACGATTCCGCTACATAGATCCGGTCGGAACCGAATTTACCGGCAGCAATACCAAAATATTGCAACTCCTGCTCAGGAGCAGTATAAAACTCATGGACCGCCGTAACCTGCTCAATGTCCGCCGGATTTTCTGAAAAATTATATTGGACAAAAGTGAGAGAATCGATACCGGTCTGAAAAAATTCTTCCGCTTCCTGAACGGAATAGTGGACGGTATCGCCATTCGCCCGCTTAAAAATGGCTTTGAAAGCAACAGCCTCCACACCGGCAATATTCAGATATTCATTCCAGATAAAAATTTTGTTGCTGCCGTTGACGATGAAAAGATTCAACCGGCTATCAAGGCTAATGGCAACCGGCCGGGCAACCGGCTTAATCTGATCAAACCGGTCGCGGCGGATGACTTCACCGGATTTTTTCAACGCCACAATTTCGTTCCCCGCTGAATTTGTCAGCCACAGATAGCCATCGGGACCGACAATGATGTCCGTCGGCTGATCGAGCGTAATTCCCAGTCTGGCGCTGTTCCACACCGGTTTTATTTCAATATAGGATGTATCATTTGCGCCGAAACCGGTCACATCGCCCTGCTCCACAGGCAAAGGCAGTTTTTTGAAATCACAGCCACTGTGGATGGAGAGAGAAAAAAACAGGATGGATACGGCAGCAGCAATTCTCTTCATTCAGGCCACCTTAAAAACAAAAATAGATTGTAAATTGTTGTGTCATATTCAAACTGCCGAAATCCGCATAAGCATAATCAATTTTCATTTTCACGCCGGCGATAGGAATGACCGTTCCGGCGCCAAAAGTCCAGTGAGATTCATCAAAACCGAAGCGGTAACCGCTCCGCAACGCGAAATTATGATGGAAAGTGTATTCGCTGCCCAACACAGCCGTTTCCGCATTGTCCATGGGATGATTCATCTGAAACGCCAGTGTCATTTTATGTTTTTCGCTTTCATACATCTCCATGGCCGCGCCCAGTGTAAAATTGGTCGGCGGGGAAAAATCGGCATAATTTGTTTCCAGCTCGGTACCGCCGGTACTTCGCTTCAGATAGGTGCCGCCGGGTCGGACATTGGGGCCGAAATTGCGCAGCGATGCGGCAAAGCGCAGCGATTTGAACCCGGTCCAATAATAGGTGCCGAAATCCAGCATCACGGCGTTCATGCGCAGATCGGCAAGATTCTCCTGCACATATTTCACACTGGTACCGAATGAAAACCGGTCGGTCATCCGGAATGAGAAAGAAACCGCCGTAAAAAGATCGTTGTAACCAAAATACTCACCGGTGCCGTTGGGGTGATATTCGTCGGTGATTTCCATATCCTCCGTGTACAAAAATCCCACACTGACGCCGATAGCGAAAGTATGAGAAATTTGCTGCACATAGCCGGCGTACTCGTACTGGATATCCACAGGCCATTGTATGTGGGACACGATGCCCTGATTGGCGTTGATCTGAACCAAACCGGCCGGGTTCCAGAACATGGCGGTGGCATCGTTGGCAATGGGCACAAACGCTCCTGCCATGCCTGCCGCGCGGGCGCCCAAATCTATTTTCAAAAAAGTCATGGCCGAGGTTCCCACCCGCTGTTCGCCAAGGCGCGGGAAAAGTCCCTGTGCCAACAAAGTGCCGTTGACCCAAAACAGCAACGCAAAGATAATTTTTGTGGATTTAAATTTCATACTCATATCAGTTAAAAAGCAAATCGAATTCCGGTTTTAACAAGACGCGGCCATCCGAAACGATCGGGATTCTCCGGCGGTAAATCGCGCGGATCGTCATGCCAGGTTCGGGGAATAACATCGCCCGGTTCGTACGGCCTGCCGGTAAAAGGATTGATGATCCGGGGAATTTTTGTATTGAATATATTCTCCGCTTCCAGAAAGATGGACCAGTCCGTGCCAAACAAAGTCAAATCCTGGTAAATTCGCAAATCCAGGCGTGTCCATGATTTTGACAGTGAACCGTATTCATCTTTTTCGTAGAGATTTTTTTCAATCTGAACCAGGCGGCGGTACCGCTTTCCGGATTCCATCTCCCAACGCAGATCGAACCCCCAGCGATTGGGGATTTTAATTCCCCAAAACGAAATATTAGCATCCTTAGGCATATGAAAGAAAACATCCGTGGAAAACCGGAACGGCTTGTCCCAGCGCAGGTAACTTTCCGTCAGCGGTTTTTCCGGCACACGTCCAGCGGCAACCAACAGGTTGGTGTTTGGTGTCGAGCTTTTACCGGTTACCAGCGCATAAGTAAAATCCACATTGCCGGACAGATACTGGGAATAGCGGCGCCGGAAACGCATTTCGATACCGCGGGAACGGGCGTAATCCATGTTTACATACATGTAATAACTGATATTTCCCAGTCGCGGACTGAATTTTTGGATCTGCACCGCGGTGGGATAATCGAACATATCTTTGTAGTACGCTTTAAATTCGATAGATTGGTTACGATTGAACCGGTGTTTCAAACCCAGCTCGTAGGCAACAGTGGTTGTGGGGTTCAAATTGGGGTTGCCGAAAAGTTGATAGGTTGCTTCCGAATGCGATTTTAATTTGGCGTACACATACTGACCGATGGGGCGCTGGGAAAAATGACCGTAATGCATGTACAGCATATCGTTGTCCGTAACCGGGTGAGAGATTCCCAAACGCGGGCTCAAATGCCCTTTACCGCGGCGGCCGAATATTTGGAACGTTTCCCGTTTGAACAAGTCTCTGGCAGCGTCGGTAATGGTTACGGTCTCCGGATCGCTGATGGCATCTTCAACATATTTGCCGGGGAACCAGTAATCGTAGCGCAGACCGATATTTACAATCATACCGCTGTAGGTGATCCGGTCCTGAATGTAACCGGAACCGTCGTTAGGGAAAACACGATAAAAATCATGATTTCTGCCCAGGCCGGAACTGCCGATCCATGGGTCGACAATATCGATCACCTGCATTTCCGTATAGCGAAATTCGAAGCCGGACCTAATTTGGTGTTTTTCACGGAAATTACTGGTAAGATTGCCGTTCAAAGACCAGTTGTCCGAGAAATAATCGTACCACCGGCCGGCGTCGCCCGTGTCGTAAAAACCGTCGCCAAAACGGGTTTGCACATTGCCCCGGGAATCGGTCAGATAGGTTACCGGTTCCGTATCCAGCACTTCCCGGTACTCTGTCCAGTGTTTATTCTGCACGGCGCTGTGCAGTCCGGTGAAAAAACGGCCTAAGTTAATCTCATAAAAAGCGGTTGGACTGATGGTATGCACCCACTCAACGTTGCTTAAAATTGCTTCTTTGGTCATAGTATTGAACCGATCCAGCATTTTACTGTAGCGAAAGGGGAAATATTGTCCGGATTCGATGCGCGGTAAAAAGAATCCCTGGTTGATGTTCAGCGAGCGGTTGTACGAATAGCTCAACTTCATTCCCGGTTTTATTTTCCAGGTTACTTTTCCCAACACATGCCAGTTATTTTCTTCGCGAGGCACCAGGTTTTTGTAATCTTTTTTAGCGGGATATAATTGGGTTGCATGGGGCAGATAAGTATCGCTGATATTCATGTAACCACTGACAAAATAAGTCACTTCGCCGGGCAGATGCAAACCGATAGAGCGTAGTCCGAATTGAGTTATCGGTTCGGGTCCGCCAAAATTAAATTCCACTTCGTCCGTATTGTAGCCGTTGAAAGAAGACGACAGGCTTGAATGATCCGTTTTCCAGGAAAGGTTCCCTTCGTATTTTTTCGAGCCCTCTTTGGTCTTCACATCGATGATGCCCGACATGGCCTGACCGTACTCCGCATTGAAACCACCGGTGATGATTTTCAATTCCTCGATCGCCCCGGCGTTCAAATACAGCGTGTTCGAATACCCGGACAGGGGATCTTTGATGGACTGGCCATCTACGATGAACAAACTTTCGTCAGCCCGGCCGCCGCGGATATGAATTTCATTGTTTTCCTTCACCACGCCGATCTCCTGAGAAACAATGTCGCTCACATCTTGCACTATTTTTTGCTGAATATCTTTGGCCAGTAAATTCCTTTGCGAGGCCGTTACATCTACTTCAAATAATGGTCTTTCACCGACGATCTCCACATTTTGTCCCAGCGCCAATACGGTCGGTTTCAGATTAAAATCAACAACTTTGGTTCGACCCGCGAAAACCCGTACGCCTGTGGTAAGCTGCGTGGTAAACCCGATCATGCGGGCTTCCAGATCGTAATCTCCGGGAGACAGCCCGATGATTTTAAATTTCCCGTTCAAATCCGTGGCGGCGCCTTTGTACGTCCCTTTCACAAGTACATTCACACCAGGCAGCGGCTGGCCATTGGAAGCATCCCGAACAGAACCTTCGATATTGCCTTTCTGCGCGGCTGCAAGTCCCGGCAACAACACCGTGAACCACAAAAATAGAATAAATTTTTTCATCATTTAAAGAGAAAACTCGCTGTTTAAAATATAGTCGAAAAGATTTTTAACGTTGCCCAACCCGTCACAATAATGCAGCGGCAGAGAGAAATAAATGGACTCGCCCTGTCCAATTCGATAGCGTATCCCCACCGGCGGCGTGCCTTTGTACGGCACCGGTCTTGCCGTCGATGTATCCGGTTCCATAAAATAAACCGTCTCGGCGCCGGGACCCGGTATCAAACCGGAAACACGGTTCCCAACCAGTTTGTCAATTTTTAAAGTGAGATTTTGATCCAGCTCTGCATCGCCGAAACCGGCTATGACAAAAATCCCCGGCAGGAGCCGGCCTCCCGGATTCAAACGAAATACAGAATCGATCTGTGTAAATGTCCAGTTGGTGTCGGGAGTCTCCTCATTTCCGTTTGAGATAAAAATTTTCCCGCCGTTGGACATGAATTTTGTGATGCTCAAACCGGCCTGTGAAATATGCGGCCGCCCCAGGTGAGCAAACCAGATCACTTTTTTAAAATAATTCAAATTCGCTTCCACATCGATACTGGAATAGGGCAGGCTGTTTTGCGGATTGATCACCGGAATCCGGGAGGTGCCGATTTCCCAGACTGAATAATTGTCCGGGCCAAGGATATCATCCAGAATATTTTGGTAAAAGGACTGCACCTGGTACAGGTTCTGATCCTGAGCAAAATCGTTGACCAGTAACACGTCTCCCACCGGTTCTTTCACAATCCAGGTGTTGGGAGTCCGGTTGTCGGCTGGGTCCGGAAAACCTATTACGCCACTCTCGGCGCCGGCGATATCAACCGCTTTGGCATAAAAATGATGGGCACCGGGGGAAATATTTTTCAGCGTGATGGAAGCTTCCGTCCCGCTGATTTTATTCCAGGTGGTTGTATCATCCAGGGCCCACAAGATTTTTACCACGGTTTCCCTCCCGTCCGGATCGGAGACATCCCAGACAAAGGTACGCGTCGGAAATGTGTACGCAATGACATTGGCATTTCCACCGGGTGCCGGAGGGTTGCTGCCGACACGAAATTCAATTTCCGGCGCCGAGTTCATCACCGGGAAACGCAAAACTGCCGGAGTGGGATCCTGCAGGCTGTCATTATCCACGGCCCAGACGCGGATGGTGAAGGCATCATATTGGGTGCGAATGGGTAAATAGATGGTGTCGCTCTCCTGAGTTGTCCAGATCGGCTGCGCATGAAAATCCCATTGGTAGTAGTAGCCGACGACCCGGCCGTCCGGATCATCTCCCCACCAATGCAGCACCTGACGGCTGGCGGTGGTATCCAAACCGACGATGATGGTATCCTGTTTAATTATACCACCCGTGGAATCGATCACTACAGATGTATCCTCTGCGGCGAAAAGATAAAGATAGGTTTGCGGCGGCCGGTTTTCCGGCGGCTGCGATTGTTTGTGTTGGATGAACGGATTTCGCCAATCGCCACAAGCGGTAATCAAAAACAACGACAGCAGAAAGGGCAGGAATATTCTATACTTTTTTCTCTTCATTTGAATAAAGACAACTTAAGTTAAACAAGTGAACAAATCCGGGCAGGAGTGCAACTCCTGCCCGAGCGTAAAACTACTTACTTAACGCGTAAACTACTGACTGAGCGCAGAGATTCCTCATTAACTCCGTCTCAGGCGGATTCATTCGGAATGACGTGAATGATGATCATACTGGGGCAGGAGTTGCACTCCTGCCCCAGTCCATATTTTCCTTTACTTCAACAACATCATCTTCTTCAGCGCTACATAATCGCCTGCTTTCATGCGATAAAAATAGACGCCGGAGGGCAGCAAAGCGCCCCGGTCGTTTCTTCCGTTCCAGTTTAAAATATGCCGGCCGGCAGCAAAATTTTGATCCGTCAACATGCGGACATTCTGTCCCAATGAATTGTAAATAACAATTTTTACATGATTCCGCACCGGAACCGTGAAATTGATACGCGTTTCCGGATTGAACGGATTGGGAAAGTTTTGTTCCAGATCGAAGCTCAACGGATAGACAGGCGGATTTTCATCGACACCGGTTACAACACCAAAATCATTTGCATCGCGCATTTCGATTTTGTAACTGCCAAAGCTGAAAGTGAAAACGCCCTGCACAAAATCGATCACATCGCCGGTGTGCAGCGTATCGCCCCAGGCTACCATGTAACCACCGGTTTTGTTTATTTCAATTGAACCTTTTGTCGCACCGTCATCATCGATCAAACAGGGACCGGAACCGTCATCAACGGTAACATCATATTTGTTGATACTGGAAATGGTGACATTATTCAGCCGCACCAGAATGCTTTCGTACGATTCAACGGTTTCCGCATCCTTGTTGAGATCGTGCGTGGTTAAAACAGCCGGCTCCGGCACAGTCTTACCGCTGCCGGTGATAGTTAGGGAGTCAACCAAAATAACTGTGTTATTGTCCCATTTAAAATGCCAGTCCGCATTGTAATCGGTCGCCGTGCCGTACACGGTTACCGCATCACCATTGTACAACTCTTTTTTAGCACCAAAAATAAAAATGCCGTTCCAGGGTCCCATTTCATCCTGAATGGAATAAGCGCCCAAGCGGTTGTTCAGGGTGGTATCGCAGGTTACAATTCCGGCTACCGCGACCTTCATTCCTTCAAAAGGGGAATCCGCAATTTTCCAGGAGGAACGCTGTACTTCGGAGATGGTTAAAGTTCCATCTGTTACGGGATAGCCAAATCTGATCAGGCTGGTATCGGAAGGACTCATTGTACTCTGACCGTTTTCATCTGTTGCCTTGATAAAATATTCCACAAAAGCGCCCACAGTTTGTGCGGGGATCAATCCCTGATACGTACTACCGGAAACCAGGTCCATGGTTACCGGCAAAAAAGCTCCATTATTATTTTCGATGCGGTAGAACAGCTCCACCGAAGCCACATTCAGATTGGTCGTCACATCTGTAGAAACTATGACGGCATCATTGCCGGTAGGAACTTCCGGCGCACGCGTTGTATTTCTGACATCCGGAGGCCCGGCGCCCAACACAATGTCCGTTTTATAGAGCGGTTCCAGCTTGTAGGTGGTTGAATCGGCATAGCTGCCGAAATGATGATACACCCAGCCGCTAATGGATTCGATGATCGTGCCCTGCGGCGGATCGGGATAACCGGTTAAACTGTCCGAATCGTCATCAACCAGAATTTCACCGGAGCCGTCATCGATGGTAAATAGTTCATACTGCGGCGTCAAATTTTTCACCACGGCGTTTTTGTGGGCGACAATCACATTGCCCCACTGTTCGGCGGTTGTCGGCCAGCGCAGATCGCCGGTAGCAATGGTATCCACCGGCGGAAGAGCCCTGCCAAAATTCAGCAGCTCGATAGGGCTGATGATCCAGAATTCCGTCATATTGCTGGGGCCGGTTGAATACTCACCTATGTAACCGGTCATTTTAATTGAATCGCCTCGAAACAAAGATGGATAAGCGGTAGAATCAGCATTATATGATTGAATAGCGCTCCAGGGACCGCCATGAACATCGGAAACGATAAATTTGATTCCGTTCCCGGCAAAACTTAAGCCGGTAGGCATAGTAACAATTCCTGTTACCGTTACTGTATCTCCAAACTCATAAGATATATCCGATTTACTATCACGGCCGGTTTTTATCAAGTCGCTATAGCGCACCTGCTGGATTCTTTGCAGGCGGGTAACCCCTCCGGTTTCGACCACATCCGAGGCTAAACGCGGTTCAATTTTGGTATTGCTGTAAGAATAATCCAGGATTCCGGTAACGGATTTTGCACTGTCGTATTCTGCCGGCCAGAAATAATATTTTGCCGCATCATCAACACGGCAGGGACCGCTGCCGTCATCAATTTCCCACTCGCCGTGTCCCAAATCCGGATTGGTGATGGCTGCATTCATCACCTGCACAAGCACACCTTCGTATGCTTCGGCCATAGCGCCGCCGGTGCCTATTTCAGCGGTTGTTACCATCACCGGCGGCACAACCACACCGGCGGAATCGTTGATAATTAACTCCGTTACATTTCCAATTTCAGTCAGCCCGGAATATTCTTTCACCTTTCCGGTTATGGTAACACTGTCGCCAAATGCGACCGGACCTGAATTGTACACTTTAATTCCCGACCAGGCGCCGGCGGAATCCTGAACAAAAAAGTACTTGCCGCCGAACGCGTAAGGTTCACCGGTGACAATACCGCTGATGGTCACAACCTGGTCTTTCAGCGGCGAATCACCGCCGGCATCGGTTGTGTACTGGATGTCTTTGATTTTTGTCACCTGCGCCTGCCCCACAAGCGCAAAAGACAAAAATACGGACAGCGCCAAAAACACAAAAATCAATTTCTTCATAACCTTCCTCCTTCTTTTGAGTGAATTCTTTCTAACTATTCAGGCAAGACATGATCAACAGATTCCCATTTTACACCTCCTTAAATCAACAACATTGCCCTTTCCCCCCGATTGGAGAATCCTCACCTTGAAGGGGAAAAGGGGGGTTTTCTCGCCTTAATAGTACCAATTATTTAATGATTAAAAACTTTCCCTGAAACAACTCCCCGGTTTTTAAATTCTCCACTGTAAACAGGTAAAGCCCGGTGGCGATAGCCTGATCATATTGTGAAATCAAATCCCATGCATGTTCTCCGCCGCTGAAGACCACATCCGCATTACTTTGACTGCTTTCCAGTAAACGGATGCCGGAACCGTTGTAAGCAGCGGCATCGTGTTCGAAAGAATCTACCAAGTCGCCGGCCAGATTGAATATCCGTACCCTGGCTTTTTCCGGTAAATTAGTAAACCATAACATCCGGTCTCTGTCTCCGGTACCATCCCATATTGCCTGGGCACGATAAGGATTGGGGTAAACACTCACTTTCCGCCGCGCGTGTTCATTGGGCAGGGCGCCCGGCACTACATAGGTTCGATTTTCCAGGATCGAACTTTCTAAACTGGGAAGATTGTTTGCCGGATTTCCCTTATCAAAAGCGGTTATCGAATAAAAATATTTGTTCGGCCAACCGTTCAATAACAGATCATTTACAAAGCGATAGCGGTACTGATGATCATCGATGGTGGTATCATAGCGGACTGCCTGAAACCCGGTGTTGTAACCGATGTCATCGATCAGGTCAAATTGGGCTAAAAGGGTTTCACTCTCCTGCAACCCGTAGGTTTTGGGAGCGCTGTAGATTCGGTATCCTTCAAAATCGATCTCCCGGGTGATGGGATCTTCTACGGTTTCCGGCAGGTTATCCCAGAAGAGTGTAATCCGGTTATTACCGGGCAGAACAAACAGATTGGGCGACGGCGGCGGCGACGGCAAAATAAAACGATTGATACGGCCATCACCATTCCGATCCTCGGAAATATCCAAAACACCATCGCCGTCCGTATCTTCACCCGGATCCAAAAAACCGTTGCCGTTCAGATCTTCGTTTAAATCGAGTTTCCCGTCGCCGTCGACATCTTCCCCGTTGAATGCAATCTGCGCCCATTCCGAATTCAACACCAGATTCTTTCGCCTTGCCGGGGTATCATTCTGGTCACTATTTGCCCAGCGGCCGCAAACCACGGCAAACGCAAAATTGAGCGAATCTCCCGGCTGTAATGTAGATAGAGGGCCGGCGGAAAGAAACAGCATCCAACTGGCCGGCTTATCGGGGATACCGCCCTGCGCCGGCGGACTCCTGTAAGGATGCGTTGTACTCATGGTTTTGTAGCGTCCTTCATCGTCAACGGGCATCACGTAATCGGGAAAATCCCCGCTTGAAGAAGTGCTCCACTGCCACTGGTTGTAATAAACATTGTAATTAGCCGTCGGCACAGAGGCACCCAAAAAGCGGATGCCCAGATAACTTTCAGAAAAGCCGTCGTCGCCGTCGGCGTCATATTGATAGGCTAATTTGTGTTCCGCGTCATAGCCGTTGAGGTTATCATACCAGCTCCAGCCGCCGCCCGGTTCATAAATACTGGTGTAATTCATATTCCCGATGGAAGCATCTACCCACAGGGCTGCATAAATATCTTCGATGGGATTGGGAGAAACATTACGAATGGTATAGTTGAGAATAACAAAAGCGTCCGCATACGCATAATTCCAGGCATAAGATTCCATGTGCACATCCAGACCAAGCGGAATATGATTGGGAATCTCGATTTCCGTACCGGGCACTCTGGTGTTTTTATCCGTGAAATTGCAGATAAAATCCTGGTGGGAAATTGCCGACGGATCGAACCAGCGGGACGTGATAATACTCGATCTGGTGATGATCGTATCGCTGTCTGCTGCCGATGTAGTAAACTCAAATCCCTGATCACCGTAATCAAATACGCCGTCTATAATTGCCGATGACACATGAGTACCGCCGAAAAAACCGCCTTTGCCGCCGATCCACAAACCGCCATAGGACAGATGCTCTACCTGTTCTCTGGGATTACTTGAATGCAGTTTATACAAACAGGAAGGACGATCCGGGTTGTTGTAGCCATGGCCGAAAATACCAAAATTGGTAACGGTTAAGCCGATGTTGCCCACATTGGTAAAATTATCGATATCGTCAACCTGGGTTTTGTTGAGATGCTGCCCCCGGGATTGTGAATAGGACTCCGAGAAAATCAGTAATGACAGGGCAACAAAAAAAATAAGGACCGGTTTTTTCATGAAAAAATCATCTCATTCAAATGCTTTAAAAGTTCTTGATTTTATCGATAATAGTCAAGTGAAAATCTAAAAAAATAAAAAAAGTGAACTAAAAAAAAATTTTGAAATAAAATACGTACTCTTCCTGTTATATGCTTTTGAATGTAGCAAAAATCAAAAAATATTAACCTAATTCTCAGGAGGAGTCATGAGAAAAGTATTATCTGCTGTTTTGGTGTTAACCGTTGGCTTGATCTTATCCACCGCAAGTTTTGCCGGCGAGAAAAATTCAAAAGTAGTGAAGATCAAAGGAATGATGTGCACATCCTGCGCAAACAAAGTGGAACAGGCCTTGCAAAAAGTCGACGGCGTTAAATCTGTGCAAGCCGACTACAAAACCGGCGAAGTGAAAATTGTCTTTTCGTCCGATAAAATTAACCTTAAAAAAGTGAACGACGCTATTTCCGGCACAGGTTTTCAAGCAGTTTCTTACGATGGAAAAAGCGCTTGCGAATTGGGAATTTGTACATCCAAAGATCACAAACCGGCAAAAGCCAAAAAAGATAAAGCAAAGAAAAGTTAAATAGATTCTTTCTTCTCCTAAGCCTGACCCTGTTTCCGGGTTGGGCTTTTTTTATATGTACATATTTTGCAAAGAGAAAACAACTATCAACACAATCTCATCTTGCTGAAATA
This sequence comes from uncultured Deferribacteres bacterium, assembly GCA_913009825.1. Lineage (GTDB taxonomy): Bacteria > Zhuqueibacterota > JdFR-76 > JdFR-76 > DREG01 > DREG01. Next base: position 115,185 of record CAJVYQ010000001.1, read on the forward strand.
ATCACTAATATTTTAACTATTCAGGATATAATACGAGGGTCTCCTGTAGAATTTGTGGGTAAAAACACCATTAAAAAAATGATAACCTATGTTGTGCTATTTGTGATCTATCCAATAAGATATAATTATAATCAGGCAGGGGATTGCAGCATCAGCAATAACCTGGGCAGTATTTCATCGCTCAGCCAAAAACCTTTTGTTGTAAAAGAAAGATTATTTCCGTCCAACCTTAAAAATACTTGCCACCCAGGGCCAAACGATTTCTGCAACATAGCAGGCCAATTAAGCTTTGGCAGAGAAAACCTGTTATAAAACGGATCCAAATCCAATCCCTTTGTTTGCCGCATTTGTAAAAACAGCCATTCTTCCAGTTGCTGTCCCCGGTCTATTTTTTCTTCTTCAAACGGGGGCAATTTTCTTTTGTTCAAAGCTTGCAGGTAACGGTTCAAATCCGGTAAATTCCAGCGCCGTTTCTTTCCATCAAAGGAATGTGCGGATGGGCCGAAACCCAAATAAGGGCGGTAATTCCAATAGGTAAGATTGTGTTCGCCGGCAAATCCCGGTTTGCTGTAATTGGAGATTTCATAACGGGAGAAACCGTTTTGGCTTAAAAAATCAACGCCGAAATTATAAAATATTTCCTCGCATTCAGCGTCAAGCGGTTTAATTTGCCCGCTTTGCCGCATTTTGTAAAAGGGTGTTCCTTCTTCGTAAGTTACATTATAAATCGATAGATGAGTGGGCGATAAATTTACTGCCCGTTGCAACGAAGCCTGCCAATCCTGTAACGTTTGACCCTGGATGCCAAATATAAAATCCAGGTTGATATTTGCAAATTCGGCTGCATGGGCGGATAAAATTACCTCTTCCGCCTCTTCCGCTGAATGAATACGATCCAGTCTTTGCAGCAGATGATTTTGGAATGCCTGCACACCGATACTGAGGCGGGTAATTCCGATTTCCCGGTAAGATAGTAATTTTTCTTTATCAACTGTTCCGGGATTGATCTCTACTGTGAATTCCTGCAGTTCGTCCAGATCGAAAAGATTTTTTAAATGGGAAAAAATTTGCGCTAACTGATGAGCGGTCAACAACGAAGGAGTTCCGCCGCCGATGTAAACGGTTTGTATTTTCGAATCGGGAATTTCACTGCGACGAAGCGTGATTTCAAACAGCAGCGCGTTAACAAATTGCCGGTAAACTGAATCGCCCGGGGAGTAAGGCAAAGAATAAAAGTCACAATAACCACATTTGTGCTGACAGAAAGGGATGTGAATATAAATACCGACCATAAAAGCTGAATTTTAGCAATATTTTAGTATTAAAAAAATAGTTGAATCGTCATTTCGGTATAAAACGAACAGGAAAGAAACGTGACCGCTCACAGGATTTCAGACAACCGATGAAACACAAAATGGTTTTCATTTTTTAGTGTAAATTCTGTTGGCGATCAGCCTAACCGCCCTGCAATCGCTCAATTCAGGTCAAAATAGGGAAATAAACAAAATTTAGCTGCAGTCGTCGAAATTCCATGTTCCTCTGAGAATCCACGAGCTTTCCCCGGGGGGATGGCTTGGCAGGCTTCAGGAACAAACAGGCAATCTCTCCTCCCGGGGCTTCATCCCGAAGAAGCGATCGTTCTGGTACCAGCAAAGGATATAAACGGGGATTTCCCAATTAACAGAAAATATTTTCCCCCCAGAGATTACTTAATCAAATCCCCAATCCGGGACCAGCGAATTTTTTTATAAAACTGGTACAACGGGGCGTTTTTATTCCAGGAGAAATAAAGAATCAGCGCTTCGCCGACAATGTTTTCTTCCGGGAGAAACCCCCAGTAGCGGCTATCCAGGCTGTTATCCCGGTTATCACCCATCATAAAATAGTGATGGGGCGGAACAATTACCGGGCCGTAATTATCCCGGTTGCCGGCACCGGATGGGACAATATCATATTGAAGTTGTCCCTTCGGCATGGTGTACGGATCGATATGCTGCAGGTGCGGTGGATCTGTAAATCGCTTTCCGTTGATGAAAACTTGTTTGTCGATGATTTGCAGCGTATCGCCGCCAACCGCCACACAACGTTTGATATAATCCTGATCGGGATTGCGTGGATATTTGAACACGACGATGTCCCCCTTTTTGGGCTTTTTAAGGGCAGGTAGACGAACCCAGGGAATTTTTACATTGATCAGGGGGATTTTATCCGGAGTACGGACGCCGTAGATGAATTTATTCACCAATAGAAAATCACCAACCATCAGCGTCTTTTCCATGGAACCGGTAGGGATGCGGAATGCCTGAACCACGAAAATGCGCAGAATAGTTGCTGCAATTACCGCAAAGATAATTGCATCCGTATATTCACGGAGTTTGCTTTTTTCCGGTTGCTTTTTGCTTTTTTTTACGTTTTCCTTTTTAAAGAAGTTGAGATTCATTTTTTTTGCCCGTCCCTTTTTTAATCTACTTGTAACACTGCCAGAAACGCTTCCTGGGGAATTTCCACTCTGCCTACCTGTTTCATACGCTTTTTCCCCTCTTTCTGTTTCTCCAATAATTTTCTCTTTCTGCTGATATCGCCGCCGTAACATTTTGCCGTTACATTTTTGCGCAGCGGTTTGACGGTTTCGCGCGCAATGATTTTGCTGCCGATTGCCGCCTGAATCACCACTTCGTAAAGCTGGCGTGGGATAATTCCTCGCAGTTTGTGACAAATTCTTTTCCCCCAATCATACGCTTTATCTTTGTGCACGATGGATGACAAGGCATCGACAGGTTCGCCGTTCACCAGCATCTCCAGTTTAACTAAATTGCCCTGACGAAAATCGAGAAACTCGTAATCAAAGGAAGCATAGCCGCGGGAGATGGATTTTAACCGATCGTAAAAATCAAAAACAATTTCGGACAGGGGAATAAAATAATTTAAATTGATCCGTTTTCCATCCAGGTAGGATGTGTTTTTGTAAATTCCCCGGCGATCCATTGCCAATTTCATAATCGCGCCGATGAAATCGGTAGGCGTGATGATTTGCGCGTCGATGTAAGGTTCTTCCACATGCTCAATTTCGATGGCGGAAGGGAAATTTGCCGGGTTATCCACAACCAAAATATCGTCTTTGTGCGTGTAAACCCGGTATTCCACATTGGGAACCGTGGTAACAATATTGAGATTATATTCCCGTTCCAGCCGTTCCTGAACAATCTCCATGTGCAGCATCCCTAAAAAACCGCAGCGGAAACCAAATCCCAGTGCAATGGAGGTTTCCGGTTCAAATGTAAGCGATGCATCGTTGAGCTGCAATTTTTCCAGGGATGACTTCAATTCTTCGTAATCGTCGGCAACAGCGGGAAACATCCCGCTGAAAACCATCGGTTTGGGCTCCCGGTAACCAGGCAGCGGTTCGGTTGCCGGATTTTTGGCGGAGGTGATGGTATCTCCGACTTTCGTGTCTCGCACTTCCTTCACGCCGGCAATGATATAGCCAACCTGTCCTGCCTGCAATGCGGGTTGAGCGACTTTTTGCAATTTCAGGAGGCCCACTTCCTGTACTTCAAATGATTTATCGGTGGAAAAAAACTTGATGGTATCTTCCGGTTTCACTTCACCGTCGGCGATACGCACCAGCGCAACGGCGCCGCGGTAAGCGTCGAAATAGGAATCAAAAATCAGCGCGCGCAGGGAAATGTCTGTATCGCCCGCGGGCGGGGGAACTCTCTCTAACAGCGCCTTAAAAATTTTTTCAATACCAACCCCGGTTTTTGCACTGATTTTGATAATCTCATCTTTGCCGCAACCGATCAAGTCGATGATTTGCTGCTCTACTACCGCAATTTGCGCGCTGGGCAGATCAATTTTATTGATCACCGGAATGATAGCCAGATCGTGTTCCAACGCCTGAAACAATGTGCTGACCGTCTGCGCTTCCACACCCTGAGCTGCATCTACCAGCAGAAGCGCACCCTCACAGGCAGCCAGGCTTCTGGAAACTTCATACGAAAAATCCACGTGACCCGGCGTATCGATTAGATTCAGCGTGTATTCCCTGCGGTCGCTGTGACGATAGTTCATGGTGATAGCGTGGGATTTGATGGTGATCCCTTTCTCCCGTTCCAAATCCATGTCGTCCAGCACCTGGCTCACCATCTGTCGTTTGGAAACGGTGTGCGTCATCTCCAATAATCGGTCTGCCAGTGTGGATTTACCGTGGTCGATATGGGCAATGATGGAAAAATTGCGTATATTTTCAGCGTTTTTCATCAACAACAGGTTTCTTTTTTATCTGGCCGCCTAAGAATCCGCGGCAAATATTTTATTGAATTACAAACAACCTTATTCCCCTAATGCCCCGGCGAAACACAGGGCAGCGGGAAAAATAATCAATTTCAAAACTTTTAATATAATAAAAATAGGGAAGTAATTCAATCTATTTTAATGGATGGATTTTTCTCGTCAACTGTCTAAGTTTTTAAAGACGATATCTATGAAATGCCGGTTATGGATTTTGTTTTTGCCGTCAACTTTTCTTGTGCAGACAGCAGCAGCAAAGGAATGTCGACAATACCGGAAAAAACGGTTTTTAAAAATAATCGGCGCTGCATCGAGCGATTCTCCTTTTTTAATCTTTCTACTGTTTCCAGATGAGTCTCCATTTTTTAGTGTAAATCCTGTTTGCGACTAAGCTAACCGCCCTACAATCGCTCAATTCAAATATGAATAAGATATAAAGCAAAGAACGAAGAAGGAAGGGATTTTTGGTAACTATTCAGGTCGCCTGAGAGTGAACCCTCAGGCTAAGACATTAAAGCATCCTGAAGGATGCTATCGTAAATAGGACGCTTTAGCGCCCTTTCATTTCTTAGCCTTGTCGTTCACGGCAAGGCGAAAAAGATTGAAAGAAAACACCTGAATAGTTACGATTTTTGTAAATAAAAACTTGACACAGAAAGAATGTTGATTATATTTTTATGCGCATATTGCAGCTATTACTGATTTGCACGTTTCGTACGTCTAAACCGGCATTCTTCGGCAAAAGATTTGTTACGAAGAAGAATAAAAACGGATTGGAATCTTCTTGGCAAAAAAGAAATCAAAAAAGATTCAGAAACGATGTCAACAGAAACTGAAGAAACAGAAGACGAAGGAAAAACAGAAATCGGGCAAAAAATATTTTGGAATGCACGATACTCAGCTTAGAAATCCATTGTCGAGTTTGAGCAATACTGAATACGCAAAAAATATAGACATTATTGCCTACTTTATAGAACAATTTGATCGGAAAATAATCCGAGATCATATCCCTGCTCAGAATACTGAATAGATAGAGGCTGAACGAAAAGGATCTAAATTGTATATCAAACATCTTGTTTGAATTATAATCTTATTGAAAAGCAGGAAACTAAACAGTTTATAAAACAAGCAAGATGCATGTTTTCCACTTTTCGTTCAGACCCTAGATAGTAGAATAGAAAGGATAACCGCCATGGTTGAAAAAAATACGGGGAGCGGCGCCGGGCAGACAAAATCTGTAAATCCTGCTACCGGTGAATTACTGGCCAGCTTTCCTCTTCATTCGGTAAACGATCTGCGGAAAATGATCCGGCAGGCAAAAGTAGCGCAAAAAATATGGCAGGAAGTTTCGGTTAAAGAGAGGGCGAAAAAAATTGAGCGGATCAGAGATTATCTGGTTGAAAATACCGATGATCTGGTTGCTACTATTTCTGCTGATAATGGAAAATCTCTTGCGGATGCACTGATTACCGAGATTTTTCCTGCTACGCTGTCCGTTCATTATTATTGTAAAAATGCGGGGAAATTTTTGCGGGACCGTAAATTGTCTCCGGCTTCGATTATTCTCTCGTTCAAACGCAGCAAAGTCATCCGGGTGCCGCACGGGGTTGTGGGCGTTATCTCTCCGTGGAATTATCCTTTTGCCATTGCATTTTACCAGGTGATTATCGCATTGCTTTCCGGAAACGGAGTGATTTTAAAAACTGCCACGGAGACCCAATTGGTGGGACATGCGCTTAAAAGAGCAATCGAAGCCGCCGATTTGCCGGCGGGTTTGTTTCATTTTGTCAACATGCCGGGCAGACTTGCCGGCGATGCGTTTCTGGAAAACGGCATCGACAAATTAGCTTTTATCGGTTCCGTTTCGGTTGGGAAAAAGTTGATGGCCAAAGCGGCGGCAACGTTAACGCCGGTTACTCTCGAATTGGGCGGCAAGGATGCCATGATTGTTTGTGATGATGCAGATCCCTATCTGGCGGCAAATGGCGCTGTTTGGGGCGGCTACACAAACGCCGGCCAATCCTGCGGCGGAATTGAGCGGATTTATGTACATGAAAAAATTTACGATAAATTTATGTCTTCATTTAAAGAAAAAACGGAAACATTGAAAATAGGTGCCGGCCAAAATTATGATGTGGACATTAGCTGCATAACCACAAAGCGGCAAGTGGACACGATTAACCGGCATGTTGCGGATGCACTGAAAAAAGGCGCTGCCATTTTCGCCAAATCGGCTGTGCCGGATGAACCGAATTTGCAAAATTTTCTTCCGGCCATGGTGCTCACGAACGTGAATCACGATATGCAGATGATGCGGGAAGAAACATTCGGCCCCATCGTAGGGGTGATGAAAGTGAAGGATATGGACGAAGCCATCGCCCTGGCCAACGATTCCAATTTAGGCTTATCGGCTTCGGTTTGGTCACAGGATCGCAAAAAAGCGGAGAAAATTGCCCGGAAAATCGAAGCGGGTGTGGTTAACATCAATGATCATTTGATGAGTCATGGTATGTCCGAAACGCCGTGGGGAGGATTCAAAGAATCGGGAATCGGACGTTCTCACAGTAAATACGGATTTTGGGAAATGACCCAGCCGCAGGTAATTGTCCGTGATGTTCTGCCGGGAATTAAACGGGAGATGTGGTGGTATCCGGTAAATAAAAAGGTGTACGATGGTTTGCGGGGATTGATTGAAATGCGTTTCGCCAAAAGCTTAAAACGCAGGTTTAAAGGAATAAAAAACGCATTAATAATTTTACCGCGTATGTATAAAAAATAAACTCTTTAAGGACCCTATCGCTTTAAGTAATGGGATCCTTTTCTTTTTTGACTGGAGATAGAAATTGGTAAAAAAATTAAGAGATCCCATGAGCGGACTTACGCACTTTATCGCTGCTTTAGCTGCAATAGCCGGATTGGTTCTGCTGATTATTAAATCCGGTCACCCGGTCAGACCATGGTATTTGGTATCGTTCATCATCTTTGGCGCCGGGATGATTTTGCTCTATTCCGCCAGTGCGCTGTATCACTGGTTGCCCCTTTCCGATCAGAGAATCCTGCTCCTGAAAAAGATAGATCATATCATGATTTTTATTCTGATAGCCGCCACCTACACGCCCATCTGTCTCATCCCGCTGCGCGGGCCATGGGGCTGGAGTCTTTTCGGCAGCATTTGGGGGATGACCATTATGGGAATTTTCATGAAACTGTTTTGGATAAATGCGCCGCGCCGGCTTGCAACCCTCATTTATGTTGTGATGGGATGGCTGGCGATGGTAGCAATCTGGCCGCTATTTAAATCGGTTCAGATTGAAGCGTTTTGGGGAATTCTGACCGGCGGCCTGTTCTACACCATCGGCGCCGTTATTTATGCCACAAAAAAACCGGATCCGGTACCGGGTTTTTTCGGTTTTCACGAGATTTTCCATGTCTTTGTTATGCTGGGCAGTTTTTCACATTTTTGGGTGATGTATAAATATCTTTGAATGGATTTAAGGATTTCATTGCTCTAACCTTAATTGAGCGATTACCCTTTTTTACGATTGTTTTTGACACCGAACCGGTTTTTATTTTTTTTACAAATCAAATGAAATCAGATTGCCGACAAAGCAAATCGACCTGCAATCGCTCAATTTAGGTCTTAAAAAGATATGCCCCGCACTTTTTTACTTGCTTTATTGAATAAAATTGAGTAAAATCAAAGAAATAAAACCTTTCAAAAAATAAATTCAACTGAATAATCGTAAACTTCATTCGCAGAGAATAAACAGCACGCCGGTAAGTACGAACATTTTATTTCATGGTTCGAACCAAACCTAAGGGAAAAAGAGAGGCAGATATGGATAATGAATCTCAGATAAGCGGAAGAGGATACGGTTCCAGGTCTTTCCTGGAATATCTTATTAAAACCATTGTGGATCATCCCGAGGAAGTAACAATCTCAGAAGTAGATGGAGAAAAAACTATAGTTTACGAGTTGCGTGTTAACAGGAGAGATATGGGTAAAGTGATCGGGAAAAAAGGTCAGAATGCCAGAGCAATTCGGACATTACTGGCTGCTGTTTCTGCCAAGGCTCAAAAACGCGCAGTATTGGAAATACTTGAATAAAACACTTAAATGAACATTTATTTTCTCTCGACATTTGTACTGCTCTCAGCTATCTGCCACATTCACGATGAATACGCGGGGGTGAAAGCAAGAGTATACATCTGCAAGCCGCTCACCATGGCGCTGATCATCCTGATTGCCATCATTCCATCCGTAGCAACCAGAGTATGGTATCAATATTTAATTGTTGCCGGTTTGCTATTTTCATTAACCGGCGATATTTTCCTGATCTTTCCTGAAACTCGTTTCACTGCCGGTCTGTTCAGTTTCCTCATCGGGTATATTTTTTACATCTTCGCTTTTTCATCCGGTTACGGGTTCGGATGCGACCTGTGGTTTTCCGCCCTGCTCCTTATTTTCGGCATTTCCATTTACAGATACATCTCGGCATATCCGGCTAAAATGAAGCTGCCGTTTGCGCTTTATATTCCGGTTATCTTGTCGATGGGCACACAAGCATTTCACCAATGAACTATCTCAAAATAAAAGTACGCTGCTTGCCGTAATCGGCGCGCTCTTTTTTATCCTTTCGGATACTATTCTTGCCAGCAACAAATTCCATGCTCTCTTCAAAACCGCACGGTTTTTTACACTGATCACCTATTTCACCGGTAAGTATTTAATTGCGCTGTCTGTGGGAATACAGTAAACTTCATCAAACCATCCTGCAGGTTCTTCACGACAAAAAAGTTAAATGTTCCAGTTCTGATGAGCTGAAAAAAGGCAACCTGAGGAAAGATTCTCCCCGATAGTAATCTATAATCAACAGAAGGATCAAACCGGAATCCCCTGTTCACTCACCTGCCGCAACAGTTCTTATATTTCAGTCCGCTGCCACAGGGACAGGGATCATTTCTGCCGGCATGTAAGTAATCGATTTCATCCGGCCGAAAAAGAGCATCGTGTTGTGCGGCGATTTCCTGCTGTCGCTGCCAATCTACAGCAAGCCGGCGCATCCTCTCGTCGGCATGATTGAAAAACATTTTGTACGACGCACAAAAATGATTCAGATTTTGATCCCGGGGATCATGAATGCGGTCTTTGGTACAACCGCCGTAGCAGTAGGGCAGCCATTTGCAGGTACGGCACTTCTGCGGCAGACCGGCCTTCATCAGACCGAACCGATGTTGCCGTTCTGAATTCAGCATATCGATGATTTTGTGTTCCATCACATTGCCCAATTTCCATTCCGGTTCGACAAAAAAATCACAGGAGTAAACATCGCCGTTGTGCTCGACCACCACATAAATACCGCATGCCGGCAGAAGGGTACATTCCGGCGCCGTCAGTCCTACATAGCTGTAAAATACGGAATCAAAATATCGGACGGAAGTAGTAGAGGCTCCCTCTTCAAAATCAGCTTGCCACAGATCAAAAATCTTACATAAAAACTCCCCGTATTTTTCCGGCGCCACGGAAAAAAGCGCCGCCCGATCCGGATGAGCGGGATCCGTTTCCACACAGGGGATAAACTGCATAAAATCCAATCCCATTTCTCTGTGGAAATAGTAAATTTCTTCGGGAAACTGCACTGAATAATCATTGACAACGGTCAGAGCGTTCACCGCTACGCCGGCATCCAACATCACTTTTGCGGCGCTTGTCACCTGCTGCCAGGAACCCTTGCCGCCGCGTAAAAAGCGATAGTGATTGTGAATATTCTCCGGCCCGTCCAGAGAAAGTCCCACAAGAAAATTGTACCGATCGAGAAATTTTGCCCATTTCTCATCGATTAAAATACCGTTGGTCTGCAAACCGTTGCCGACCGATTGGCCCCGTCCATACTTTTGCTGAAACGCAACCGCCTTCTCGAAAAAAGGGAGTCCCATTAATGTGGGTTCTCCCCCCTGCCAGCCGAAGGAAACATTGGCGCCGGCCTGCTCCAGCACCTGTTTGATCATCTCTTCCAGAATTTCATCGCTCATACGGTGGATTTTGGTTTCGGTAAACAGGTTCTCTTTTTCCAGATAGAAACAATACGTGCAGGCCATATTACAATCCGGCCCGGACGGTTTGATGAGGATTGAATTGAGCGGTTTGAAAGGAGGCAGCATAAATATCCCGTTAAAAGTTATTTTGTCATTTTGATTATTCGTAACAATTCATGTAGATAGCCCCCATACCTCCCCAACGTTATTGACTTAAGAGAATGTAGAAAATAATCTGTTTTTTGGGCTAAAGCCCGAAGAAGTGCGCTACAAATCTACCACAAGCTAAAGCTCGCGGCAATTAAAAGGGAAAAATTAATTTATAGCTATGATCTTCAGAGCGCGGCTTAAAATTGGCACCTGATTCTTAAGGCTTTAGCCTGATTGCGCACTTAATGGCATTTTAAAATTACTATGTGAGAGTATCAAACATCATTAATAAATTTATATCGATTTTTTTCAAGGGTACAAAATGTTACATTTCAAAAAATTTTCTTACGTCGACAACATTGCCCCTACGGGCGTGTAAAACAACTGTTATCATCATATCTCTCCATAAATCGTCACGATAAAAACCAATATCCCGAAACAAAATAATTAATCATTTCAGAATTTCAAAATTATTTCTCATCAAGCAATTTTTATTCGTCAGATTGTCCTTTACTGTAACCGTCAGCCGGTACAGTCCGGCAGGATAATCGGGTAATTGAATGGCCCGGTAGAGAAACCCGTCACGGTTTTCAGTGGAAAAATGATCCGAGATGGTCATTTCCGGCAGGATATGTTTGGTGAACAGAGATCGTGGATTTTTAAGGAAAGTTACAATCCCCAAACCGTGGCTTTTTATCTGTTTCACATTAATGGTAACCGAAAAATCGCTTTGGGCATCTGCATTTAAGGTTAGATTGTACACTTCAAAATAGATAAACAGCAATTCGTTCTTTTTGAATTTTCTGCTGATTTTGGGCACAATAAACGACGCGGCGGAAAATTTCAATTTGCCACTTGTAAATATTTTTTGATTATCCTCCTGTTTTCCCAGAACAATGTCGCTGCTTTTCAACCCTTTCTGATGATAGGAAGGTACTTTTATTTTCAGCCGTAACAGTCCTTCTTTCAATGTCTGATTATTAACTACACGTAATCCCGCGTGGTAGATTCCGGGCGACAAGGTCTGAAAAATTTTTTCGCTTTTTCCCTGTGCCGAAAACCCGAGCAAACCGGCTTTCTTTTTCCATTCATAGCGTTTCACCGCCTGCCAGTTTGAATCGAACAGGACAAATTCTTCTTTCAGGCTAAAAGGTCGGGAAAGGGCTGAGTCCGGTTGTGCGTCCGGCGGCAGGTTGTAATAAAGGTAAACATTTTCCTGATTGGTTCTGCCTTTGAAGCTGAAATAGCGAGACGCTAAATCAAAGCGGCCGAATTCCGGTTCATAATTGCAGGTGGACGTAGCCGTCGCATATCGAATAGCCTGAATGTCGACAGGCAGCAGGCACCAGCCTTCTTCTATCGATCTGCCGGAATCTTGTGAACTTGGTAAATAGAAACGAAAAGACATTTCCGGTCGGCCGTATTTGCTGTAGTAGCGCCAGATCGGCTGCCAAATGCCTCTGCTTTTTTCTCCGGCATACAGATCATCGTAGGGAATCTCCTCATCCGGATCGCCATGACGAATGTAAATAACGCCCATGTCGTCCACATCTTTCTGAAATTTGCTGCCTTTGGTGCTGCTGAATTCATCCAACGCAATAAAAGCTTCCCGCTCCACCGGCCGGGAAAAATCGTTGAGGAAAAATGATAAAAACTCTTTTACCGGATAGCGGCGATTATATCTTCTGGCATAGCACAACCGTTTGTAATGTTCGGGGATCCGTTCATTGAAGGGGGTTGTCAATGTCGGATCCCGCTTTTGCCAGAATTGGCGGAAGAATTCCTTTTTCTCCGGCAAAGACGAAGCAAAATACTGCTCGTATTCTGCATCCGAAACCAGATAAATAATATCAGAAAACAGTCTGTCGGCATCGGATTCGTCGGCTATGGTATTTACAGCCTGGCGGTAGCGTTCCGTCCCCAGCGTATCCTGGTTCAGCGCAAGCCTGATGCGGGCTTCCTCAAAATTTTGCCGGGACAGCCATTGAACCGGATGCTCCTCTTTAAATGCGAGCACAACGCGCAATGCCCGGGCATATTTTCTGTCCCGGTACAAAGCATCAATATAAGCCAATTGAAACCGCAGATTATCAGGGTATTTCACTGTAAGCTTTTTGAACGCCTTCCTCATGCGGCCAAATTTGTGAAAAGCGAGTCCGATTTTTAAATAAAGATTGTAGCTGTTTTTATACCATGGATCCAGATACAAAAGTTTTTCCAATTCCCTCAAACCGGCGCCGTAACTATAGTAAATCATCGTCAACAAAGCGCGTTGATAGTAAGCATCCTTCATGGTTTTATCACAGAGGATAGCATGATCGAACATGTCGATAGCCTTATTCTTGAAAAAGGGCCCGTCTTTGTACAGCATGCCCAATTCGTAATAAGCAACCGCCCTTTTCCCTTTGTTCCAAACTTTTATGGCATTTTTGTAGCTGGCCTCTGCGTACAAAAGTTTGTCCTTTTTTCGCGAATTGATCCTGCCTAACTGCAAATAGGTTTCGTAATCCGGTTTTAAGGAAATGATAGAATCCAAAATAGTTTCAGCCAGATTATTTTCCCCCGCTTGCAGGTGTTTTTGCGCTAAAACGTGGAGATGTTCTATTTTTTCACGAAGCGTTCCTTTATCATTTTCAAGAGCTTTTTGTGCAGAATGAAGCGGATGTGATAAAATTACTATTTGGCACCAAAGGAAAAAGATAAACAATATTTTACTATGATTACCGGGACTCATTGCAACCAGCTATAAAGTTAGAGAATATTTCTTTGATAAAGTGGCTTCATAAAATCTAAACAAAAATATTTACAAAAAGTTTCAATTTCAATTCAATTTGATAAACCCAATTTTCTCCATAGCGGCAATACTCGAATGATCGTTTGCAACTGATTAAAAAATAGGACCATTTTTTACCGCTGCCATCTCCGTTTTTACCCCTCTCCGAAAAATCTGTAATCAAATAAAAAAGGCCTCCCGGGAGGCCTTTTTGCTTGTTGCAGAATTTATTCTAGGAAACCTTCCAACTTATGCAGCGCTGCTTTGTCCACTTCTTCATGGAGTGATTTGCCGTGCGAATCCATGGTAACCACCGCCGGGAATCCTTCCACACGAAATTCCCACACAGCTTCCGGACTGCCGAAATGTTCCAGATGGACGCTGTCCACACTCTTCACCGTAAGCGCATAAACCTGGGCAGCACCGCCGATGGCGTGCAAATAGACCGTCCCGTGCTCCCGGCAGGCTTTCAGTGTTTTGACGCCCATACCTCCCTTGCCGATAATCGCCTTGATGTCAAATTTATCGATCACATCGCTTTGATATGGTTCCTCGCGAATGGAGGTAGTCGGACCTGCCGCCATCACCTGGTAACCGGAATCCTTCTTCAAAACAACGGGGCCGCAATGATAAATAATACCGCCTTTGATAATATCCAATTCGCCGCCTTCATGCAGGTATTTATGGACGGCATCGCGGCCGGTGAAAATAGTGCCGTTGATCAACACAACATCGCCGACTTTCAGCGCACGCACATCTTCTTCGGACAGGGGAGTCTGCAATACTTTCACATTTTCTGTGGGGGCGAAAAATGTATCCGGTCCTTCGATTTCTTTTTCAAATTCACCGGGAGCCTGATAAAGCCATTCCTTTACCTCTCCTTCTGCAGACAGAACCATGCCGCGCCGGCGGTAGGCCCAACACATGTAAGCAATGCTGACAAAAAAGCTTGCCGGTAAACGATTCCTCACGCCAATTTTGCAACCGCCAATGGTCATTTTACCGCTAAAGCCCATGGGACCGATCTCCAATTCGTTGGCTTCTTCCAGTATTTTCGCTTCCAGTTCAGCAAGTTCGGGAACAGGATTAACATCATCCGTTTCCCGCAGTAACTGATGTTTGGCCCAGGAGTAACCGGCTGCTCTGTCGCCGCCGATACAAACACCCAGAAAACCAGGGCCGCATCCTTTACCCTGAGCCTGGTAAACGGCATCCAAAATACAAGCCCGAACCCCTTCCAGATCGCGACCGTACAGCTTCCCGGCAAACGTAGCCGGCAGTTTATACTGAATACTCATATTCTCACAACCGCCGCCTTTTAAAATCAGCCGGACATCCACATCCTCTTTTTCCCACTGTTCAAAATAAAACACCGGACTGCCGGGGCCCAGGTTGTTACCCGAATTTTTACCGGTTAAACTATCCACTGAGTTCTGCCGTAAATAACCGTTTTGTGTGGCTTTCTCAACAGCTTCTTCAACGTCGTTTCTGAATTCGGTTTGATTAAAATTAACCGGAGTTTTCACATAAAACGTGAGGGTTCCGGTATCCTGGCAAATTGGTAAAGACCGTTTTTTTGCCAGACCCACATTTTGCATCACCATCTCCAGGGCAAACTCTGCTTTTGAACCTTTTTCTTCCAGTTTTTTACGCAGGGATAACACATTCTCCACATCCTGCGGCAAAAAGGCAGAAGCGCGACGAACTAATTCCAAAATATTTTCCACTAACTTTTCCCGGTTCATAATTTCTCCATTAATCTACTGACTTGGATTATATAATTTATGATAACTACTCAGGTATGCTCCATGAATTAGCTGTAATCACGCTTCGACTGAGTTTATCCTGCACATCAAACAATAAACATACCTGAGTAGTGGCAATTTATGAATACTTATTTGTAACTATTCAGGTGTTTTCTTTCAATCTTTTTCGCCTTGCCGTGAACGACAAGGCTAAGAAATGAAAGGGCGCTAAAGCGTCCTATTTACGATAGCATCCTTCAGGATGCTTTCATGTCTTAGCCTGAGGGTTCACTCTCAGGCGACCTGAATAGTTACACTTATTTTATGTTTTTAACTCAATCTGCACATCAAATTTTATGTTAACCTGAATATTTACAGGCGAAGGTTGGGCCGCACCATCGAAGAAAAATACAATTACCGGAGGCGCTGTGCGGATGAGCAGAGATTTCAGCTTTTCCAAAGCGATATAATCAACGGCAAGGGGTGTGTTTTCCGAAAACAACGAGATTACAATATTTGAAGAGGGAGGTAAAATAATATTCTGAAATTTCAATAGCGTATCCGGGGGAATGACCGGCGTCATTATTTTAAAAGAGATTGTTCCATCCAATGTGTCGCTTGCAGCATTGTCTCCGGTTACCATAAATTGAATATCATTTATATAAACATCCTGAATTGCAACTGTATCGATGCCGGTTTTTTTATAGATCTCATCAAAAAAAAGATGCCTGATCTGGTGCAACGGGTTCCGGCTGACGTCAAAGTCAAATGAAACACTAAAATTTATTTTCTGATTGACGGACTCCTTTTCATAATCGACAAGTTTACACTGACTGTGAAAGAACAACAATGTCAGTAAAATGCCAACAACGAATGACCTGCATTTGATCATTTTTAAACCAAATTTTTTGAGAGCAATATCAAAATATGATAACGGAAGCGAGGATATCTACCCTGTCGTTTTTTCAACCTGTAAATCGATATTTACTCTGGCTTTGAAGTTAACCGGCGGATTATTGGCGGTACCCGCCATGCGGAAGACAAGCGTTGGCGGCGGCACAGAAAGAAGCATCGTTTTTAACTGCTGCACTCCGGCCGGGTTGATCTGTAATTCATTGGCAATGGAAAACGGCGTGATCGGCTGGTTCAAAACCTGATTTAGATTTTGATTCACAAAGCCGGCCAACAAATATTCCTGACTGCCGGCGGCGCTGTTTCGAAAATAGACACTTCCGTTGGCCGTTGTATTGTCGCCGGTGTTATTTTCCGTTATGATAATTTCGAGGAGTTGCAGCTCCACGCCAACAATTTCCTGTGGCGTAACGCCGGCGTCGGCATAAGTCTGCGCCAGGTTAATTTGCTGCTCTCCATCGTACGAAGAAGAATTTGATTGCACATGGTATTCTTCATCCAAGGTTACTTCAACAAAAATGGTTTCTCCGGCAAAACCGATTAGTTTGCAATTGACAAGTAATATGGCCAGTACAGATAAAATGGTTAAAGAAGCTACAATTCGCGTTTTCATAGTAATATTCTCCCTCAATTAATAATTCAAAAATTAAATTCCCAAGCCAATACCTACTGTGGCAGTATTCTGGTTACCCAGCGAATAATCTCCATTCAAAATAATGAATCCCAACCGTAAACGTGCGCCTATCGTTAATCTGAACATGGTGCCGGTCTCCAGCGCCAGCCCAATATTTTCCTGAATACCGCCGCCTTCAAAAGTATAAGAAACATCCATTTTAGTACTTTCCCAGGCAGCGGCACCGTAAACGGTAAGCATGGGGATCGACTTACTGACCTGGAAGCCAAAACTCACTGCTTTGGTAGATATAAAATCTCCCACATCAAATGTCTGATAAAAAAATCCGGCGGAAACGCTGATTGGAAACAGAGGAATATATTGGCTCAGACTGTGTTGGATACCATATCCGGTCAAAGTTATTTTTCCGACATTTTCATCCGTATCCCCCGGAATTTTCCCGGAAAAATAGCGGATTTTCACCATTGTCCCCAGGATTGATCCGACTTCGATTTGCGGAACGGCAAACGGGACCAGATCTCCCTGAAGTTGACCATTTTGAAACTTGTATTTCAAACCACCGGTTCCGGGCACCACTGCTCCTTCTCCGCCGAATACGGTTGCAGTCTCAACCGGATCCTGGGAATATGGTAAAGGAGGCGTTCCCATATAGGTTTTATCTTCTTCCGGTATAAACGTTGCCATGCCAACCAAACCGACATAAAGATGCAGTCCGATGGTTGATACGTGTGCAGTTCTGTATAAACCGGAATTCAAATTATGGCCAAAGGAATTAACAAAAGGTTGTAAGTACCCTTTTGTGTTGTCTCCGTTCAACTGTTCGATAGTATTCTCCAACTGACCGAAACTATTACCAGCCACACCCAAAAGAATGATCAATGTAGCAAAAAATAGCGAGACAGCGTTTTTCATGGATTTCATTTTCTTCCTCCTGGTTTTTTCAATACAAAGAAAAGACATGAGAATTACGCAAACGTGAGCTGTAATTATTCTGCCCTGCTGCTCCGCACAGGGCCAAAGATCAGAATTGCACAGACTGACATCGATGGAAATCAATTGAAAATCAAAAATACGACTTGTTTCTATGCAATTCTTCAGTGATTCCTTATCAATGCTGTTAAGCTATCAATTTTTCCTGCGAGTTTCAAGTTTTTTCAAAGAAAAAAGAAGGATTAAAAATTCACCTGAAGGAACAGCCGGTGCCTGGCATTTCACTCCGGAATGAGAACCGGCTTGCAGTTATTGCTACATTAGCAAATTGGTTGAGCTGATACGGCTGGCTTCCGGAAGTTGAGCGCGACCCGGCAAAGTTGGTGGAAAACGGGATCGATCTGTCGCTGCGTCAGGTCAACCTGTTCAACATATCCCTGAATGATGGTAAAATGGAGTTGGCAATCTTCGGTTGAAAAGCGTATATTCAGGAAGCGCCATCTCAACAGAATTCCGGAAAAAAGCAGTGGACGCAACAATCCCGGCTAATGCCGGCGCCGTTATGCAGGACCGTCGGGGACACGCTGTGGGTAAATAATTGTCGTACACCTGAAGCAAGGACAGTGAAAAAGAGCCAATATTATCCGGCGGTGAAACGATATTTCCTGCACGCCCAGCCGGTATTGGATGGAAAAGACGTGTCGATCTCTCTTGGCTGAGAGGAAATCATGTCTTCAAGTGAATATTCACTTGAAACACGTTATGACCTGCTGTGCTTCCGGATTGACCGGGTCAAAAACCGGATCAATTTATTAACCTGAAATAAGGCAAAAGTTGTTACCCCTAATTGGGCGTTTTTAACAAAAGTTTAAAGTGGATATACACAAAGTATGCTAACGTTCTAATTGACAATGACGTTTAACCAGGCGGACAAGAAGGGATCAAATATGAATCCTGAATTGCGGCTAAAGAATATTTTGACAGTTTACAAAATAGAGGAAACCATTAAAATTGAGAGAGAGAAACCATGAAATTTTTATCCGAACCGGAGCGCATTTTTAGCCTTATTTTCACCTTCGTCCTTTTTTTATCTTTTACCGTTCAGGAGATTTCTGCCATGCAATCAACAGATCAACAGAAAAAGAAGATCGGTTACGAGACTACACCATTGCTGCCCAATTCCAAATGGCATGTGCACGACGGCAACAGGCCGCAGCCACCGGTTGTGACTCCCGGCACCTGCAGCACACAGAAAAAACCGGGCACTCCACCTTCCGATGCCATCATCCTTTTCAACGGCAAAGATTTGTCCAAATGGACAGGCAAAGGCGGCAAGGCAAACTGGAAAGTGGAAAACGGTTACATGGAAGTGGTGAAAAAAACCGGGGATATTGAAACAAAAGAACACTTTGGCGATTGCCAGTTACACGTGGAATGGGCTGAACCCACGGTTATCGAGGGTGATTCCCAGGACCGCGGCAACAGCGGCGTTTTTCTGATGGGACATTATGAAGTCCAGGTGCTTGATTGTTACAACAACAAAACCTACCCGGACGGCCAAACCGGGGCTATCTACGGTCAGGCGCCGCCGTTGGTTAACGCCTGCCGGCCGCCCGGAGAATGGCAGACGTACGACATCATTTTTACTGCACCGGTGTTTGAGAGGAAAAAATTAGTGAAACCGGCTTACATTACCGTCATTCATAATGGAGTGGTGATTCATAATCACAAAAAGATTATCGGTTTTACGGAGCACAAAAAAGTAGGAAAATATTCGCCTCATCCGGCAAAGGGGCCGCTCAAATTGCAGGATCACGGCAATCCGGTACGGTACCGCAACATCTGGATCCGGCCGCTGAAAAATTATGATGAATGATTATCTGTAACGATTCAGGTTGGTTGTGATACGGAAAATCTTCGACTCCCCGCCTGAGTCGGGAACGCGTTCCGGCGCGGCGGGTTTTAAAATCTGTCGAAACATGATTACAGCGACAATACATAGCGCAGAAAAGCTGCAAAACAAAAGAATGTTGCATCCGTTTATAGTCATGATTATCAGGATCCTAAATTGAGCTCTTCTATACTTAAGACAACCCCCCAAAGAGTGAAATGTCATTCAGCCTGCCTGTCCGCACAGGCGGGCAATTCGTCGGGCAGGCCCGTTGCGGTCGGGCAGGCCCGCTGCAGTCGGGCAGGCCCGCTGTGGTCGGGCAGGCCCGCTGCAGTCGGGCAGGCTGAATGACATGAAAATCGCTTAATTTATCAGGATAAAAAATCCGGCCTATTCTTTTAATCCGGCCCAAAAAAGCTTTTAATACTCTCGCTAAAAATTGTACTCATTATTTTCTTTGTTCACATCCGGAATATGCGGCCCGCCGAGGATGATTTTTACCAATTTTTTACTAATTTTGTGCGTAATGCTTATCTTTTCATCCCCGTTCCGCCATACTTTAACAGAGCGATATTCTTCCTCTTTTGTGCTATCGGAATAAACAAATGTGAGTTTGACGGGCACCGGGAGACGTCCAGCTTTCTTAACGGTTACTTCTACGGCGTCTTTTTTCTCTGTTACTGCGTGAATGGTTAAATCCGGATAACCGAAATCGTAAAACCATGTCTGCCAAAACCAATTCAGATTTTCTCCACCGGCGTTATTGATTGAATTGAAAAAATCCAGGGGGATGGGATGCCTGCCGTGCCAGCGTTTTATATATTCCTGCAGCGATAAACGGAAAAGTTCTCTGCCTAAAATGTCTTTTAAAATGCTGTAGGCTGTCGCCGGACGGCTGTATGCGGCCACAATCATCGAGGATCTGCCCGATAGTAAATAGGTGGGAATGATCATGGGCATTTCAGACTCCCTGCCGGCGAACCTTTCGTACCTGGAAATTACACTTTTCCATTGATAATCATATTTCGGTTCCAGTCGTTCTACTACTTCTCTGGGGAAAAAGGTTGCCCAGCCTTCATCCATCCAGGCATATTTGCGTTCATTTATTCCCATATAAAATGGAAAATAGGTATGCGCAATTTCATGGAAAATCAAACCGATGGAGCTGGCTCTGTTGGATGGTGCGCCGTCATTAGTCATCATCGGCCATTCCATGCCACCGCCTCTGCCGCCATTGCAGAAAGTAGTAATTTTCGGATAGGGATATGGAACACCGGGTAATTCTTTTGACAAATATTCCACCGTTGTCCGGGCAATTTTGGCAGCTTCCTCGTAATGAATGGCACTGTCCGGGTAGGCTGTATCCGTTAAAACTCTCCTCTGGTTCGCATCATCCACAACAACACTAACCCCATCCCAGCGGTACCGGTTGCTAACCGCAAAGGAAACATCTGTAACCTGTTGTGCTTTGAACCGCCAGTTGTTTTTATCATTGTTTTGAGTTACGGCATTATTCTTATAATCTTCAGGGGTAATAATATGAATCACTTCATCGGAAGATTGGGCTTTTTGGTAGCGGTTCACAATATTATTTTGCAGCACCTGTTCCGGATTTTGCAGAACACCGGTTGCCCAGACAACATAATCTCCGGGGAGCGAAACGGAGAGATCGTAATTGTTGAAATCGTTGTAAAATTCTACATTGCCGCCGTACTCCAGCCTGTCCCAGCCATCGATGTCATCATAAACCGCAATCTGCGGGTAAAAATAACCGATAAAAAAATCAGTATCGCTGTACTGCCCCATGCGCAGACGTGTGGTTTTGGGAATATTCAATTCCCATGCTGTGTGAACCTGTACGGTTTTGCCGGGAGGCAGCGGATTGT
Organism: uncultured Deferribacteres bacterium; assembly: GCA_913009825.1. GTDB lineage: Bacteria > Zhuqueibacterota > JdFR-76 > JdFR-76 > DREG01 > DREG01. The sequence goes on from CAJVYQ010000001.1 coordinate 136,432, forward strand.
TCAGTGTAACAATCAGATTGGTGGCGGTTCGCCTTGCTCTTCCTTTCATGCCGGAAAATTTCCCGCTTCTCATGGGCGTCCTTTCTCCTTTTTTCTGTTGATTTCCTCCCTGCCGCCTCCGCTGTGTAAACATGCCCCGTCCGCTCATAATCCGGATGGAATCGCCGTCGATCGTAAGCACCTGGATTTTAACCCCTTTGGTTAAATCCGAAACGGCTACAGGCGATTGCCGCGCATTTCCTTCTTTAAAAATGTCCTGATACAATCTGAAAACAAGGGTGTTGAGTGTGTCCGGGCTGTTATTAAAATAGGTGATTTCTTCCTCACCTTTCAGCAGACTTTTTGACGGGATCAATTCCACATCAATTTTGTAATCGGAACGGTTTTGCCAGTATTTAGCGCCGGGATTGCCGTCGGCAGACCGGGTGCCATTCTGGAAAGCCTTTTGAATATTCAGCGGCACGTAAAGTTTCGATTGTTGCGCAGCAACGGGCAAAATCGTGAAGCAAAGCCATGATAAGATGAACAGAAATACAACTTTGTTCTTCATAAGAATATCCTTTCTCTTAATGGTAATTTCAAAAAGCCTAAATTGAGCGATTCTCATGTCATTCAGGAGGAATCTTTTTAAATATTAGCAACCAATTAACAAGATTCATACTGAATGACAGTTCACTCTTTGGGTGGTTGTCACAAGTATAGAATCGCTCAATTTAGAAAAATAACATTTTAGTTCTCTATAAAATTAATACATTCTATTTTAATAACGGTTCAAAATAAATAAAATTCGACTAACCGGCAAAGAGAATTCACCCTCTCTAAACCCGTTTTTCGGCAAGCGTTAGGCTAAGCTCATGCTCTCTATTCCCCGATGATTTTCACCAACACACGTTTTCTCCGTCTGCCGTCAAACTCGCCGTAAAAAATCTGTTCCCACGGGCCAAAATCCAGGCGGCCGCCGGTAATAGCGACAACCACTTCTCTGCCCATCACCTGCCGTTTCAGATGGGCGTCGCCGTTGTCTTCTCCGGTGCGGTTATGCCGGTAACGGCTCACCGGTTCGTGCGGCGCCAGTTTTTCCAGCCAATCTTCATAATCCCGGTGTAAACCGCTCTCATCATCATTGATAAAAACCGAGGCGGTGATATGCATGGCATTGACCAGAACCAGGCCTTCCTGCACGCCGCTCTCTCTCAGCGCATCTTCCACCTGATGGGTAATATTGATAAATGCCCGGCGGCCCGGGATATTAAACCAGAGTTCTTTGCGGTAACTTTTCATGAAACGCTTCCTTTCTTTTCTTTTGTTCCTGATTTTCTATTTTTGATAATTAGACTCGCAACGGGAATTGCCAATAGAAGGGTGACAATAACGGACACAATCAGCGGGATTTGTTGACCGGTGATTGAAATGTCAAATATTTTTGAACCCGCTTTCGTAATGTTCATTACGCCCAAAAAAATGGTGGTGATGACAACGATGCCGGTAAAAAAATTTAACCGGGAACTGTTCAGTCCGCTGCTCCCCATCAATTTCCTGTCATTCACCGCCAGCAGCAAAAACACGGCGACAAACGGAAGCAGGATCCCGTTCAACGCCTGGGCCAGAATGATGGCCGGAATGGGACGAACATCAGCCAGACCGAAACCGACGCCGATGAGAAGTATGGTAAACCAGGTAGTGCGGTAGCGCCAGGATTTTTCATCCCATCGGTCCTCATTCTGCGCGCCAAACAGACTTTTAGCCGTGATAGCCGCAGCAAGAGGCGCGGTTATTGCCGAAGAAAAGCCGGCGGCAAACAATCCGAAGGCAAAAAACAATTTAGCCCAGGTTCCCAGTTTAACCGAAAGACTGTCTGATAGAGCGTTATAAGTAAAATTTCCGGCAATGGACGCGCCGACAATCAGGACGCCCATGGAAATAAGACCGCCCAAAATGATTGCCACAGAAAGGCCGAAACGTAATTCAGATATTTTCTGCCCCGCGGCAATTCCCGATCCCAAAAACAGATTATACGGGACAACCGTGGTACCGATCAAAGCCATAATCAACAAACCGGATCCGGCGGGAAAAGAAGGGATTAGCGCGCCTTTTATCATCTGCCCGATGGGCGGTTTCAGTAGAAATACGGTGAACAAAAAGGCAAGTCCCATAAACGCTACAACCATGCCCAGCAATTTGGCCACCGTTTGTGTGGAGCCGAAGAATAGAAAACCCCCGGCAGCCGCGCCAATTAACAGAGTAAGAACAGTGCGCGACATGCCGCTCCCCAGCATTGCACCGGCCACGCCGCCCAAAATATTTCCCGCTTCATAAGCCGCGCTGCCCAGAACAATGGCGCCTAAAACAAGCAGTAAAACCAATAACCCGGAAATTTTGCCGCGAAATTGCGCCTGAATAGCCTGACCGAGATTTTGCCCGGAGACAACCGTTAACCTGGCGCCCGCTTCCTGCAGAATGAGACAGGCAAAAGTGGAAAAGAGAATCGCCCAGAGAAGCGAATAACTGAACTGAGCTCCGGATGATGCGGCCGTTGTCACGGTTCCGGGACCGATAAAGGCAGCGGAAATAACCGACCAGAAAAGAATTTGCAACAGGCGATTCATCAGGTTCCTATTTTTTTACACGATGAAAACCAACGATCTGTGTCCAACAAATCATATTTTATATTTTCCTAAATTGAGCGATTGCAGGGCGATTCGCTGAATCGCCAACCTGATTTCTATGGATTTACATGAATAAATAAAAACCCGTTAGCTGCTTAATGCAAGCTTAAAAACAGATGAGTCGCTCAATTTAAAATTTTGTTTATTTATAACAAGGAGGACTTTAAGCAAAAAAAGCGTAACTACTCAATCTACCAGGTACATCGTTCACCGTTCACGGTTAGAACTCTTTTTTGCTTCACACGTATTTGTTCGTGTCGCTAATTTCTGAACGATGAACTTATCGGGGACCTGAACTGTTACAAACATAAATATTTTAACACATTAAGACAAGACACATCGTCCTTGCCCGGCTGCAAAAGCCAATTGCTCCGGATCTGTTTTCCCATTACGATTCAATTCTTGAGTATGAACAGTATCATAACCTCTTTTTCGTAAAATCGAATGTAAAGATAAAGAACCTACTCTCATCTTGCCAAATTATTTTGTCTATCCGGCCGCACCATACCCGCCGCCGCCCGGCGTTTTCAGCAGCAGCCTGTCGCCGGGATTCACTTCACAGCCGTCAATGGCGGCAAGTTTTACAATTTTTCCGTTCGCCCGGATAATTTCCTGTTCGCCCGGTTTACCCGCTTTTCCGCCTGCCAGACCATACGGTTTTTCCGTGCGGTGCTGACTCAAAATCGAAAGCGAAATTTTTTCTTTAAACGTAATTTCACGGATCACACCGTCGCCGCCCCTGTGTTTTCCTTCTCCGCCGGAATTTTTCCGGATGGCAAATTTTTCTATTCTTACCGGATAGCGCCGCTCCACAATTTCCGGGTCGGTGATTCTGGTGTTGGTCATGTGGCTGTGTACTGCGCCGGCGCCATCGAAATTCTTCCCCGCGCCGCAGCCGCCGCAGACTGTCTCATAATAGCTGTATCCACCGGAACCGAAAAGCACGTTGTTCATCGTACCCTGACTGCAGGCAACTAAGCGCAGCGCTTTTAACAGGGTGTCAACCAAACGCTGACTGGTTTCCACATTGCCGCCGACAATGGAAGGCGCTTTGGTCGTATCGGCCGGAAAAGGCGGATTTAAAATTCCGGGGGGAATGGTTACGTTGACGGCGCCCATGAGTCCCTCATTTAACGGCAGCGGCTCGTTAACCAGCAGGCGCAGGACATAAATGACCACGCTGCGGACAATTGCCGGAGTGGCGTTCATATTGCCGGGATGCACACCTGCGGACCCGGTAAAATCGATGGAAGCCTGATCTGCGGAAATCTCTATCCGGACTTGCAAAGGCGCGCCGTCGTCCAGTCTTTCTTCCGCACGGTAAACGCCATCCGGGATGCGCCGCAACGCTTCCCGCATTTTGGTCTCCGCACGCTGTTTCAACGCCTGCATGTAATGAATAACCGTTTCCCGGCCGTATTGCGCAGCTAACCCCTGTAAAGCGGATGCTCCCTTGTGATTTGCGGCAACTGCGCCGCGCAGGTCGGCTAAGTTATCTTCAACTGCACGGGTCGGATAAATAGCGGAAGTAAATAACTTGCGGATTTCCGGCCATCGGGCTTTCCCTCGCCGGATCAGATAAGTGGGTGGGATGATCACGCCTTCTTCGGCAAGGGATGTGGCGTTGGGAGGCATGGATCCCGGCCGGATACCGCCGATTTCTGCATGATGAGCCCGGTTGGCCACATAGCCAATCAATTCATTTTGATCCGTAAAAACCGGCGTCACAACGGTGATGTCCGGCAGATGTGAACCGCCGAAAGCCGGATGATTGGTCATCACCACATCACCGGGATGCAGTTTGAGGGTTTTGCACAGTTCCCGCACGCACAACCCCATAGCCCCCAGGTGCACCGGAATGTGCGGCGCGTTGACTACCAATTCTCCGTCTGCATCCAACAAAGCACAGGAAAAATCCAGGCGTTCTTTTATGTTGGTGGAGAGGGAAGTACGACGTAGTACTTCTCCCATTTCACCGGCGATGGCCTGGAACCGGTTGGTAAACAGTTCCAGCCGCACTATCTCCGGCTGCGTTTGTTCTGAAGCCTGCTTTTGTGTTTCCATCCTCCGGAGAATAACGGCACCGGCAGAATTAATTTCTGCCCGCCAATTCTCATTGACAACGGCAGCGCTGTGCTGCTCAAAAATCAAAGCCGGTCCGGTTATTTGCGCACCCGCACACAAATTGGCTCTTTCATAAACCGGCGTTGAAACCCAATTGCCATCAAATTGCGTTGTTTTGAATGAATCCGGCTGCGCCTTATGGGTTCGAACCGCTTCCCGTGCGGTTCCTTCTTTCTTCGCCCGCGAAGACGCTACAACCCGGATCGATTCCAATTCGATTTGCCGGTTTTCCGGCCGGTGTCCGTAAATCGCTTTGTACCGTTTTTCGAACGCCTGCCGCACCGGTATCTGTGGATCGAAATCAACCGACAGGACCGAATCCTGGCCGGTGAAGCGAAGGTTTAAAATCTTCCTTCTGATTTCAATTTCATTGTCCGGCACATCTTCCGCTTCTACCATACGCATGGCCCGGACGGATAATTCCTCGATTCGTGATAAAATCTGATTTTCCAAATTGTCGAGCGGCTGCATAATTTGTTGTTCGGCGAATCGTTCTATCACGGCATGCCTTAAGCCAAACGCGCTCAATAATCCTGCATCCCGGGGCACCAAAATTGTGTTGATGCCCAATCGCTCCGCCACGCCGCAGGAATGCTGCGCACCGGCGCCGCCGAAGGCGATTAATGCGTAATCGCCCGGATCATAACCTTTGCGCAGGGAAATACTACGGATGGCATCGGCCATGCGCTCATTGGCTATATGTAAAAATCCCTCCAGAATTGATTCCGTATCTGCCAGCTCTCCGGTCTTTTCGGCAATCGATTTTTTGATTGTCTCAATTTCAATTTTTGCTTTTTCAAAGTCGATGGGGATGTCAAATCGATTGGCATCCAATCTGCCCAACAGCAAGTTTACATCCGTCAGTGTCAGCGGCCCCCCGGCGACGTAGCAGGCGGGACCGGGGCTGGCTCCCGCGCTTTCCGGCCCAACGCTCAATTTGGCGCCGTCAAAACCACAGATTGAACCGCCGCCGGCCGCGACGCTTTCGATAGCCAGCGCCGTTGCCACAAGGTGTGCGTCACCCACTTCATGTTCGAAAAGATATTCAAAATCACCGTCGAAACGAGCCACGTCGGTGCTGGTTCCGCCCATGTCGAAGGTGATCACTTTTTCATAGCCGCTCTGTTTGCCGGCAAAGGCGGCGCCGACAACACCACCGGCCGGGCCGCTTAACAAACTGTCTTTCGGATAAAATGAACCGGCCTGAATCAAACCGCCGGCACTGGTCAAAACATGCAGTTTACCGTTTTGAATCGGTTTTTGCACCCGCTGTAAATATTGGTTGATCACCGGGGAAAGGTAGGCATTGACCACGGCCGTTTGGGCGCGCGGCAGAATTTTAATGAACGGCGCCGACGCGGAGGAACAGGAAACGGTCCGAAATCCTCTGGTACGAAGAAATTCGGCCAGTTTTTCTTCATGAACCGGATTACGATAGCTGTGCATAAACGCAATAGCGGCAGCGCTAATGCCGCGGTTTAACAACTCCGCAACAGGTTTTTCCAGGCCATTCAAATTTAACGGCTGCAAAACAGAGCCGTCCGCTTCAACCCGCTCCAAAACTTCTATAACTTTGCTGTAAAGCGGCTTTGGTTTTACAATGTTCAGCGCAAACAGGTCCGGTCTTTGTTGCGTGCCGATCTCCAGCAAGTCGCCGAATCCTTTTGTGATGAACAGGGCTACCGCTTCCCCCTTACGTTCCAGTAAAGCGTTTGTGCCGCGGGTCGTGGCAAGGCGTATGGAAATGGGGGGTAATTCTTGCTCGGCCGCGGTTTGGGTAACCAATTTTGCCGCCAGCACGGGAGCTTCATCCGGTGAAATGATTTCAAATACCGAAAGTGGAACAACATCTGCCGGGAGGGCCCGGGAAATTTCTATGATTGATTTATCAGCATCGTAATCTGTGACAACAATTTCATCATGTTCCCGGTTCAGCAGTCGGAATTTGTACCCATTGATAAATCCGGATGGGGCCGACCATTTTCCCTTAATTAAAATACGCCGCGGTACCAAAATTTCTACAATGATCCCGCGCAGCGAACCGTTGCTCAGAACTTTTGCCCGCTTCACCCTTCCGGCAGAATCCACAGCAAGGCAGTCCGTGAATGTGCCGCCGGTATCGATCAGAATTTGCCGGATTTTATCATTTTTCATGATGAACCGTTACCACACGGAATGCAAATGTCAAATGACGCAACAGGGATAAGTGCGTTCGTGCAATTGATGTTTTTGTGAATAAAATCATAACCGGCCGGTAGGGATTCGAGGCCTTGTAAATATTTATTGTTAAGATTAATTGGATGATTATTTACACTCCCCACCCGTGACCGTTCAACTTCAGAATGATCAAATTAGTCTGCGGGGGCCCGGTCAATCTCCCGCAGATTTCTTTTTTGCAATCCATCTGAACCAACAAATTCAGATAAAATACCGGAAAGAATCTACGGGAGGAAAATTATTTTTATGCCAGTTCTTTCAGTGTTTCTTTGAGGAAGTGCCAAAAATTTTCCACCGATGGGATATGCACCCGTTCATCCGGTGAATGAGGACTTTCGATCTGCGGCCCCAATGAAATCATATCCATACCGGGATAATTTTCACCTATGATACCACATTCCAGGCCGGCATGAATAGCCTGGACTTCCGGCTTTTTGCCTGCCACCGTTTCATACGTCTTTTTCACAATGGTTAATATTTTTGAATCCAAATTGGGGGTCCAGCCCGGGTATCCTTCCGGCTGATCGACCTGCGCCTGCGCCAAATCAGCCAAGGCACACAGCATTTGCCGTGTGGCCTCCAGAGCAGAATTAACAGAACTACGGGTGCTGACACCAATTTCTATTTTATCGTCACCGGTTTTAATCGTAGCTAAGTTGGCGGAAGTTTCCACTAAATCCGGAATATCGGCGCTCATGTTCAGAACGCCGTGGGGCAGGGCGAAAAGGAAATTCAGCAGATTCTTTTGCGTCGTTTCGTCCATCATCTTTTTCGGTGAACCGTTCAATTCTTCGATGGTCAATTTAGCATTCTTTTCCACCGATTTGTATTCAAATCGGAGATCGGCAAAAGAAGTTCCCAAATCCTTTTTCATTGCGGCAAAATCGTCACCGGCAACAATTAGTTCTGCAAAAATTTCCCGCGGAATTGCGTTCCGCTTACTGCCGCCCTGAATATCCGCAAGGCGAAATGAATATTTTTCCATGGCCGGCCACAACAACCGAACCATGAATTTGAGCGCATTCCCCCTGTTTTTATCAATATCGATACCGGAATGACCGCCTTTCAAACCGCTGACGGCAATTTTCACATACTTTCCGGTGAATGAGGTGTCGTTCTTCAAATCCAGCAAAAATTGCGTATCGGCACCGCCGGCACAACCGATGGTGAAAATTCCCTCCTCTTCGGAATCCAGGTTTAAAAAGACTTCACCTTTAAGGAAATCCGGTTTCAGCCGTGCAGCGCCGGTTAAGCCGGTTTCTTCATCAATGGTGAACAACAATTCCAACGGGCCGTGCACGACCGACGGATCCTCGCCAAGGGCCAGCGCCGCGGCCACACCGATTCCGTTATCCGCGCCCAGCGTGGTTCCCTGCGCATACAGCCAATCGCCTTCCTGCCGCACCCTAATGGCATCTTTGGCAAAATCAAAATTCACATTGGAATTCTTTTCACACACCATATCCAGATGGCCCTGCAGGATAACCGTCGCCGCCGACTCATGTCCCGGAGTTGCCGGTACACGCACAACAACATTCCCCACTTCATCCCGTTCATAACCAAAATTATGCTCTTTTGCATAAGAAACCACATAATCACCGGCGGCCTTTTCATGTTTCGATTCCCGCGGTATCTGCCGGATAGCATCAAAATGTTTCCAAACTACCTGTGGTTTGAAATCTAATAAGTTAACAGACATGTGAGCCTCCTGATTCGTTTTATGAACACATTATTGTGATTTTTCAATTTGCAGCCAAACCGCTTTGTTATAAATTCAGGTTAAAAAATATCAATGTTATACCAAACAATTCGCTTCAGGCGGGGGAATTTGAAATGACAACATGCTGATAGTCGCCAAATTTATTAAGTTCAAAATTGAGCGATTCTCCTGTTTTTGATCTTGTTATTGTTACTAAATGGGTTCTCATTTTTTAGTGTAAATCCTGTTGGCGATTCAGCGAATCGCCCTACAATCGCTCAATTAATGTAAATATAAAACTTTCACTTTGTAAATACAAGTATCTTTCCCTGTAAAAAAGTTTTAATCCTTTAAATTTAGTATTGCCTCTTAGTTAATCTGCATTTATATTTTTTACTTAATTTATTTGTTATCCGAGAAAACTGCACTGCAAAGGATTTATATTATGAGTGACATACAATTTTCATTTGTTTTTCCCATCCCGTCAAAAACCGTTTATACTACAGACAAACTGGAAAAAATGTTTTTTTCCGTTCTAAACCAAAACACGCCTCCCCAGCATATTTTTCTGCTGGACGGGAGCCCGGATAATCTGCTCGGCGACAGACTGTTTCATTTGGCCGAGACAAAAAACATCTTCTGTGAAATAGTTCCTGCGCAGTCTCAATTCCTGTCCGCTTTTGCCTTCACTCTGTCTAAAATTCAAACCAAACATTTTATTTTTACAGACAACGAAAAATCGCCTGTTTATTTCAATAAAAGCGCATCCGATCTTTACAGATGGGTTTGCCTGAGAAATCCCCAAACCGGCCTGTTTTACAGTGATTACGACCGTATCAGTCCCGATGGCAGCCGCGTTGAGGTCCATTTGCTCCCTTTCCACAAGAGCCGCGTACGGGATAACATGGATTTCGGCAACGTGTTTGTCATCGATACGGCAATGGCCCGGGAAGTCGGCGGATTCTCTTCCATATTTCCACGCGGGTATCTGTACGATTTTCGCCTGAAAATAGCAACCGATCACGATTTTCTGCTCATCAGTAACCGCTTCCAGGGAGTGCCTTACTCTGTTGAAGATTTGGGAAAAGCTCACAACGTCTTTGATTATTTGTTGAGCGGCAAAGATGTCCAGTTGGAAATGGAACAGATTATCACAGATCATTTAAAACGCATTCAAGCTTATCTGCCTCCCGGCAACTGCAGGCATGAAATTACTTATTCTCCGGAAGAAGAAAAACAGTTCGAAGAATGTATCGCCAGCGTAATTATTCCGGTTAACAACCGGCCGCAATTTATCGGCACCGCTATCGAAAGCGTTCTGCAGCAAACCGTGGAGCAGGTGGAGGTGATTGTTGTCATCAACGGCGGTGAAGACGATCCCACCATCGATGTGGTTAAAACATATCAGAGGGGCGGAGAGAAATTCAATCCGGATTTAGCGCCGGTCCGGTTACTTGTTCACGATATCAACAATATCGGCCTCTGTTTGAACAGCGGTCTGAAAACGGCACGGGGTAAATTTTATGTTCAACTGGATTCCGATGACCGGCTTAAACCGGACGCTGTGGAGAAACTGCTGCAGGTTTTCAAATCCGATCCTCATATCGGTATGGTGATCGGTTCTTATGAAGTCTGGCAATTGGAAGAAGACGGCAAATTTTTCAGGCGGGAGGACATTCCGGTGGTGACGCATGATGAATGGACGGAAGAAAACGGCCGTAATAATCTGCTGCGCATCAATGGCGCCGGCGCGCCCCGTTCTGCACACATCAAAGTACTCGCAGAGATGGGCTGGTTCAGTGTCAACGACATTCCCTATTCCCGCAACTACGGCGAGGATTACGAGATGGTGCTGAAAATTTCAGAAAGATACCGCATCGGCCGGGTCTGGCAGCCCATTTATGAAGTGGTGCGGCACAGCGGCGGCACGGATCATTCAATCGACCGGCAAACCATCGACCGAAATGACAATGCCAAAGATGAGATGCGCCGGGAGGCTATTTTACGCCGGCAGACACTGAATAGCAAAAAAATTTCGTAACTTTCAAGAAACTTAAAAAAATCGGGCCATCCGCCGGCCGCCGGAAAATGCCACAGAGAAAAAGGACTTTAACTTTTCCCGCCTTGCTTTTTTTCGATGGGATCAACAAGATACACGGGATTTTATAATCCTGATTATTCTGTTAATCCCGCCAAAAAAACTAAAATGTTACAAAAAACCATATAACTGCGAGTGGCGTTACATCTCACCCTTCAAACCAACGGTGTAAGTGCGCATGGGCATCAAATTGCTTTCCATGGGCGCGTAGTTGTAGTTCAGTAAATTGTTCACACCCGCCTGCAGTGTCAGCCTGCCGAGCCGGTAAGAAACGCGAACATCCACAAATTTCATAGGCACCCGGTCGTTGATAGGATAAATCTTCACCGCCTCGACTCTACCGGCGAAACGGTAATCGGCCTGAAAATGGAAAGCGCCGACCTTCAGCATGGATTTGATAGTGGCCAAAATCTTAGGACGATAAACCAGCGGTTCGTGATATTTCATATCCTCATGATCCATGGCGGTGATGCTTGCCTGCAAACCGGGCGTGAAATCGACCCCCCATAAACTACCCGGATAGCTGAAATTGGTGGTCGCTTCAATCCCCCGTAAGCGGGTTCGGTCCAGGTTACGAAACTGAACCTGGCCGCGAATCAGATCCAGATGAGCTTCGATCATCTTCCAGTATTCGTTGTCAAACAGGGCGATATCCAGATTCCAGTTTTCCGATAAATACTGCCGGATTCCCACTTCGTACGCCCAGGATTTTTCGGCCTGCAGACCAGGATTGGCAACAATTCGGAAATTCATAATAGTCAGTTCCAGAAAACGCTCCACAATGGTGGCGGCACGGAAACCGCTGCCAACGGAAGCCCGCAGATGAGTGGTTGCCCACGGTTGCCAATTCATGCCGAACCTGGGGCTGAATAAATCCTCCGCGAGACCGCCGAGCAATTGGTACCGATCGTAACGCAGGCCGAAAGTCAGGCGCAGATTCTCCCGCGCTTTCCATTCATCCTGCAGATATGGGCCGAGGAAAAAACCTTTGTGCGCGCCGAAAAACCGCGTGCTGCCGGCATCATGCTGAAATTGAAACCCGGCGGTTACCGTGTGCCCGGCTGCCGGCAGCCAGTCGGCCTGCAGCTCAAATCCTTGTCCGATGGCCGGGTTAAAATCAGCGCCTTCACCAAATTGATTGCCCATCAATGTGCGCACCAGGGAAACACGGGCATTGACGGCAAATTTGGCCGAAAACGGGATGACCAGTTTAGAATACAGGGCTATTTCGTTGGTGTTGGCGTAATTGTCCAGATTGGCCGGATCGACTTCGTAGGGATCATTCTGGCTTTTCCACTGCACAAAAAATCCCTGATAATTTTTATTGAACGCCCCATATCCGGTCCATTTGATACCGTTTTTGAAGCGGTAATTCAACTTTGTGGTCAGGTTGTATTTTTTGAAATCACCCAACTGCCGGTAACCGGTGGATTCGAATCGTCCGGCGGAGAGCCGGAAACCGAATTGGCTGAATTTTTTACTGTAGCTGATATCCTCGCGGTTGTAATACAGACGGTTCGGATCCGTCCAGCGCCATTCGTTAAAAGCCGGCGCGCCGTATTTACCGCCGGAAAATGAATACAGCAGCTTCCCCTTCGGCGAAGGATCTTTGGTTAAAATATTTACTACGCCGCCAAGCGCAGAGGCGCCCCACAGCGTGGAACCCGCCCCTTTCAAAATTTCAATCTGCTCGATATCCAGGGGAGGAAGCATATCCCAATTGAACTGCCCGGTATCGCTGGCGTAAACCGGGACGCCGTCCAAAAGCAGCAGCACTTTATTGCCGGCGCCAAATGTGTAACCGGTTGAACCGCGAATATTGATCTGATTGCCGATGAAATGGATGCCCGGTGTGGTTTCCAGCGCTTCAATAATATTGGTGGGATTTCTTCTTTTGATATCGGTCTCTGTTACAACCGACAGAGAAACCGGCGCCTGATCCAATCTTTGTTTGGTTTTGCCGGCAGACACCACAATGGGATCAAATTCGATGGGTGATTGTTTCAATTTAAAGGTAACGGAAGTGTACCGATCCGCTCGTACAACCACGTTGGTGATGCTTACCGGGCGATAGCCCAGCATGGATGCCCTGAGGGTAAAAACTCCAGCCGGAACGCGTTCAATTAAAAAGTTGCCTTTCTGATCCGCACTGGCGCCCCGTAGGGTAGCCAAAATCTGAATATTGGCGCCAATGAGCGGTTCGCCGGTTTCCGCATCCGATATTTTACCGACAATTGTGCCGTTTGGTTTTGGCGCTGCGAAAAGGGAAAAAGTGCCGGCGAAAAAGACCAATCCAAAAAGGAAACAAAGGAATGCAGGTATTAAAATTTTTCTTTTCATGGTCTGATTTTTTATCTGTTCTATAATGCAGAATTCAGGATGAAACTTGAAAATAGAAATTGGAAATCAACAAACAGAATCCTGAAATTAATATCTGACTTGAGCGATTGTAAGGCGATTCGCTGAATCGCCAGCATAAATGTGTTTGTCGATTTGCACCCAAAAAACTTCCAAAGGTTCTAATCGGATCGGAAAATGGTAGAATTAATTTTCAAATCATACAATATGTTGCTAATAATCCGGTAAAAAACTTTGGAAGTTTATTAAATCAACAGTATCATAAATTGCTATCAGCAATGAAAACCTATTTGGTTTCAGCATCAAGCTTAAAAACAAGAAAATCGCTCAATTTAAGAGTAAAAAAAATGAAAATCCGTAACGCTTCAGTGTTTTGAAAAATTCTGTCTAACTCCCATTTGAAGTGCGTAATTCATAATTGGTCATACCTAACCTCCCCTAACTCCTCCTGGCAAAGAAGGGGAAATTCCTCCCTTTTACAAGGCCTGTCCTGAACTTGTCGAAGGGGGAGGTTAGGAGGGGCTGAATCCCATATTTTCAGGAAACTATCATGTTACAATCATCCTAATTTCCAACTTCAAAAAAATATTTTCCCTCATCTTTTTAACGAAATCCGGACTTTACCCGAAATCAGAACATATCTCTTTAACTTATTTGATCTGTATAATTTTCGACCAATCCGCATTAATATCCATGCCGGTAACGGTTTCGTTTTCATGCAGACGGATCGTTTTGGGCGTTCCGTCCGCTTCCTGCAGATAACCGATGGTTTGAAAATCTCCCAGTCCGCCTCTTTCCGGCAGCCAAAAGACGGCCAGATACCGAATGGTATTCCGGCTGTCCACCGGCAGTGTGTAATGATACGGATTTTTATCGATGCTGAAATCCATGGAATTCAGATAAACAAAATAGTCGATATCTTCCTCCGGCTTTTGAATATAAGCTGCAATAGCGGTGGCAAGTGTATTTTCCGGAAAAGGTCCGTTGAAATAAATGGTCCCTTTGATCGTGGCATCCCGGTTTACACGTTTTAAATTGGCCGGCAGTTTTGTCCTGAGGTACGGCTGTTCCGGAGTAATGTCAAATTCATAAACCGACCAATCGAACTGTTCCTGATCAAAAAACGTTTTTAAGGTAAAAATGTCCGCCAGGTTGGATTTTGTCCCTTTGTTGTACCACCATAAACCCAGCGCCTGATAATGGCCGTACGGCAGATAAATTTCCGTATAAACGGTGTCGTTGTCCAGCGGTATGCTGTTGGGGCTTAAAAATAGTTCGTTGATGGCATGAGGAGGAAAAACCGGAGCGACAAACAGGTAAACGCCTTCGGTGTTTTCCGGGATCTCTTTCGTGAGAAAAATAACATCAACGCCCAAAGTACCGGGCAGCGGTTTGATGCCCAAATCCGATTTGCAATTGAACTGAAGAAACAAAACAGAGGTTAGAAAAAAAAGGCCGGGAATTCTTTTCACTTGTAAAATCCGTTTGCTGTTTAAAAATCTGCCGGGAACGTAAAAAACTTCCGGACAACATAAAACCTTCCAGGTTTTTAAAACCTGGAAGGTTTAAGGTTTATCGTAGCACCATTACTTTTCTGGCAGTATAAAACTGTTTCGTTTTCATGGTTAAAAAATAGATTCCGGAAGCAACGGCGCGGCCGTTTTCATCTGCGCCGTTCCAGCGCACCTGGTGCCACCCCGCCGCGAACGCCCGGTTTGTGATAGTAGCGATGTATCTGCCGTTCAGATCGCGAATTTCGATCTTTACCGGTTCATATCCGGGAAGTGAAAATATCACATCCGTTGCCCCCGTCACCGGATTGGGCCGGTTCTGCCGCAGTTGATAAGTAAACGGTGACTGTTGTACCGGTTCCCCGGCAACATCTGTCATCAGAGAAGAACTGATGTGAACCAGATTTTCAATGTTATTCGCCAGTTGCTTACCCGTCGATTTGGGTAAGTTCTTTTCCGGCAGAAAATAGGCGGTAAAACTTAGTTCCAGTGTGATATCGTCTTCACCGTAATTGCCGAAAGAGATGCCCTGATCGCCAAAAGATAGTTTAACATGACCGGAATCGCCTGTTTCATAGTTTCCGAAAATACCGGAATCACACGGCGGTTTATTGGGAAACAAATCATCACAAAAATAGAGTTTAACATCCTGCCACTTTGTCTCTGTGAACGTAGTGTACGTGAAAAAGGAACCCTGCACCCCCGTATTCAGATTCCATTCCCGAATGGGCAGATCAATTTGGGTATTTACTTTGTCCGGAATACCATCGATGGGAATGCCGTTATTATATTTGTTATAAAACACCATCCCTTTGGCATTTTCGTTGAAATCCCAGGACTGGCGCAGATTTTCCATTTTAATAATGATATCCGCGCCGTTAAAATATTTTTTTAAATCATCACTGGAAATACTGGTCCCGCCCACAATCGAGCCGCTGAACGGATAAAATTTTGATACGACATAAAAAGGTGTGTCATCCGATCTGAAACTGCCTATTTGTAATGTCTGTATTGCTTGCCTTATCATGCGGACCACCGGTCTGGCTGTATATTTTGTCGAATCATGATACAGATACAATTGTTCTTCCGTCATATTCAATTCTATCGGGATAAACAGATCAATAAACCCTTTAAAGCGAAATTTCTGCGTGTCGAAAATATCCAACCCGTTCCCGCCGGGAGGCTTGATGGTAATATCTTCGATCAGACCGTATTCTCCGATATCCACAGAATAATAAGCGGTTGACAGACCATCCTGTTCCGGAAAAGCCTCCATGTTGTACGGTGTTGGAACTTCTTCTGTGATTGTGGGTGAGCGGAACAGATAGCCGTAAAGCCGGTTGTTTGCATCGTCCGGATCAGTAATGATTATTTCCAGGCGGGGGTTGGTTTTTGCTTCTTCATTTTCGATCCATGATTTTGGCGGCGCCTTATCGCCCAGATCACGTATCATAAATACCAATTCATCATACAGACTCAACACACCGTTGTGATGATCGATATCCCATTCATCCGGAATGAAATAAAAAGCGATGGAATCACTCTGATTGAGCGGATCCAGTCCCGCAGTGCGCTCGTCAATCTGGAACGGCATCATCTCCCAGGAAAGGCTGTCCTGATGGTAAGCATATAAAAATATTTCATCCACCGGGATGCCGTAAAAACCGGCAATCTTCTGAGCGGGCAGAATCACCGGTTCATATTGTCTTTTCTCTTTCAGCGTTTTCGACCCGGAAGGCAGCGCCATACCGAAGATAAAAAGCAGGATGAACAAAACCGATTTTTTACGCCAAAACATAAACAACACTCCTTGTTGATTTTGAAATAGAATAATATGAAATATGAAAAAAATCCACAATAGTTCCAATCAAATGCCAATTTGACAGTTTTTTAACATGCGAACGATCCCGGAATAAAAAAATTGTCACATATCAAAAAAGTGCAAAAAGCACTTGATTATGACGCTAATCTCCATAAATTTATAGCGCATTATTTAGCAAATTCGATTTCAGGAAACTGAAATAAAAATGGAAAATTCTTAATCATTGTAAGGAGGATGAAATGTCCAACGCAGTAAATGCTTTTATGGAACAAGTTAAAGCAAAAAACCCCGGGGAGCCGGAATTCCATCAGGCGGTATTTGAAGTGGCTACTTCTGTGATGCCGTTTGTGGAGAAAAATCCCAAATATCAAAAAGCCAAAATTTTAGAAAGAATGGTCGAACCGGAACGGGTTATTTTGTTTCGCGTGCCCTGGCTGGATGATAACGGTGAAATTCAAATTAACAAAGGGTACCGGATTGAGATGAACAGTGCAATCGGCCCCTACAAAGGCGGATTGCGTTTTCACCCTTCCGTCAATCTCGGCATCCTTAAATTTTTAGCTTTTGAGCAAGTGTTCAAAAACAGTCTGACTACTTTACCCATGGGCGGCGGAAAAGGCGGTTCCGATTTCGATCCAAAAGGGAAAAGCGATATGGAAGTAATGAAGTTTTGCCAGAGTTTCATGACCGAACTTTCCCGTCATATCGGCCCCAACACAGATGTCCCTGCCGGCGATATCGGTGTCGGCGGACGCGAGATCGGTTACATGTTTGGCCAGTATAAAAGACTGCGCGATGAGTTCACCGGTGTTCTCACCGGCAAAGGATTAAACTGGGGCGGCTCTTTGATTCGACCGGAAGCCACCGGGTACGGTTCTGTTTACTTCGCTTCGGAAATGCTCAAGACCCGCGGTGAAACATTAGCAGGAAAGAACTGCCTGGTTTCCGGCAGCGGGAATGTGGCTCAGTACACAGTTCAAAAGATCACTCAGCTTGGCGGCAAAGTTGTTACGCTGTCCGATTCCAGCGGTTACATTTATGACAAAGCCGGTGTGGATGACGAAAAACTAAAATTTGTCATGGAATTGAAAAATGCCCATCGCGGCCGCATAAAAGAGTATGCCGATAAATATAATGTTCCTTTTACACCTGCCGATCCTAATTTGGATCACAATCCCCTCTGGGATCACAAAGCGGATTGCGCATTCCCCAGCGCAACACAAAACGAAATCAACGAATTGGACGCCAAAAATCTGATTAAGAATGGCGTTTACGTTGTCAGTGAAGGCGCCAACATGCCTACAACACCGGAAGGAATTGAAGTTTACTTAGACGCTAAAATTCTTTACGGCCCGGGTAAAGCGGCCAATGCCGGCGGTGTGGCTGTTTCCGGTTTGGAAATGTCGCAGAACTCTCTCAGACTTTCCTGGACGCGCGAAGAAGTGGACAACCGGTTACATGGGATCATGAAGGCGATTCATGAACAATGTGTAACTCACGGTAAAAATGGTGATTTTGTCAACTATGTGAACGGTGCAAATATTGCCGGTTTCATCAAAGTTGCGGACTCTATGATCGATCAGGGAATCGTGTAATTATCCTCCGTAAACAAATTACAACGGGATGTTTCCGGCAGGAAGTGTCCCGTTTTTTATTTGATTTATCGTCACATTGTAACTACTCAAGTATGCACCAAGAGTCAGCTGTAATTACGCTTCGACTCTCCGCCTGAGGCGGCCGGCTATTTTTCCGGCCTGAGCCCTTCGGCAAGTTCAGGATAAACTCAGTCGAAGGCTTTCTGCACATCAAACAATAAGCATACCTGAGTAGTTACGTCACATTTAAATATCATCGGTTGAAAAATCCCGGCCGCAATATTTTAACTGCGTCACTTAATCACTCCGTTTTATTTGCCGGGGCACCAATTATCGTACAATACCCGGTTCCGCAACAGGGCAAATTAAAAAAGGTCGGCAAGAATTGTCGACCTTTTTTGCAGATTCAAAACCAAATATTTCCATTGTTTATTTTTTCGGCGGCGGCGAAATGAGCTTCAGCCCGGATTTGGTTTCCTGTGTCATGGGGATCGTCATGTCGGTGGGCCCGCTGACGGCAATGGTTGCTTCCATGAAACTGTCCGAATTGGCTTTTACCAGAAGTCCTTTCTTGTAAGCAAAAAACCAGGTTGACTTGGTTTCCAGATCTCCTTCAAAGGACAATTGCGCGCCATTGCGTTCGCCGGAACCGTCCAGTGTGCCCTTTCCTTTGGTCTCAATTTTCAAACATGCCATGCCGTCTATTTCTTCATAACCGAGTAGTTTGTGTTTGGCATCCATCACCATGTGAACCTGCATACCGCCCTGCGGTTCGGTGCGTTCATCTTTGCTGGTCCACGTGTCGCCGATTTTCACCGGTTTTTTCGGCAAATCCGTAAAAACATCACGAAAATAATTTTTAACACTCTGTTTTCCACCGGCCATTTGTCCCATATTTATGGTGATGGAATCCACTCCGGAATATTCCAGTTCTTTTCCTTTGGGTGACGCCGTCAAACCGAATTTTTTGCCGATGATAGAAGAGAGATCGGGATTAATGACGCCTTGCTGACTGTTTACTTTTATACTCATGTCGTCAATGGTGATGGTTGTAAGAAAATTTTTCTGTTGGTTAATATCATTGATTTTGATGGAATATTTTGATAAAAAATCCGTTTTAGTGTCTATGGATTGTCCCATCATCTCCATGGATTGATTTACATTACCTGATATTGTATATTGCAATATATCCCCTTTTTCCATCCTGTAATTCAGGATAAATCCGCTGTCGGCGCTGCCCCAAAACGCTTTCTGAGATGCACAGCCCCAGAGAATGAAAAGTAGTAAAATCATACTGCTGATGGCAATGTAACGATTTCGATTTTTGCTGTTCATGTTTCCTCCTTTTTATGAGTGAACGCTCTCGGATTTAATTTAAATCCGATGTAACTAATTAATATTATATGAAATATAAAAGAATAAATATAGATGTTTTAATTCATATTACCTCCATTTTTTATTTTAAAATCCGTGTAAATCCGCGTTATCAGTGTCATCCGTGTTCTATTTTTGATTTGTTGCATTTTTGAAACCGAGAACGTTCTGAGTAATAAAAGGCCGCTAAACCGGCCGGGTTTTGTCGTTGTTATGCAGTGTTCTATTCTACACAATGTGCATCATAATATTTAATTTTCCTTTCTCTGTGTAAATGCCGGCCTTTTTTTGTCAATAGCAAGCCGCAGGGAAACTTTGGCAACCAATCTACAAATTTGTGCGATTCCTTCGGGAAAACATTTTTCCGCAGTGTCGGTGGGTTGATGGTAATCGGGGTGAAATCCGGTAAAAAATTCCACTGCCGGTACGCCTTTACGCAGGAATGAGGCATGGTCGCTCCTGCCGGCGCTGCTCTTCTTTGCCACAATTTTTAACCCAACGCCTTCATTTTCCTGGTTAATAATTTCGGCCAGTTCCGCACTTGAATATAAACCTTCCAGCTCCACTTTTCCGGAATCATTCCGACCGATCATATCCAGGTTCATGTTGGCAACCGTATTTTCAAGGGGAAAGACCGGCGCGGAATCCACATAATAGCGGGAGCCAAAAAGCCCTTTTTCTTCGCCGGCCCAGGCACAGAACAGAATACTTCGCCGGGGATGGAGGTTGTTTTCTGCGAGCGTTTCGGCCACTGTCAAAATACCGACGGTTCCGGAAGCATTATCATCGGCGCCATTGTAGATAATAGTATCATTTCGTGTTCCCAGATGATCGTAGTGGGCGCCAATGATAATTACCTCTTCTTTTAAAAGAGGATCGCTCCCCTCAAGCAACCCGACTACATTTTGAGTCGGTTTACGATCATAATTTAAATGGGTTTCCATTTTTATCTTTTTGCCGGGAATTTCAAATGAGTGAGGCTGTAAGCCGGTGTCGATCAGAGTTTGAAGTTCCGCCATGGTTTTGCCGGTACCATCCAGCAAAAATTCCGCCAAATTTTTACCGGTTCTCACTGCGACAATTTTATTTTCCATTCTCTCTTCAAGCGTAAGCGGAATACCGCCTTTCGGGGAAATGCGCATCAGGGAAGGCCACGGATTGGGCGGCCGGCGAAAACGGTGATTGGGATCGGTTACCACAATCATACCCGCGGCGCCGTGTTCCCGGGCGGAAATGGCTTTGTTTACCGGTTTGCTGAAATCGGTTAATTTTTCCCCGTCGAACACGCTGTTGGCATTTTTTTCCTGCGGTTCGTGGGTGAAGATCAACACAATTTTTCCGCGCACATCAATCCCATTGTAATCATCATAATTGTATTTAGCGGCGGTGATTCCGTACCCCGCAAATACAACCGGAGCAACGATCTGACGATTGGCGCTGAAATGAAGCGGCACAAAATCCTGTTTGATGTCGAATGCGGTCTCGCTGGAGTCGGTAATGATTGCAAAAGCGTTGGGCTGCCCCAGGCGGCTGTGCAGGACGAAAAATTTTTGAAAATATGTGCCGTTATCACCAGCCGGTTTCAACCCGTATCCGGCAAATTCTCCGGCGATGTAAACGGCGGCGGAATCCAGTTCCGGGCTGGGCGTATTTCGTCCCTTCATGGCATCGGATGACAGAAAGGCGAGATGCCGGGCTATTTTTTCTGCGGAGACGTATGCCGGCTCTTTTTCCGCAATGGGTTGTTGGGCAAAAATCAGCGCTGAAAAAATAAGAATGATAATCGAAGTAATTGTGGCTCGTTTCATTTGCTTTTTTCCCTTGATGTTTTTGTTTATTTAAAATTTTCCTGTAGATTCTACCCGATAAAAAATCGAATATTCAGATTAATCTATTCGGGTAATATGCAGGAGGGTTTCCCGTATTCTTTAACAGCATCATTTGTGATTGTGCGCCCCCTTCAAAAAAACAAAGCCAGCAGGGCAATAAAGAGCAGGGTATGAACCATCTCCAGCCAGCCCAGTTTTTTTACTGTTTTTATTTTAAACCGGGAATTCACTGCAGTGGCCGCCTGTAAAACGGCCGGGGCAAAAGCGATCAGTAGCCCGGCATAATTATTGTATGATAAAGCGACAAAAAGTAAGATGACAAGCAGGAGAAAATGATAGCAGATCACACCGGCACGAAAATGATGGAATTCAGTGTTATTGATATAATTCTGTTTCATACGGGCAATCTGGTAGCGAACGTACAAAATACCGCTGCCAAAGAAGAGGATGTTTATTAACCAGAGAAAAGCGGCAAACCGGGTAATTTCACCGTAAAATAGAATAAAAGTAAACGGCGCAACGGATGTCAGTCCCACGGTACCAATGCTTTGGGCCAGAAAACTGCGTTGTTTTTTAGCACGAATTAAAATGATTTCCGCAAGCAGGAACAGCGCCATAACCAAGCTGAGGGGCAGAATGAGCCAGTAGTCGGCCAACCGGGCAGCGGCGCAAAGCAGCAGCCAACCGGCAGCGGCGAAGGTGAAGAACGGCAGCCATGCAGAGAAAGATAATTTGGCATGCAATAAGTGCAGGAAAATATGGCGGGAAAAATAAAAAAGAACGACAGCAAGCAAAAACAGCAGCATGCTCCCATTCAGCTTGCCGGTAATTGCCACAACTGAAAAGAAGGAACCTGTTAAAAGTCCCCAGGCGCCGTGTTCTTTTGGTAAAAGATGTTTTGTTCCTTTTGCCATTTTGTGGGTTTATTCACTCATTTTTTTGATGATAGCTTTACCAATTTTTTCCAGACCGCGGAGATACAAACCGGTCTGCGATAAAATTTTCTGCGGTAAACCGGCGTCCATTTTCAACAATTTCTCTCGATGATTCCTTACCCATGCCCGGATTAAAACGGCATCCATTTCCGGATGAAACTGAAGCGCATAACCGTTTTCACCGCAGCGGAAAACCTGGTTTTTGTAGTTTTTCGAAAAAGCCAAAACCGTCACATTTTCCGGTGTACCGAAAGTTTCATAATGCCATTCAAATACAGTCATTCCCGGAACAAAATTCCGGAAAAGCGGATCAGAAGCAGCCTCCGGTGTGAAATGAATTGTGTGCCAGCCGATTTCGGGTTGATCCCCCGGATAAACTTTTTCCCCCAACGCTCTGGCCATAATTTGCGCGCCCAAACAAATGCCCAAAACGGGATGGTCCATTTTCAACCATTGTTCAACTACTTTGATCTCCTCGCTGAGAAACGGGAATCTGTTTTCATCGTTGGCGCTCATAACGCCGCCCATCACAAGCAGCGCTTTGTAACCGGTAAAAGATGACGGCATCACCGGCTGCCGCCAGAGTTGCAGAATGTCAAACGCCTGTCCGGTTTCCGTTAGCCATTTGAGAATATTGGCCGGCTTTTCGGTTCCGGTTTGTTGCAGAATCAGCCATTTTTGCATAGAATTTTTCCTGCAATCAGTCATCCAGTAATTTTTTTTCGCCGGTCAATTTCTGAATGTTTCCGATCTTTTGCGTTGTTTCCAACGCACCCAAATAATTCCCTTCATCATCACGCACCGGAAAGTAACGAATATGAACCTTATCGCCCATGAAATCGATCCAGAATTCGGCTTCATCCATTGTGCCGTTTTTAAATCCATCAATTATTTTCTGAACCACGTGAAGACTCTTCTCCGGATGGCATTTCTGCACTTTTCTGCTTACCACGGAACGGGTGCGAACAAATATTTTCTCCTTATCCAGCCTGTTGAAATAAGCTACCATATCATCCGCATCCACAAAAGTCACTTCGATAGGCAGGGTTTCCATGATTGCGTCAATCTGTTCATAAGTGAGATTATGGATGAGACTTTTCCGGGCTTTGCCGCCTTGTTCAACTTCGTCCAACATCCGGTTGAACTGATCTTCCGCTTCATCACCGTAGTGTTCTCTGTTGAGCCCGGTAAAATTTTCCACCAGGCAGCGGTTGTCCTCTTCTGAAAAAACACGTCTGCCCATGTTGTAAAGGACATCGTTTTCCTTCCAGATATGATTGGCGCGGATGTTTAAATACTCAAACACTTTCTCCTTGAAACCGATTTTCTCCCTTTCCGGCTGTTTCGTCAGGGAGGGCGCTTCATCGTTTAACTCGACCAGTAACTTCCTTTCCATATCATGTTCCAGCAACATAACGCGTATGGGGCCGTCTTTGGGAATCCCTCTTTCCATCAACAGCGGGAAAAGATATTCCTCTTCTTTTTTGTTGTGAATAGTATCGCCGAACAGAAAAAGGAAATCCACCGCTCGACGCACCGAAAATATATCGATATCCCCAAATGGCAGTTTGTCTATTTCGCGTTGCAACACATCCATGGCCCGTTCGATCATTTCATGTTCGCCAACTAAAATTTCATCCCATCTTTTTTCCTGCATCTATTCCTCCAGGTTTTATGAATTTAAACAATTTTGTGCTGTTCCATGGTTTATAATTTGCACCATTCTTCAAGCTATTGGGCACAGATTCATGAATTTTAAGTATAAAACTAAAAAGCAGCAAAAATCCACTTTTGTTTTGATCTTCAAATAGCCGGATCGCTTTTTGATAATCATTTTTTGAATCGATATTAAAAAAGGAGAGCAATGAAGGATCGATCAGGTGGATCTCTTTTTCCCAATTGTGCCCACTCAGGCAGCCCACGAAAGACTCGATAAAACACGAAAAAATGTAGATGAGACCGTTCGAGTATTTCGTGTGTTTTCTGCCTGCGTCAGACAGTTGTGGGCTGAATAGTCACCCAATTTTTTCAATTTCTCTGCTTCCTCTGTGCGCTCTATGTTAAAAAAACATGCGTTCTAAAACGCAGAGACGCTGAGAGCGCAGAAGCCGGTAAAGCCGTATTTTGTACTAAGCCTTTAGGCAGAACAGCAGCGGGGCAGGTACAGCCGGTACGAAGAGAAAGATCGATGAAAGATACATCCTCATTAAAGAGGAAAAAATGCCGGGCGGCAAAACCAAACGGATTCTGAAAGATAAAAAATCCGGCTTAATCATCCAGAAAATATCTTGATAAAAACCAAAATCCCATCTTACGTGTTTGATTGTGTGCGAAGAATTTGATTTATTGTCACACTTGAGTATTTTGAAAAATCGCAATCATCCGGCATTTTGTCATTCCCGAATGCTTTTATCGGGAATCCATTTTCCGGATTAATGTGGATTCCCGCTTGAATCATGCGGGAATGACAATTTCGCGTCTCGTACCGGAAAAGCGAAATGGAACAATTATTTCAAAGAACTAAAATGTTACGATTTATTTAATTGCGTGGCAAATCTGTTTTTCGAAATGCATCTTTAAAAATTTACAGGAGGCTTGATGCAGGTAGCAAAGGACAGTGTAGTATCGGTTCATTATAAATTAACCCTGGATTCCGCTGAGGTGGTTGATTCATCCGTCGAACATGGCAATCCTTTGGTTTTTGTTGCCGGACAAAATCTGAATTTTGATATTGAAATTATGGACGTCGGGCAGGCCACCCCGGAAGAGGTCGCCCACGGTCATGTTCATTAAACGGTAAGGTTCATCGGCAAACTATTCGCCTGATCCGGATTTTCGGATCAGGCTTTTTTATAGTAAGCCGGCTCAATCTTCTCACTCAATTCAAATTCATGCTCAGCGCAATTCTTCCCCGCTCCGAATCGACCTTCAGCACTTTTACTTCGATGATATCTCCCACGGAAACAACTTCCATGGGACTCATGACCCGTTTCCCCATTTCGCTGCGGTGAACCAAACCGTCCTGTTTTACGCCGATGTCCACAAAAGCGCCGAAATCCACCACATTGCGCACGGTACCTTTCAGCAGCATCCCTTCGCGCAGGTCCTCCATCTTCATCACATCGCGGCGTAAGATCGGTTTGGGCATATCGGCGCGCGGATCCCGTCCCGGTTTCTCCAAATTGTCGATGATATCTTCCAGTGTGGGAACACCGACGGCGATGGAATTTGCCAGATCGGTCAAACTCTGTTTTTTTTCGTGGCTCCGTTCCCGGATCAGACCCCCCTTCGTACGAACCAATTCGATCTCCAGATTCAATTCCTGCAGCAGTTTTTGGGCTGCCGGGTAAGATTCAGGATGAATGGCGGTGTTATCAAACAGATTGTCGCTTTCCGGAATACGCAGAAAACCCGCACATTGCTCGAACGCTTTGGGACCCATCCCCTTCACATCGTGCAATTGTTTGCGATTTTTAAATTGGCCGTGTTCATCCCGGTATGCCGTAATGTTTTTTGCCAGGCGGGAATTGAGGCCGGAAACATATTTGAGCAACGCCCAGGATGCGGTGTTCAGATCTACACCGACAAAATTCACCACCGATTCAACCACCGTATCCAGCGCTTCGCTTAAATTCCTTTGGTTCACATCATGCTGATACAAACCGACACCGATGGCTTTGGGATCGATTTTTACTAATTCAGACAACGGGTCCAGCAAACGACGGGCGATAGAAATATTGCCGCGCATACTGGCTTCCAGGTCAGGGAATTCTTCTTTAGCCAAAGGCGAAGCGGAATAAACGGAAGCGCCTGCCTCGCTGACAATAGCGTAAACCAGATCCGGTAGTTTCTCCTGAATTAATTCGGCAACCAACTGTTCCGTTTCGCGGGAGGCGGTGCCGTTGCCGATGGCGACAATATCCACAAAATGTTTATTGGCCAGATCCACAATGGTACGTCTGGCGCCCTGCCGGTCTTTTTGCGGCGGATGGGGATAAATGGTTGCACCCTCAATATATTTGCCGGTTTCATCGATCACGGCAACTTTGCAGCCGGTACGGAATCCGGGATCGATACCCATGATTCGTTTATTCTTTATCGACGCCTGCAGCAACAGATTGCGTAAATTCTCCGCAAAAATTTTGATAGCATGATGTTCGGCTTTTTCGGTCGCTTCATTCCGAATCTCCCGCTCGATGGAAGGTGAAATTAATCGCTCATAAGAATCCAGAACCGATTCTTCCAAATGGTCGATGAAAACAGACAAATGATTGGTGATAATCCGGTCGTTCAACAGTTTAATCAAACGATCCTTTTCCAAATCGATGCTCACGCGCAGCATTCCCTCCTTTTCGCCCCGGTTCATGGCCAGAATCCGGTGCGGCCGGATCTGTTTTACCGCTTCTTTGTACTCATAATACATTTCAAAAGGGGAGCGAACTTTTTCATCTTTTGCTTCACTTACCAATTGTCCGCGATGATAGGAGAATTCCCGCACAATCTGCCGGATATCGGCATTTTCGGAAATCATCTCGGCCACAATATCCCGGGCGCCCTGTAATGCCTCTGCCGCCGTCGTTACTCCTTTATCTTCATCGATGAACGATTCCGCATGTTCTTCCGGCGTTCCTTCTGTGGTCTGCTGTTCCCGGATTAACATGGCCAGAAGTTCTAACCCTTTGGCTTTGGCGACGGTGCCCCGGGTTTTACGTTTCGGTTTGTACGGCAGATAAAGGTCTTCCACTTCCTGCATTTTTAACGATCGGCAGATGCGGCGGCGCAACTCATCCGTTAGCTTTTCCTGTTCATCGATTGTTTTCAGCACTGTCTGCTTCCGGTTTTCCAAATTGCGCAGATAGTTTATGTGGGATTGAATCAGGCGAATCTGCTCTTCGTCTAACTTTCCGGTTACTTCTTTCCGGTAGCGGGCGATGAAAGGAACTGTGCTTTCATCGTCCAGAAGTTCGATGGTGTTTTTTACCTGCACGGGACGCAGGTGCAGCTCACCGGCAATGATTTCAATCATTCGATCCGGTTCTGTACACCGGTATTTGTTTGTTTCAATACTGTTTTGGTTTTCCGTCATCCTGAGTAGACTCCCTGAAATATCCGTTTTATTTTGTAGATAAAAATGATACGATTATTTTTGTTTTAATTCAAGAAGTAAATGACTTCTTTTTTTTCAGAGAGTTCAATTTTTTCGCCTTTTTTACTTGACACCTCAATAAGGAAACAGTATATTTAAGACAAATGACTCTTATATCTTTTTATGAATCATCAACAAATCGAAAGGAACTGCCGATGAAAAAAATATTTTTAACCGGTTTTATGCTGATTTTTGTCTGGACCCTGTCCGCTTCGGCGCAGGATTGTATCACCTGCCATCAGAAAATTACTCCTAACATCGTGAAAGACTGGAAATTGAGTAAACACAGTGAGAATTATGTGGATTGCTCAACCTGCCATGGCGATGCACACATGTCGGCAGCCGATGTGGCCAAAGTAAAAATTCCAACGCCGGAAACATGCGCAGACTGCCATGAAGAAAAAGTGGCTGAATTCAAAAAAGGGAAGCATGCGGCTGCCTGGGCGGCCCTCAATGCCATGCCCACTACTCACGAGATGCCCATGGAATTGGTGGAAGGAATGAAAGGCTGCGGCGGTTGTCACAAAATCGGTTTGAAATCGGAGGAGGATATCAAGAAATTGAAGGCTAATGGCGCCGGTTTTGGCACCGCCTCATGTGACGCCTGTCATACGCGGCACACCTTTTCCAAGAAGGAAGCACAACAGCCGCAAGCCTGCCAAACCTGCCATACCGGTTTCGATCATCCCCAATGGGAAATGTACTCCGGTTCAAAACACGGCGTTCGGGCATTATTGAGGCAGACCGGTGTCCTTCACCCGGATACTCCTGCGCCAACCTGCCAGACCTGCCACATGCAGGAGGGGAATCATGAAGTACGGACGGCATGGGGATTTTTAGCGGTTCGTCTGCCGCTGCCGGAGGATGAACAGTGGAAAGCGGATCAGATTACCATTTTGCAGGCATTGGGTGTGCTTGACCCCGCCGGAAAACCTACCGCGCGCCTGGATATGGTGAAAGCGGCGGATGTAGCCAGATTGACCCAGGAAGACTGGGACCGGGAACGAAACAAAATGATCGCTACTTGTAGTGAATGCCATTCCGAAAATTTCGCCAAAGCAGAATTGGAAAAAGGTGACGGCATGATTAAACAGGCCGACCGTCTTTTAGCTGAGGCCATTCGAATTATCGCCGGGTTGTACAAAGACGGCGTTTTGCAAAAACCGGATTCTTATGCTTACGCTTTTCCCGATCTGCTTACTTTTCACGATGCCCCCACCCCCATCGAACAAAAGCTTTTTGTAATGCATCTGGAACACAGGATGCGAACATTTCAGGGAACATTCCACGCTAATCCGGATTATGCGTTGTGGTACGGCTGGAGTGAGATGAAACGGGATCTGTCGGAAATAAAAATGATGGCGGAAGATTTACGCGCAAAAGCAAAGAAAACAGAATAGTTAGGTCCGAAACCACAGAAGCTGACCTTCTTGAAGAAGGTCGGCTTCTTTTTTTTGAAAATTTTATTTTTTAACATTTTAGGATAAAAAACTCTTAATAGCGGGAAAAAATGATTCTGTCTAAAACGTGTGATTATGCAATGCGGGCTGTCTTTTATATTGCAGCACAAAAAGAGCGAAAATTTATACCGATACGGGAAGTGTCTGAAAAACTGGATATTTCGTTTCATTTTTTAACTAAAATTCTGCAGGTGTTAACCCGGGCACATATTCTGGTTTCTTTTAAGGGACCTAATGGCGGTATCGCATTGGCATGCCCGGCGGAATCCATTTCACTTTCCGATATCAGCAAGGCCATCGACGGGTCTAAAATTTATGAAGAGTGTATTCTCGGTCTGGATCAGTGCGGCGATGAGAATCCCTGTCCGTTGCATAATGAATGGAAAAGAATCAGAGATCAGATACAGAATCTTTTTGACAAAACCACTTTTGCCGAAGTAGCGGAAAAAATAAATTGTGGCGAATTCAGAATAACGAATTTGCTCAAAAAAAATAAATAAAAAGGTAAAAAACAGAGATGTACAAATATGTCAACACAGTCGGAAAATAGATCAGCCAATGAGAGAAAAATTGAAAATGCTGCAACTTTTAAGGTTTATCCTTATCGGAGAATGGTTCAATTTGGATTTCTGCTGCTGACCATCTGGATTGGTATCGAATTTATCGTCTGGGTGAAGCAGCTTGAATCCGGTTTGTCGCCGACCCTGTCTCGTCCGCCCGGTGTGGAAGTGTTTTTACCGCTAAGCGCCCTGATCAGTCTGAAATACTGGTTGTTAACAGGAGTGTTCAACTTAATTCATCCGTCCGGTCTGGTTATTTTCATGATTGTTCTGGCAACCGGCGTTCTGTTAAAAAAAGGGTTTTGCAGCTGGGTTTGTCCTTTTGGCCTGCTTTCCGAATATCTCGCCAAAATTCATATTGTGTTATTTGACCGGATCAGAAAGATTCCCGGTTGGCTGGATTATCCGTTGCGAAGTTTAAAATATCTGCTGCTTTTGTTTTTCGGCGGTTCCATTCTGTTTGGGATGAATGTGCTCCGGCTTGAGCAATTTATCAACAGCCCATATAACAAAGTGGCCGATATCAAAATGTTACAATTTTTTGCCAATATGTCCGACGTCACGTTGTGGACGCTGGTTATTCTGGTTTTGCTGTCTATACTGATCCCCTATTTCTGGTGCCGTTATCTTTGTCCCTACGGCGCATTGCTCGGCATGATAAGCTGGTTCAGTCCGTTGAAAATTCACAGAAATGCGGAAAGTTGCATCGATTGCGATAAATGTACCAATGTCTGTCCGGCCGGAATTCAAGTTCACAAGGCAAACGCCGTTTTTTCCGACGAATGTAACGCCTGTCTGGAGTGTGTGGATGCATGTCCCGTAAAAGATACTTTGTATTTATCCGTAACAAAAAAACAATGGAAATTATCGCGTAAAGCCTATCTTTTTATCCTTATCGGCTTGTTTGTCCTGGGAACGGCCATGGCAAAAATTTCGGGATTTTGGCAGAACAACATCAGTACAAAGGAATACCAATATTATATCAAAAGAATGAATGAACCGGTTTACAATCATAACCGGGGCGCTGTGCCGGATTATGAAGGGAAAAGTGATCAATCCAGGAAATGAAAAGATGAACAATAAACAGGAGATTCCTAATGAGTGAATTAATAAATAATGTGAAAAAACGCAGGGATCTGTTAAAACACATGATCCGGCAAATAAATGACGGCGAGGCGCCGGCAGCAGTGCGAACACAATTAGTGCGCATGCTGGGGCAGGTGCCCTACGCGGATGTCCTGATGGTGGAACAGGAATTGATCGGTGAAGGGATGAAGCAAAAGGATGTGCTGCGTTTGTGTGATTTGCACACAGAAGCCCTGAAAGGAAACATCGATCAGAGCGGGGCTAAAACTGCGCCTTCGGGTCATCCGGTTTTTGTGTTTAGGAAGGAAAACCGGGCGTTGGAGTGGGAACTGGCGTCGGCGAATAAATTGTATTCGGAAATTGCTGATAAGAAAGATAAGGAAGATGTTACCCGTTTATTCATGGAATTGCATCAGCGCTTCAATTCCCTTTTGGATGTGGAGAAACACTATCTGCGCAAAGAAAACCTGCTCTTTCCTTATCTGGAAAAACATGAGATCACGGGTCCGTCGACGGTTATGTGGAATAAGCATGATCTAACCCGGCAATACCTGAAATCTGCCATGGAGGCGTTTGCGGCCGCACAAAAAATAAACGCCGGAGAAGCAAAATCTGTTATCGATTTGGTTCTGCGACCCGCTTCGGAATCCATTGAAGATATGATTTACCGGGAGGAGCAAATTCTGTTTCCCATGAGTTTGGATACACTGAATGATACGGAATGGTACCAAATCTCTCTGCAAAGTCTGGAGATAGGTTTCTGCCTGTACGATCCGCAAGAAAAATGGCGGCCGGAAATTAGAAATCTTTCCCAAATTGCAGGAAAAGAGACCAAACGAATTCAATTGCCCAGCGGCAGTTTTACACCGGAGGAGCTTACGGCCGTTCTAAATACCATCCCTTTCGATTTAACTTTTGTTGATAAAGACGATACAGTGCGATTTTTTACGCAGGGCAGAGAACGCATTTTTTCCAGATCCCGGGCAATTTTAGGAAGGAAAGTCCAGAATTGTCATCCTCCTTCCAGTGTTTATATTGTTGAAAAAATTCTGGCAGATTTTAAAGCCGGTAAAGGAGATCAGGCCAGATTTTGGATCGATATGAAAGGCCGGTTTATCATCATTGAATATCATGCCATGCGAGATGCGCAGGGAAATTACCTCGGCACACTGGAGGTGAGTCAAAATTTGACTGAAAAACGATTATTGGAAGGTGAACAACGTTTGTTGTCTTATATTAAAGAAGGTGAAAAATGAGTGAAAAAATGTAACCGGTCACAGGAGTAAAAATTAACACTCGCCTGAAGCTGAAGCAACAGGCTTGAATATGGAAGCACCCTAAAGGGCGCTTTAGCGTCCTTCCACTTTTGAGCCTGAGGATTTATCCTCAGGCGGTATTGCGAACATCCCTATGATTGATTACGAAAAAATAGCTATCTCTCCGGAAACAAAATTGGGTAAACTGCTGGAAAATTTTCCACAATTAAAAGATGAATTAATTTCGATTTCTCCTGCTTATGCAAAACTTAAAAATCCGGTTTTGCGCAAGACAATAGGCAAAGTAGCCACTCTGCGACAAGTTGCAGAAGTTGGTAACATTCCCGTCGCAGAGTTGATTAATCGATTGCGCAAAAAAGCCGGGATCGGTGAAGAATATTCCGGAAAGTCAGGAAAAGGCGCTGAATTTGAAAAACCGAAATGGTTTAATTTAGAAGAAATAAGCAAAAGATTAGACGCAAGACCAATTATCGAAGCCGGCGGTCACCCGTTGGAACAGATGATGAAGGAATTGAAAAACCTTGAACCTGGAAAAATTTATGAACTGACAACTCCATTTTTCCCTGCTCCTCTTATCGATATGGTGAAGAGCAAAGGTTATCAGGTTTGGACCGAACAAGCGGATGAACAGGTGATTAAAAATTATTTTTACAAAAGTTAAAACAGCCCACAAAACACGCTGACTACACGAAAATTGTCAACAGTTTTGTGCAGGAGGAAGGAGATAAAATTAAAATTGTGAAAAAAAGGAGGACATCAATAAAAATCCAGATTGTTTTTTCTGTAAATCGAGTTTTCATCGAAAACCTTTCAAAGTTCAAATTTTAACCATTCGTTTCCCCATCAGATTCAATTTATATTTTCTTATCTGTCCGGGTGTTACAATTTCATCTTTTTTGCCTTTAAAATACAGGGCGTCAAACGGACATTGGACGATACAAGCGCCGCACTGCACACAATCATCTGCCCTGACAATTGAGGCAGTATGGTTTCTGTGATCTACCTGGTAACAATTTTTGGGACAAACCTGTTCGCAGAAACCGGCGCCTTTGCATTTTTCTTTATCTATTTTAATGTCCAGAAACCGGTCTTCGTGGAGTCCGCTTTTATAAACAGGAGTACTCCCGGCCAGATCCAGACTGATTAAAAGAATGATTACCAGGGAGATAAAACTCCATCTAAGAAAAAATCCGGTTGTAAGAGAATGGGTCAAAATTCCGTAAGTCAGCAGACAAACCATAAATGCTGTCCAGAGGATAACCGGTGTACGACCAAAATCAAAAACAACCGTATATCTGCTGAATTGGGTTCCCTTTTTCTTTGGATTGATCCATTTTGAATAGAGGGGAAAAAGAAGAAAAATGACCGTTGTCAGACCCCAGATAAAGCCGGTTAGCGGCCAGGTCATCTCCTGCCAGAAAAGAGAAGTAATTAAAGCAACAATGAGAGAAAACGGAAATGCCCACATCACCGTCATTTCTATTCGCTGAACAAAATCGAATTTTACTTTGCGCATCTCTTCTGTCTTTTGCTGTTTATTACGCAGAAAATACGGAATGTCTTTGGCATAAACCGGTCCCCAAATGATTCTCCAACCGGTCTTTTTATGGATGACGATGGCTTCAATACCCGCGGCGGCAAGTTGCGGGACAATCAATTTTTTGTGATTGATCAACGCTTCGATTCCACTTGTTTTCAAAACGGAAATGACATGATGATTATTCAGATGTCCGCCCGTTGAACCACACCAAACATTACGGCCATGACTATTGGCGATAAGTAGATAGCAATCGATATGCTGAAGTGCCTGCTTCACCCGTGCCACAGTCAGGTGATAGTTGCAGGTTAAAAATACCGGGGAACCGGCGTTCGGATTTCCCAGTTTGATCAGACCGGTTTTACCTGGAATGGAGATGCCCCGGAACATGGTTTCGAAAAGGTTGATTAAAAAATATTTTAGCTGATTCATGCTAAACCTTCTTTTTTATAGCGGTCAGTTCCATAAAATTGCCCATTTTGTTCAGCCTGACGGAAGCGATAAAAAAACCGGCAGCGTCAATTTTCTTCGGCAGATTCTTCACCGCTTGCGTGGTTGTTTGTGTCAAAATGTAGGTGATGAGAGCAAGGGGCAGGCGAAAAATAAAATGGATAATTTTTTTGATGTAATTTTCAGGCACCACCTCATCTGCAATCAGCAGGTAACCATCCGGCTTCAACAATCTTTTTATCTCCTTAAGAGTGTAATTTATTTCATCTTCGGAAAGTTCTGAAAAACAGAGACCGCTTGTAACCACATCGTAACTTTCCGTCTTTTCCCCGGAAAGTTCCGCCACACCAATTTCACTAAATTCAATATTTTGTTCGAACCCTTCATCTGCCGCGTGTTTTTTTGCTATTGCGAGCATTTCAGGATTCAGATCGATCCCCTTCACAAATGCGCCTTTTCTTGCCGCTTTCAGAGTTAGTTTCCCTGTGCCGCAGCCGATATCCAGAACTTTCCGGCCCGGCTGCAACGGAGCTAACAATCGCTCGTAAGTGTGGTCTAAGGTGCCAAAACTCAGGAGCCGGATTCCTGTATCATACCTCGCAGGAGAAGATTCAAATATCTTCATTAATATATAGCTGCTCATTGGCAACTCCCTTTTGCAGGTTGTCACGTAAAATGGACATCGGCGGAGACGCAATGCATCGATTATAATTAACTGTAACTATGCCGGTATGCACAAATAATTAGCATACCTGAATAGTAACACCTAAATTGAGCGATTCTTAGTTTGAAACAACCACCCAAAGAGTTTTGTCATTCTGCCTGCCCGACCGCAGGCGGGAAAGAATCTTGTTAGTTCTGTGCACTAAACCAACAAGATTCCTACGGAATGACATGAGAATCGCTCAATTCAGGTAACAATTAACCGCTCAAATAAAACAAGCGCAGGATGCGTAATTCATCATAGCTTATCTGTCCGTCCATTTCGTCAAAAACAGGTTTCAGGTATTCCACGCCCAATTTGGTAAAATTAAGCAGCACCTCCGTTTGCTGTGTCGGCGAGAGGGATGAGAGCGACTTGAATTCATCCGCCCGGTTCAGCGAACGGCCATCCTGAATGAATTTGTACAGATTATCCAGTACGGTGGTTTCTTTGATGTTGAAGTTAGCCGTAATCTTTCGGATGGAAATTCCGGTATTAAACATTTCACCGATTACAGTGTGTCTTGGCTTTTGGCCGGTTTTTGTCCTGTTTTTTAAACTTTTTCGTTGGTGCCTTCCTACCTCCGCTATCCGGTTCGCTTCACAATATTCCCGGATCAGCGTCAGAAATTCGCCGCCATATTTGCTGAATTTGGCGCGTCCAACACCGTAGATCTGCAAAAAGTTTTCTTCCGATTGGGGGTAGTAGACAGATATTTCGATAAGCGCTTTATCCGGGAAAATTACGTATGGCGGGAGATTGGCAGAATCCGCCATCTCTTTTCGTTTTTTCCTCAGCAGATCAAACAAACTGTGATCGTATTCTTGTTCGCTCTTGGGCGTTTTTCTGAAATCGGCTTTTTCTTCTACGAGGTGTCCGAATACCTTTTCACCGCTTTGTAAAACTGATTTTGCTTTTTCGGAGATTCTCAGACTTCCCGTTTTCGTGTCCTGCTCCAGAAAACCGTTCTGAATAAATTGCCGGGAGAGGTGCAGCCACTGCCGTTTGGAAAACTCTTTGCCGATGCCGTAGGTTGAGAGATTTTGGTGCTGAAATTTCAACACCTTTTGTCCTTGCGAACCGCGCAGTACATCGATGATGTGGTGGGCGCCGAACAGCTCGCCGGTTCGAACCACGCAGGAAAGAAACTTTTGCGCCGCAATGGTGATGTTCTGAAGCGGTTTTTTACCGGCGAGACAATTATCGCACATGCGACAATTGTCTATTGTGTAACGCTCACCAAAGTAATTCAGCAGCGGTTTGCGGCGACACACTATGGTTTCGGCAAAACTCACCAGGGCGCTCAGATGCATTTGCGCAATTCGTTGTTCTTTCTCCTCTTTTTGGTCGATGAAATATTTTATTTTCTGAATATCGCCGTAGCTGAACAGAAGCAGGCAATGGGCCGGTAGTCCATCCCGTCCGGCACGACCGATCTGCTGGTAGTAGCTTTCGATATTTTTGGGCAGGTCGAAATGAATGACAAAACGCACGTTCGGTTTGTTGATACCCATGCCGAAGGCAATGGTGGCCACGATGATCTGCACGTCATCTTTGATGAACAGTTCCTGGCTGCGTTTGCGTTCCCGGTCTGTCATGCCGGCATGGTACGGTTTCACAGAAAATCCCTCTTCGGCCAGTGCATCGGTGAGTTCATCTACCTGTCTCCTGGAAAAACAGTAGATGATTCCGGATTGCTTAGGGCGCTGTGCCAAAAATTCGATGGTCTGCAGCAACGGATTATCCTTGGGCACGATCTGCAGGAACAGATTTTCCCGGTTAAAACTGGCAATGAACTGATTGGAGTTGTCCAGCTTAAGATTGGCTTTGATATCCTCCTGAACCCGTGGCGTTGCCGTTGCCGTGAGAGCTATGCACACGGCTTCGGGAAATTTTCCCCGCACTGTAATCAACCGGCGGTATTCCGGCCGGAAATCGTGTCCCCATTCTGAGATACAATGTGCTTCATCGATGGTGATACAGTCTATTTTTAATGAGGAGAGCAGCGTCAGAATTTTACCGCTCAGCAGCGATTCCGGGGCCAGATAGAGCAATTTTATTTTATTCCGCCGAATACGGGCAACATTGCGCTGATAATCTTCAAATGAGAGAGAACTGTTCAAAAATACCGCATCCACACCCAGGGCAACCAACTGCTCAACCTGGTCTTTCATCAGCGAAATTAAGGGAGAAACCACCAGCGTCATCCCGCCAAAAATAAGGGCCGGAATCTGGTAGCAGAGAGATTTCCCGCCGCCTGTGGGCATGATCACCAGTGTATCGTTTTTTTTGAGCACATTGGCAATGATTTCCTGCTGCAGCGGGCGGAATTGGCGGTAGCCAAAAGTTTGTTCGAGAATTGTTTTTGCCTGATTGAGCATAAGCGATTGTTTTTGTAATAAAATTATTTAGATTTTCAGTTGAATTCAAGAAATAAATAAATTGAACCGCAATAAGTTGGCGTCGCCCGGTATAACCAATAACTAAGTCAGATAAATCCACGTAATTTGACGACCACTTTTCAAATACATTTTAGGCTCGTAGGACTCCAATCGCAATGTGTGCTGCCAAAACAACGAGTTTCTAAAGTTTGCAAATTCTCTTTGACGACAAAACGAAATAACCGGCCCTAAACTATGTAACGCTTCCATAATTCCCAATTGGCGGATAAACGGTGTAATCAACAAAGTGCCCGGATTACACAAGGATAGTTTATGATAAGATAGATGCTTAAGTAACCGGGGAAATTAGCGGTTTCTCTATAAATTCATTGGTATTTCTTTATCCTGCTTAATTTGGATTATGGGTATTTATAGAATCGCTAATATTGACATCTCAAACCCGGATGATTGTATCGCTTTAGTTTTTTGAAAATAACTTATTTATGACGAGAAGGAACAAATAGACCCTTCGCCTTCATCCCGACAAAACCCATTGGGATACGCGCTCAGGGTGACAGCCTCTAAACATGTCATGTTGAGCGCGTGTCCGCCGCAGGCGGGAAGTTCCCGGCCAGCACACACCGTTCGCTTAACACACCGGACACCATGGCGCCCAGCAAACAGCCGACCAGAGCGCTGCTCATAGCCCAGCCCTGTAATACCGGTTCACCGGCAATGGCAAAATACGGTTCATAAAATGGCTTGACGCCGCCGATCATCATCCAGTCGTAACCAAAACAATAATCCCCTTTAAAACCGTTAAAACGGTTATCTAAAAAACGATCATTTCATTACCCACGAATAATTTCGCGGGCTGTGTTCATTCGACAAAAATCGAACACCAGCCCACGATTTTAATCGTGGGGCATTGAATAACAAACCATCCCCAAAACCGATTCATCGGTTTTCCGACAACCCGTGTAATTTTAATAGTTTTTGCAATTCTTCGGCAAAAGTCATTTTTTGATGATGCTGTTTTTGATTTCGAATATACTTATCAACTTTCGATAAAAGTGATTCGCTCACAGAGAATGCTGCATATCCAACTTGCCAGGCAAATTTAGGTAAAAAGAATTTTTGTTGATTGATCCAATGGGATGATTCTCCTTTAACATTTTTCAAAACCTGAGCAATAGAGTAATTTTGACTTAACAGAAAAAGGGAATGCAAATGATCAGTTGTTCCATCTATAACCCTTACAAGACAGTCCTGCTCCGAAAATCCCCGGGACAAATGTTGAATGATCTTCGGACGAACTGAATCGTTTAGCATCGGCACTCTTTCTTTTGTAGTCCATATTGTATGAATCCAAATCTTTGTCAGTGAATGAGACATTATTAATCCTCCCCATGGTTTTTAAAACCGTTAAAACGGTTATCTAAAAAACGATCATTTCATTACCCACGAATAAATTCGCGGGCTGTGTTCATTCGACAAAAATCGAACACCAGCCCACGATTTTAATCGTGGGGCATTGAATAACAAACCATCCCCAAAACCGATTCATCGGTTTTCCGGTCGTCACTTCAAAATCACCGCCGGAATTTTATTTTCCTGCACAAGCCGATTAAATGCAGGTAAATCTTCGCTGATAATTTTATCTAATTTTTTAATCTGTATCGCCAATTTCCCGGACAGGTCGGTGTATACATCGTACATCTGTTGCGTCGGTTTGGCGTCGGCGCCGGCAGCCGTGCCGGTGAGAGCGGCAATTTTATTGTTCAATTTGATGGGATAATTCAACGCATCCTGGCCGCTTTTAATTTTTACCTGAATGATCTCTTCCTCAACTTCGCTCAATTTTTTATTCAACGCTTTGGCTGCCGTTTCGATCTCTTTCGTTTTTTCCTCTTTCGTCAACCGTTTAATCAAATCACCAGTCTGCTTCCGGAAATCACGGATTTTCAACACCGCTTCGTGAGCTTCCGTTACTTTATCGCGGATATCGATGAGCAGATCGAACTGTTCCTGAAACTCTTCCGGAGTGGTTGTAAGACGCGGATCAGGCACAATTTCAAACGGCTGCGTTTCGGTTTTATCGCTAACCATTAATTTTACCTGATATTTCCCCGGCACCGCAAGCGGCCCGACGAGCGTTCCGGCCCACATAATCAGATGGGGCAGCTCTTTGGCGTCCGGGTAGCGCATGTTCCACACAAACCGGTTCATACCTTTTTTTGCCGGCAACTGATTCTTCCGTTTTTTCTCACCGTAAAAACCGGTTGAATCGGAACAGGCCTTTTTCTTTTTACTGCTGAACGTGCGGATGGTATCTCCTTTGGCGTCCAGAATTTCCAGTTTGATATCCCCCGCCGGCTTGTCTTTCAAATAGTATTGAATAACCACGCCACCCGGCGGATTCCGGCCGACACTCATACCGGGACGGTGAAAACTCCCGCCGCGCATGCGGTACGTATGCCGCGGTTTGAACAGGTGAATGTCGCTTTTGGCAATTTCGTCGTTAAGTTCATAAAGAGGCGACAGATCATCCAGAATCCAAAAAGAACGGCCGTGCGTTGCCGCCACCAAATCCTTTTCCCGCGCTTGCACAGCCAGATCATGAATGGGGACCGCCGGCAGATTTAATTGCAATGATTGCCAGTATTGTCCGTCATCGAAAGAAACAAATACGCCCCTCTCCGTTCCAGCGTAAAGCAGACCTTTTCGATTAGGGTCTTCACGCACCACCCTCGTATATTCATTTTTCGGGATGCCGTTGGTGATCAATTTCCATGATTTGCCAAAATTAGTTGTTTTGAGGATGTACGGCGTAAAATCATCCGATTTATAGCGGGTCGCCGCCACATACGCTTTTGCCGGGTCATAATGGGACGGTTCGATAATACTGATCAAAGCCCACTCGGGCAGATTTTTGGGCGTTACGTTTTTCCAGGTCCGGCCGCTGTTTTTACTGACGTGAATCAGGCCGTCGTCCGAACCGGCCCAGAGCAGACCTTTCTGCAGCGGCGATTCGGCGAAGGTAAAAATAGTGCAGTAATATTCCACGCTGGTGTTATCTTTTGTGACCGGTCCGCCGGACGGCCCCTGTTTGCTTTTGTCATTTCGGGTCAGATCCGGGCTGATCACTTTCCAGTTTTGGCCCTCATTCTCCGTTTTGAAAACCCGGTTTCCGGTAACATAAAGCACATTGGCGTCGTGTGGAGAGATGACAATGGGAAAAGTCCACTGAAACCGATATTTCAGATTTGCCGCACCGGCGCCCATGGGGTTGTCCGGCCAAACGGCGATATTGCGAAGCTGACCGGTTCTGTGGTCGTCGCGGGTCAAATAACCGTCGTAACTGCCGGCATAAACGATGTTGGGATCATCCGGACGCACCGCAATATATCCGCTTTCACCGCCGCCGACCGGGTACCAATTCGTCCGCGTAATGCCAAAACCAGTGGTTCTGCTAACAATGCTTACCGTGCTGTTATCCTGCTGCGCACCGTAAACGCGATATGGGAATTGATCGTCGACCGCAACATGATAAAATTGAGCGGTGGGAAAATTCTGCTCTGTCCAGCTTTTGCCGCCGTTATAGGTTACATTTGCCCCGCCGTCGTTGGCGCTGATCATACGCGCCGGATTGGTGGGATCGATCCACAGATCATGGTTATCGCCGTGCGGCACAGAGATACTGGTGTACGTTTTACCGCCATCAACCGATTTATGAAACCGGACATTCAACACATAAACCGTTTCCGGCGCTTTGGGATCCGCATAAATATGGGAATAGTAAAACGCCCGCTGACGCAAATTGCGGTCTGCGCTGACCCGCTGCCAGTGAACGCCGCCATCATCGGAACGAAAAATGCCGCCGTCATTGGCTTCCACACTGGCCCACAGCCGGTCCTGTTTTGCCGGAGATGCGGTGATGCCGATCTTTCCCAACATTCCTTTTGGCATACCCGGTTTTTTGGTCAGCTCCTTCCAGGTATCGCCGCCATCAGTTGATTTATACAATCCGCTGCCGGGGCCGCTGCTGGACATGCTCCACGGATTCCGGGAAGCATCCCACAGCGCGGCATAAATAATTCCGGGATTGAACGGATCGAGAACCATATCCACCGCGCCGGTATTGTCATCTTTGAATAGTATTTTTTGCCAGGTTGCACCGCCATCTTTAGAGCGGAAAACACCGCGCTCCGGATTGGAACCGAACAGATGTCCCATTGCGGCAACATAAACCAGGTTTTCATCTTTCGGATGAACGCAAATTTTACCGATAAACTGGGTTTCCTGTAGACCAATATGCTGCCAGGTAGCGCCGCCGTCAACCGATTTGTAAACGCCGTCGCCCGGAGAAATATTGCCGCGCAGACAGGTTTCACCCATGCCCACATAAACCACATTCGGGTCGGATTCGGCCACGGCAATGGCGCCGACAGAACCCCATTGAAAAACGCTGTCCGACACATTGAACCAGTTCATTCCGCCGTCTTCAGTTTTCCAAACGCCGCCGCCGGTTGCGCCGAAATAATACGTAAACGGCAAATCCTTATGCCCCGCTACTGCAACAGAGCGACCGCCGCGAAAAGGGCCGATGCAGCGCCATTGCATAGCATTGAACAGTTGTGCATCATATTTTGACTTTGCCGCAGCTTTGGATTTTGCCGGCGCCTGCGGGGCAAAAAACAAAATCATGGAAAAAAACAGGAAAAAAAGAATAAAATGACGAACTGACTTTAACAGAACAAACATGGCACCCTCCCAATTTTAATAAGTCGATAGAAACATGTATTTATTGATTAAAAACATTCATCATGCTTGTGAAATGAAAATAATTTTTCAATGGGCTATAACTTAAAAAAGTAAATGAAAAGAATCAAGGGAGAAATATGCAAGAAGATATCCGGCGACAAAGCCGTAATGCAGGTAGATTCGCCAAATCGACTTGGAAAGCAGTCACTTTTAATTAAAAAAACCCTCCGGGAATAAATCCGGAGGGTTTGATAAATGTTGGCGGTAATTGTATTCTATCCCCACTTACCTTTCTTCATGTGTCCCTGCAATTCGGCCTTAACAGCTTGCATGGTCTCGGTTGCCGCCTGTTTGGCCTTTGTAAAAACGGAAACGCAGGCCGGATCCAAATTATCTTCGATACCATCTTCAC
The DNA here is from genome assembly GCA_913009825.1 of uncultured Deferribacteres bacterium. GTDB lineage: Bacteria > Zhuqueibacterota > JdFR-76 > JdFR-76 > DREG01 > DREG01. The sequence goes on from CAJVYQ010000001.1 coordinate 178,436, forward strand.
ACAATTCCACTACTTGTTGCATAATGGAATATAATTCCATGTGCAAAGAGTTTGTAAAGCGGGAACGCTCGACCAGATTAGCAACATTTTCTTCCATGGCGGTAAATTTTTCCTTTTTCGCGCCGCATTTTGGGCAGAAATCAGGTGCTTCATCGCCATCATGAATATATCCGCAAACTTCACAACGCCATTTTTTCATTCATTTCCTCCTTAGGTTTAGTTATCCTGTTTTATTTGATCATCGTACATTTGCTCTACACGGATGAGTTTATCGTTTAACTCCGGGAAATTCCCCCGAAAAATTCTTCTTCACTGAAAATAGAGGCGGAAAATATCCATATTTCCACCTCGGGATCATGCCGGCAACCGGAAGGCAAACCGGCTTTAATACATGTCTGTAACAGAAATGTCTCCCGGTCCCAATTGTAATGAGTTGCAACTTGCGGCAAAAGTAAACCCTGGAAATGTTTTTTTTTCATCAAAATGCCGTGTGTGCCAATTTTTATCTCATCAATATTTTTGATACGGCGCAAAGGTGAAAGAACCGAGATCTCAATTTCCAGATCATCTACTTCCTCCGCCTGAACCGGGGGAAAACGCGGATCATTGAAAGCCGCTGCTTCCGCCATTTCCATAATGGACTGATAAAGCGGTTTGATCCCTTCGATATAGCCGATACATCCTCTCAGTTGGCCCTGTTCATTCAAGGTCACAAACGCGCCTCTTTTTTCGTTCAGCACAGGGGAAACCGGTGGTTCAGGATCAAATGAAGAACCGGAACATTTTGCCCGGATCACTTTTCTGGCTAACTCTAAAAGGTAACGTTTATCCTCTGTAGATAATTTTAATTCCGTTTCCATCCTGTTTTTCATGAGATTTCTCAAACCACGGTTAATTTAAACGGAGTTATACCTGGTACAGAACAGCTGATAGATATCCCACAACTTCGGAATGATCACCGGTAACATTGCCCGAGTGTTGATAAAGCAGCACCTCGGATTTATTGGCGCCTATTTTTTTTGCGGCTACCATACAGGCCAGCATGGGACCGGCCCCGCACGCTTCGCTGTTTTTTGCTTCAATCTCATCCCAGAGTCCGTCATAATCGAAGGCATTCACTCTTTTGATAATCCGTTTATCCATTTTTTCCGCCTCACCGGCCGGATAATAGTGGGACAAATCTGAACTGGCCACGATCAAAGCATTTTCATGTCGAACCAGTTTGGCAACCACCTCACCCAATTCATAACCGTAATCGTATATCTGATCTCCCATAACAATGGGAACCAGTTCAAAATCGCCCAGAGTTCGCTGTAAAAACGGCAACTGAACTTCCAATGCATGCTCTCCCCGGTGGCCATTCCATGAAACATGAATAAAATCACTGAATTCTGCCAGACGGGCGGTTAATTCACGATTTATCTTTACATTGCCCAGGGGCGTTTTGTAGGTCCGTGCCGGCAAAACCGAAACACCGTTAAAATACTCCCGGTGACTGGGAGAAATCACGACAACCACATTATACTCACGATCCAGTATCTGCTTATAAGCGGCAGCCGCCACCTGGCCGGAGTACATGTATCCGGCATGGGGGACAATCATTCCCCGGATTTCCCCGACGATTGGATTTTCTTCTAAATTCTGCAAAGAAAAATCAATTTGGTGCTTTAGTTCTACCGGGTCTTCAGGATAAAATATGCCTGCCGCCACAGCAGGTCTGTCCTGATCGAATTGATTGGTCATCCTTAACCTCTTGCGCTAAACGTTTCCACAGATAGAAAAGATGAAATATTTGTTACGACCTGAATTGAGCGATTCTTAGCTTGAAACAACCACCCAAAGAGTTTTGTCATTCTGCCTGCCTGTCCGCACAGGCGGGCGGAATGAGCGTTAGAATCGCTCAATTCAGGTACGGTTCAGCAATTGAGATATAAATGTTTTATTTGTACGTTTCCTAAACAGCGGTTGTCAAGTTGAAATTAGAAATTTGAAATTGGTGAATCGAATAATCAAATCAATGGAATGGAAAGTACGATAATCCGGGTTTCTAATTTCCAGTCACCAGTGGTTCCCTCATTTTTTTATCATGATTAAAATTCTACACAATATTTACAACATATAGCTGAATAGTTACTTGCATTTTAGAAAATACTGTATTTTCCCGGGTACCGCAATACATTTCTTGTCAAAGGGTCTCCCTTTGTCTGCGAATTTCATAAAACAGCAGTGCCGCGGCAACGGAAGCATTGAGTGATTCGGTTTTGCCGTACATGGGAATACGGACCAGATAATCCGATTTTTCTTTCAAAAGCCGTCTAATTCCTCTTCCTTCATTCCCGACAATGACGGCTGTAGGCGCCGTGAAAGACAATTCCCAATAATTGATATCCGACCGCTCATCGCTGCCGACAATCCAGAATCCTTCCTGCTTCAAACGGTCTACCGCCTGCGCAAGGTTACCCACTCTTGCGATGGGAAAATGGCTGATCGCACCGGCAGAAGCTTTGGCTACAACGGACGACAAAGGAGCGCTGTGACGCTGCTGAATAATCATGCCGCTCAGGCCGGCAGCTTCCGCAGAGCGGATGATTGCGCCAAAATTGTGGGGATCTTCGATGCCATCCAACATGGTCAAAATCGGGGAATCTTTTTGTAGTCTGATTTTGTGCAATAATTCATCCAGATCCAGAACAGGGTGTTCCGCTAACAGGGCAACAATTCCCTGATGTTTTTCGGAATTCGCTTTTCTTTTCAACGCAGAGGACGGGATAAATTGAACCGGAATTTTTTTCTCCCGGGCGTTTTTCAGCAATAGTTGTAAGCGGGGGTTTTTATTATCCGATGAAACAAAAATTTTATCGATTGTGTGGCCGGATTTCAGCATGGCAGCAACCGGATTTATTCCGTAAATTATTGAAGTGTTCATCTCTTCCCCAAATTGGGCTTATTTTAACCGATCATAACATTTGCTCACATAGCAAGGTTTTCAAACCTGATTTTGTCACTATACCGTTGTGCTTCCTGTATAAAGCGATCATCAATAGATTTTTTTTTAAGCGTTGTAGGTAACGGATGGCAGTTAAGTTGCCCAAAACAGAGGAGGTGAACTTGATAGAGAGCACAAAGCCATAACCAAACCCATCAAAAAAAATAAAAGTAATTCGCTGTTTTTGTTCAGCTTGAAACCAATATTAGCTGCTTGTTCTGATTCATAAATATAGTTTTAATTTTGATTAATTACCCATTGGTATTTTTCCTTTAACCCATTTAGATGAGTATAAGGTATTAATCCTTCTTTTTGTAAACGGCCGACTACAATACCTGGGGCAATATTTATATAATCTGCAAATTGAACGACTTTATATTTTGAAAATGGAGAATTATATTTAAATTCTTGCCATCTATCAGGTGGGATTAATATATTTGCGGCGAAACTATCGGCTTCGATTTCTTTTAGTTTGTCCTCTTTTGAAAAGACATTTTTTTCAATATCCAGGAAGTTTTCTCTTTTTTTATGCAGCAAAATGTGTCCAAGTTCATGAAAAAAACTAAACCAAAGATGATCATTTGTTTTAAATCGTAAACTTAACAAGAGGGCTGCTTTTCTATAACTATCCAGCCAAAATGTAGATCCATTTACATAACTTTTAGATAGCTCAGGAACGAAGGCGACAGCCACCCCTGCTTCTGCACATATTCCTTTTAGTTTAGGCTCGAATATATCCGGAGGAGTATTTGTAAGACTTCGAAGAGTGGGTAGTCTTTTTTTTAATTCACTATCACTATAGTTATCTGTTTCGATGGATTGTATTTCAAGTTCGCCTTTCCGAAGCCAGGTATAAATTGCTTCTTTAGATAAATTTCCCCTTTTCGAATGACGAAATTGAACAGATAGAGAATGTTCAATGTTTTTCAAACTAGAAACACCAAAAAATGAAAGTAGGGATTTGACTCTTTCATTCTTTTCTCGACTTTCCGGAATCCAACCGTATTTTATCATATTCCGAATTGGAAAGTTTACCAGTAACTTACTTTCTTCAGCTAACTTTTTCTGTTCACATAAATATGCTATATTCAAATCAAAATTACGTTGTAAATTGTTCCAAATGTGCGCAGGCATTTTTAATACTCGTTCAAGCAAAATAGCAGAGCTCGGAGAAATTGGTGCTTTTCCTGCAATAATTTCGTTTATTACTTTCCGTGACAAACCTAAGCGATTCGCCAATTCTGTTTGAGAAATGCTTTGTGTTTCAAGAGTATCTTTTAAGTGTATGCCTGGATGAATAGGACTATCTGTAAAAGAATTTTGATTACTCATAATGTTTTGTGCTAACCTCTTGAATAATTATTATTGAATTACCCTCACATTCAACAAGTAATCTAGCTCGGTTTGTGAGTACTATCGCGTGTTGGCCTTCACGATCACCTTTTAGAGAATGAAAACGAAGCTGTGGAATAGAATACAAGTCATCGATTGTTTCAGCGGCATAAACCAAGCTCAATTGCTTAATATATTTTTCGCCAACTATCGGATCCCATTTCTTGCTTGCTTCATTTTTATTTCGATAACATTTTTCTAATGATTTTCTCTTAAATTTTACGATGAGCAAGCTTGATTGTTTCCTTTCATGTAACGAATTACGTTACAATGTAATAATTAATTATAATATATCAAAGATTTTTTTAAAGATTAAAAATAAATATTACCTAAATTGAGCGATTTTTGGCTTGAAACAACCACACAAAGAGTTTTATCATTCTGCCTGCCTTTCCACACAGTCGGGCAGTTCGTCGGGCAGGCCCGCTACGGCCGGGCAGGCCCGCTACGGCCGGGCAGGCGGAATGATAGTAGAATCGCTCAATTCAGGTTAATAAATTTTCGACCGAATTAAGCCGGCTAACATCTGTTTATTTCAAAAAACACCTTTCACAAAACCACCGTCGATATGCAAAGACACACCGGTGATGTAACTTGCTCTTTCCGAGGCCAGGAACAGAAACAGATCGGTAATTTCCCGCGGGTCGGCAATACGCCCTAACGGATTGTTTTGGCCGTATTTTTCGATCACGGCATCAACCGGTATTCCCTCCTGTTTTGCCTGAACTTCTGCCAGTTCCAGCACCCGGTCCGTGCGCACATAACCCGGGCAGACATTGTTCACCAGAACGTTATATTTCCCTAATTCATTGGATAAAGATTTGGTTAAGCCAACGACGCCCGGCCGGACCACATTTGAAATTACCAGATTATCGATGGGCTGTTTCACAGAAACCGACGACAGAAAAAGAATCCGGCCCCACTTCTGCTTTTTCATAGCCGGAATGACCGCGCCTGACAGGCGAATAAAACTCAGCAGATTCAGATTAAAATAGCGCTGCCATTCTTCGTCAGTCACATCGACAAAATATTTTGCCGGCGGGCCGCCGGAATTGCAAATCAGCACATCGATCCGGCCGAACCGGTCCAGCGTAAATTCAACCAACGACCGGATATCGGAGAGAGATTCCACATCCGCCTGCCGGGCTAAAATTTCCCCATCTGAATTTTTGCTGAGTTCCGCCTGAGCCTGCTGCAATCTTTCAGCATTACGGGCGCAAATGACCACATTAGCATCTTCCGCTGCAAAGCCTTGTGCAATGGCTTTTCCCATTCCCCGGCTTGCTCCGGTTATCAAAACTACTTTATTTTTTAATTTCAAATCCATGACACCCTCTATTCCGGATTTTGGATTATGACTCTGTTTCGCAGCACACCGATATGGCTAATTTCGGCCTCAACAACATCACCGGCATGCAATTGGCTGATCCCTTCCGGTGTGCCGGTGGAAATCAGGTCGCCCGGGTAGAGTGTTAAATATTTGGTGATATATTCCATCAATTGCGGAATTTTAAACACCATATTTCCCGTATTGGATTTCTGCCGGATGGTATCATTTAGGCGCAACTCCATTTCCAGATTGTGCGGATCGGGAATCTTTTTGGGGGTGACAATACAAGGTCCCATCGGCCCAAACGTATCAAAATTTTTCGATCTGAACCATGGCTGCTGTTTCTCTTTTTCCCGTCGCTGCATATCCCGGGCGGTAATATCATTAAAAATTGTGTAACCAAAAACGTAGTCAATGTAATTTTCCCGGATGATATTTTTTGCTTTTTTCCTGATCACAACGGCCAATTCAATCTCATGATCCACACGGCCGGCATTAGCGGGAATTTGAATTTCGTCATTGTGGCCGATCACCACCGAACCGGCTTTGTCGAAAAAAATGGGTTCATCCGGCACATCTCTTCCGCCTTCCAAAGCATGAGAAGCATAATTCAAACCGATAGCGATGATTTTGCCGGGATTAAGGATCGGCGCTACTATTTTATAATCACCTTTGATGATAAACTGTTCCCAAAAATTGTGGCTTTCCAAAAAGTCAAACACATTAAGAATTTTGTCGTCGGAAAGAAATCCGGAAGTAAGAAAATTTTTGATTGAACCGATCCGTACCATCATACGATTTTTTTTAATGAAATTGTACGATTGAAATGCGCCGGTGAAATCGACCAGACCCCGATCCATTTCTATGGCAACAACTTTTTCATGATTCACAACAAGTTGATAGATTTTCATTTTTCCCTCTTTGGTTAATTGTGAAAATATTTTACGGTATATCTTCCGATTTGGAACTTGTAATCATTAAATTTGTAAGAACTTAACGACTGTGCTCTTTAAAATAAGTGATTTAAATTATACAATTATTGCGTAAGTTTCAACAAAATTGAAATATTCTTTACGGATAAATTTGTTTTTTTATTTTGATTGCCGTAAATTAATAAAAATATTCACCGATTGGCAGAGGGACCGATGTTTTTAAAACCAAATAATCGACAAACCTTTTTTTTTATTTTGATCCTTTTAGTCGGCAACCTGTTCTTTTTCACTCCTGCAGCGGCAAGCACTTTTGAACAGGACAGTAAACAGGATTCTCTACGGCAACTTCTTAAACAATGGACACAAAAACTTTCTGAAGACAGGAAAAACCCGGCCATTATGGACACGGTTGCCGGTTTATATTTTCAGATTGGTAAAAATGATTCAGCAGATTTTTGGCTGGGCCTCTCCCTGAAAATTGATAAAAACCGGGCCGAAACATATTACTGGCAAGGCCGTGTCTTTCTGCGAAGGGGAAAAATCAGTATCATTCCGCTGGAAAAACTACTTGCCATCATCAAGCAGGATAATCATTCCAAAGCGATTAAAAATTTCAAAAAAGCCATAGAAATCAAGCCTGATTATTTAGAGGCTTACTACTACCTTGGAATTGCACATATTGAAAAAGGCGGCGACAAACATTTTAACCGCGCCGTTCAGGCCTACCAAACCATTCTCAACCGGGATGACAATTTTAAGGACACTTCATTCCAGTTGGGCATTGCTTACTACAAGTTGAAGCAATATGAACAGGCCGTAAAATTTATGAATAGTTACTTTTTAAAACATCCGGAAGATAGCCGCCCGTTCATTGAAATGTCCCGTATCTTTATGGATAAAGGGGATACAAAAAAAGCCAGCTTCTATTTCATGAAAGGGGTGGAAAAACTGCGTGACCCAAACATGTTGGAGAAACTTTTTCTCGAAATTAAAGACATCGCAACTCCCGATGAAAAAGAGGAATTTGAAACATCTCCCCTGGAGAAAAAGGGACAATTTTTCAAAAAATTCTGGAAAAGTCGTGATCCCACCCCTTTTACCACTGAGAACGAACGGTTCACCGAACATTATCGCCGGGTTCAATTTGCCCGAACCACTTACCCTTCGGTCATTCCGCCATATTATGATGACCGCGGCCGTGTTTACGTAAAATATGGCAAGCCCGACGACCGCTACACATCTTCCATGGATATCGGTGGTGCGAAAGATAACGAATCCTGGTCTTATCAAAAATCGATCCGGCGCGGGTTGGTTTTTGATTTTGTCCAAAGGGGAAATATGTACCAGTTGGTTCACGATCTCACTGCTGCCGCGCCTACCGGAGCGGATTACGGCAGCCGGCTATTGATTGCCGGCCAGTTGTACGGCGAAAGAGCCGGAGATCTGGGTGGAATTTACAACCAGTTTTCCATCAATTTCAGGCAGAGTGATCTTTCTGATTTTATCAATCAGAAAGATGCCGCTATGAAATCTGCCCCTGTGGAAGTTTATTTTCATGATTACAAGATGAAACCGTTGCCTTTCCGGGTAAAATTCGCTCAGTTTCGTAGTCAACATAATTTAACCTGGCTTGATATTTACCGCAGCCTCTCTGCCAAAAGTTTACAATTTACGACTACGGATGATGGCCGTTTCTATTCCCAGGTAAAAACGGAAATTATTATTTTTGATTCCCTTTATAACGAAGTTTTACGAAGAACTTTGCCGCTGGATTTATCCTTTGCTACTGAGAAACAGGTTCAAACCGCAATCAGTATCGACCAGACTTATGCCGTGCTGGATCCGAAAAACAGATACCATATTGCCATCCAGGTAGAAAATCCACAGGGGAAAAAGCTTGGCATTAAAAAATTCAACTTGAAAATCAAGCAATATGACCCGGATTCTTTACAAATCAGCGATATTGAATTGGCCTCAAAAATCGAACCGACCACAAAAGTGGATCAGTTCTACAAGGACGGATTGAGAGTTGTCCCGTACATGTTCAACAGATACGATATAAAAAAGCCGCTACAACTTTATTATGAAATGTACAATCTTACACTGGATAAAGAGAAAAAAAGTAAATATCAAATCGATTATAAAATTACCGTAATAAAGCGCGATGAAAACAGTATGAAAAAAATTTTCCGGGCAATTGGCAGTATTTTTGGCAAGAGGGGGAAAGAAAGTATCGCCTCCAGCTACATCCGGGAAGGAAAATCACGCAATGAAAAGGGGTACATCTCTCTGGATGTTTCCAAAATGCCGACCGGAGTCAACCAGGTGTCGGTAATTGTGAAAGATCTTTTAACCAACCAAACCAAATCGTCAACACTGAAATTGGTCTTTTTTAAACGTTAAGGAGAATATTTGTGAAGCGATTCCTGTTCCTCGTGCTGTTCAGCCTGATATTTATTTCAATGCCGTCTGACAATTATTCTCAAAGGCGTCGTCGTGATTCGGACAAACGCCTGGAGCGTTTTAGCGTCTATAAAAATCTGTATTTTAATTCCGATTTATACACATTTTTCACAGAAAAGCCGGATTCATTTCAGCTACTGTTTACCGTTTCCTTTGTGAACGATTTAATCCAGTTTGTCAAGAAGTCGGATTCACTCTATATCGCCCAATTTGAATTAACCACAACTATTTTCGATGAAAATGAGAACCTGTTGGCAACATCTTCGCACCGAAAAAAAATATCCGTTACTAATTTTGACGATACCAACTCACGGATAATATTTCACAATTATTATCATTCATTTATTCTGAAAAAGGGGAAATACAAATATTTCTTCGAATTGACCGATCTGGATTCGAAAAAATCTTTGCGGCGTAAGGAAGATATCGATTTGCAGGGGATCATCGATGAACCGATTCATTTCCTGACGCCGGTCGTTTTAGCTGCAGACAGACAAAAGCCACAAAATTATGAACCGTTTGGTAAAGAAAGTACGAATCCGCTCATGCAAATGTTCCGGGATTCGATGCAAATTATTTCCCCATTCAAAATAAAAGAAATCGAGCATTACCGCCTCAAATCGCCTGTAGTTTTCTACCATGAAATATTCCAACGGGCATTAAACGACTCTCTCCGGCTAAAGTACAGAATTGTGGACAGGAACAATGAGATCAAATGGCAACAAGAGAGTACCCTGTTTTCATCTTCAGCCAATATTTTTCGCCATCAGATTGAAATAGACCCGCAACAATTCTTACCCGGATATTATACTCTTCAAATTCACGCACAAAATAGTACGGCACAAAAGAATAATCAATTCCGATTGTATTTCCAGAGAACAAAGCAAAATATGTTGGCAAACACGTCAGCAACGGATGAATTTGGCCCAATGAAATATATCGTCGATAACAAAATCTACAACAAGCTGCAGGATCTCAGCGAAGGCGAGCGGGCATCAGCAATCGATCAATATTGGCAGGAGAGAAACCCGGATCCGGGTACTCCGGAAAACAACCTGCGGGATGAATTTCTGCGCCGGGTGAAATTTGCCAATCGCAATTTCATCAGTCTTGTCGACAACAAAAAAGGTTGGCAAACCGACCAGGGGAAAATCTATATCATATACGGTCGTCCCAACGAAATCCTCCATCCTCGATCGCCCAACTCAGAATATGAACACGAAATCTGGATCTACACAAATTTAGATTTGGATCGCAGGTTCATTTTCATTTTCAAGCCGGAAAAAGGAGAATACGTCCTGCTGCGGAGGAAATAAACGGGGAATTAAATAGTGTTTGTCCGAATGTATCATTCCCGCATGCTTTTAGCGGGGATCCATTGCTGCCCTCAAGTAGATTCCGGCTTAAAGACTGCCGGAGTCACAATATCGTAGGAATTTTCGGACAGACACCAAATAACTGCACAATGGGACCGGGCGCGTAGTTCTTACTCTGATGTTACCTGTTTTATTGGGGGAAGTATGGGAACCCGGTTTTCACTTGCAATAATTTCCGGTTCAGCAGGAAACGTCTTGTTGCGCGCAACTTTAGTCACTTAAAATTTTAGCTCACTTTAAACTTTTTAAGTGTCCCGGCGCACAAAGACAAACGGATTCTCGACAGTGACCCGGCCTTCGGGAATCGCTTTGAAGCGAAACTGGCTTACAATATTTTTTAACTCGTTGACAAACTTCTGGTTTTGTACCGTGGAAGAGATCACCCGGCAGTTGGAAACCGTACCCGAAGCTTCGATAACAACCTCGATGATTACTTTGCCATTCAGATCCGGATCCAATTTAAGATATTTATTGTAAGTATAAGTAACTCTGTTTTTGTATTTATTGATATCATCGCGGATAGATTGTTCACTTCGATACCCCAGGGCAGCATCGCTGCCGTTAATATCACCAAAACTTTCCAGACTAACTTCGCCCTTCTCCTTCAATTGCACGGCATCATCCACGCCCATCCCGGAAATCAGACTGTCCACTTCCAGAGATGAAGTGGAAAGTAAATCATCCAAATTGCCGCCAACATCTGTCAGGGAGGGCAACTCAACTTCCAAATTCTGACCGCTTTTGAGAATATCATCCAATTCCCTTACCAAACCCTTGTCGACCAAAGATTCAATAACGGTGCTTCCCTGTTTGGAATTTCCGGTTCCGGCAATTAATCCCAGTAATCCTTTTTTCATTACCGCGGCTTTTACAGCAGCTTTATTTGCTTTTTTGGCTTTTGCCGGTTGATCTTTTCCGGCAGCCTTGTCTTTGTTTGCCTGCGTTTTTTCGTTCCGTTTACCGGCCACATTGATGTTGCTATCCGTGGTAACGGGAGCCTGCTTTTTATTCTTGATTACAATACGGGCAACATGACGGACATATTGCTCAATGTTTACTTTATTTGTTCTCACAAATGGCATCCGGTTAATTTTATAACTTACAAAAGCGCCAAAGACAAACAGAATAAGTAAAATGCTTTTGAATAACAGGTCTGTTGTTAAACGCCGGTAAAATCGTTGTGAAAACTTCCAATAAGCAATTTCATTACCGGCGGATTTTTCCGCGCCATCAAACTCGATATGAAAATTAACATCGTTAAAGCGGATATCAGCCTTTTTGTCCTCCGTGAGATGAAGGACATAGCCATCTTTTTCCCGCGGCAACAAACGGTGTTTAATCAAATCAGGAATGGATAAGGGACAATCATCGGTGACAATTTCCCCCTGCATGCCATCCTGCACCTTTAGCTTAAAGCCGTATTTGCCGGGTTGAACAAATTTTAAGCGGGCGGGAACCCGGTCGCCATAAAGCTGAATGGTATTATCCGGTTTATACCCAAGCGAAAAATTGTTTTTCGTATCCAGAGTATAGGTTTTAATACCATCACTGTCCCGAACCTTTATTAAAAGAGCTTTAGCTCGTTTTGCCATAACATCTATTTCTTAACATTTTTATTCTGCCGTAGATGTTACTGCCAGCAGCATATTATTATATCCTACCTGCCCGCAGGTATACATCACTTTCTTTAAAACTTCAAATGGGATTTTCGAATCTCCCTGAATCGTAATATCGCCGCGAAATGCCATTTTTTCATCGAGCTGCGATACACTTTCTGCCATCAGCCGTTTGGCACGCAAATCTTTGTACAGATTTTCCAACCGGAGATTTTTGCTCTCGATGGCATCTTTCACCGACATGAGCGGTCGACCATCCACCAAAATCATCTTTTCCGTAATCATAATAATAGACGAAGTTTCCGGGCTTTTTATAGAAGTTGATACCGGCAAAGACAGCTCTTTGGAGACAGACATCATCTGTCCTTCTGCCGAATAACTTTTCAGCAGAAACACGAGGAGGATGGTGAAAACATCGATCATGGAAGTCAGACGCAGGGTAAAAGTAGGCTCCCTTCTGCGGGCTTTCCGAACAAACGAATGATGATGTTCCGAATTACCGGATTGAATTAAATTGTACATATTTAACCTGAAATGGAATAATTGGGAAAACCGATTTCCCTGCAGTTATCCAGAACATTTACAATTACCTGGTACAACACCTCGGAAGCCGGAGAGATGATTACATCTTCCAGTCTGGGATATTGTTTTTTGATCTTAACCAACTGTCCTTTCAACTTTTGTAAATCATATTTCCCGTTTTCCAACTTTATCAACGGATATTTATTTTCCGATGTCTTTATTTCAAAACCATCGAGGCCAATGGAGATCACCAAAACTGTCAGGTCTTTTATCTCTTCGTTTGACATTGATGAGCCCTGCTCCAACGAAGGCAGCGCCAGATCGATGATGGCAATTTTAACGAACGTTGCCGTCAACAAAAGAAACGGGATCAGGATTACGAAAATATTCATCACCGGAGTGATGTTAATTTCGGAATCCGCATCTAATCTACTTTTTCCAGTTGTTTGTCTGAGGTTCATTTTGTTTCTTCAGTTTTCTCTCTAAAAATTTAAAAATCCTGGCCACATTTTCATTGATGTCATCTATCAGATCATTGGTTCTCTCGTGTAAAAAAGCAAAAGCCATCATACAGGGGATTGCAACGATTAAGCCGAAGGCTGTGGTATTCATCGCCATGGAAATACCACTGGAAAGCAAGGAAGCTTTCTGTGATACATCGGCAAAAGCCACCGCCTGAAACGATGTGATCAAACCCCAAATGGTACCCAAAAGGCCGGTCAGGGTTGCCACATTTGCTGTCATAGACAAATAACCCGTACGTTTTTCCAATTTGGGAATAACAGACATGGCTTTTAATTCAATCGAGTTCTGCACTTCTTGTAAACCCAGATCCGTTTGCTCCAGACCGGTACGAATAATTTGCGGCAGTGCCGCCTTGGAGCGGTCACATAAGCGTAAGGCACTATCTATGTTATCGGATTGAATATATTCAACGATTTGATTCACAAATCCTACCGAATCAACCCTATTTTTAAACATAATGACAATCATTCTTTCAATAATAATTCCTAATCCCAATAGAGCAAAGCCCAAAATAAAATACATAAACCATCCGCCCTGCTTAAAAGCCATAAAAATAGATTCCAATTCTACTCCTCCTTTATCGAGTCAATTACCAGGGAATTACTTTTTCTTTCCGTCGCCTGGTTTTTTGTTTTTCAAATTTGTCTTTATCCAACGGCCGCATAATTTCATTTACAAATGAGCGGTCTAAACCGATATCATCCACTTCCGGGTTGACGCCGGGAACAACCAGAATGGTTTGCGGTCTTTCTATCCAGCCCCGAATCTCGATCTGATCCAGCATCAGCTTCAGTTGTTCTTTTCCGGGGGCTGCCTTCTGTTTGGCAGTATTTTGTTTTGTTGCTTTTCCCTGAGCAAAACCGTTGCTGTACCCGACAAAAAACAGGCAAGCTAAAACCATAAAAACGGATTTATTAAATTTTATCTTCATACTGATCTGATCTGTCATCCGGTTATTCTTCATCTTTTAACACTTGTGAAAGCATGGAAATTCTGCTTTTGCTCAAGGTGATCCAGGTGTTTTTGATACTATTCTTTTGTGCTTGTTTTAAATTGGATTGATAAGCCAGCATTGCCTTTTTCTGGAATGGTCTCGCCGTAATCTTTAATTGATTTTCGTACTCCAGCGTCTGCTCTTCATTCAACCCGGACGGCACCTGAGAGGTGATGATTGCATTGGCAAAATCTTCAAAAGTTTTACCAATTTTATAGGAAGAACTGGTTGTCCATTCGCCGATCCTGTACTTCGCCGCGGCTGCGTAATTTTTCAATACGGTTCTCATAGCATTCGATTTACGCATCAGGCTTTCTTTGAATGGCAAAGTAAGATCGATGCCGGCATACCGGATATAACTGATTTCTCCCAACATAAACTGTGCTTGCGCAACAAAATAGGTGTTTACCGATTGTTTTCCCTTTATAGAATTATAGTATTGGTTCGTTTTGTTAAAAGCGTTTTCCGCTTTCTTGAATACATCCATCTCATAGTAAGCCAAACCGGTTTTACAATAGGCTTGCAGGAGTTTATCGGGATCATGAGCAAATTTAATATATTCATCAAAAACATCGATTGCTTTCCGCCACATTTTTGCCTTGGAATAGCAAACACCGGCGGTAAATATGGCAAGGTTCCGATTGGGGGAATTGGTATTACGCAGTTTCAGATAATTTTCTGCAGCTTTATCCCACTGTTCTACATTCTCCCGAAAACGTGCGGCACGCAATACACACATTTCCATGAGTCTGGAGTTGGGGTATTTTTCGATGAAATTTTCAAAAATCAAAGCGGCTTTTGCAGTATCGCCGAGAGCCAGCATCACATTCCCTGCTTCCACAAGCGATTGTTCTGCAATCTGAGACCTTGGATACTGCGTGGCCGCCGTTGCGAATTCTTCGGCCGCCGTTTTTAAATTGCCGGCTTTTTTAGATTTTTCCGCCAGTTTATAGTGAGAAGAAGCCATGCGAACTTTCGCCCGTTTAACCAAATCCATGGTATCGGGAAGCATGGTAACGACGGTATTATACCATTTTTCCGCCTGTTCATAATCCTCTTCCTGAAAATAAGACTGGGCGATTAATGTTGCAGCCCTGGCAAACTGCGGGTGGTGCGGATAATCCTGAACCACTTTAAAATAAATCCGTCTCGCCAAATCGAAACGGTTAATTTCATTCAGAACCTCCGCTTCTTTCATAAAAATATCCACTACACGAGGGTCATTAGGTATGATTTTAAGAACATCGTTACAAGCTAAAATAAACTGCTGTGTTGCAGGATTTCCCACTTCGATGGTTACATTTCCTTCCAAACCATAAAAACCATCCAGCGTAAATTTTTGCGGATTGATTGTCTTGTAAAGGTTAGAGGCTTGATAATAGCTTAATACCGAACTGTAAGCAGCGTCCATCGAATAGCCATTGCGGGGATAGATTGTATATACCTTTTTATATTCTTCCGCCGCCGACTCGAATTGTTTAAGGGCGTAATAGCAATCGGCCAAATTAAATCTTACTTTGTAGGCAATGGAATCATCGGGGAACGAAGTAAGAAAATAGTTATATTGTTGAATTGCCAAATTATAATCAAAGCCGTTTTGCTCGGTTGTTCTGGCCTGCATTTGATGATAAATCCCTTTTTGGTACAGCGCATCTTTCACTAAATTTAATGCGCGCACCTGTACCAAAGAGTCGGATTGGCTTTGATACCACGAACTTTCCTGATTGAAATTATTAATGAGAACGCCTCGCTCCTCGTTGGCGGCCGTCAAATCCCACTTTTTATAATAAGCATCGATTATTTTCTGAACATAAAATGGTGCATCGGGATGGAGGGGAAAATTTTTCAGAAGCAGTATAAATGTTTGAACCGCTTCGTCCAACCGATCCTGTTTCAGATAGATATCACCCAATTGAGATAGAATTTGGTTCCGGTATAACTCATTCTCTAATTTGGAGTTTAAAAATTGAAATGTACTTTCCGGATCGCCAAAATCAACAAAACAAACCGCTACGTATGTTATTGCTTCCTGTTTCAGATCGGCAGCGTTTCTGTCCAGCTTCTGTGGTTGAATACGCTGCAGGACATCGATATCTTTCAATAAGGTAAGAAAATAGCTGATCGCATCGGGGTAATGATTGATATTGTAATTTGCCCATCCCAGTTTATATAGAGACATGTCATAAAAGGAGCTGCTCCACATTTCCGGCGCAATTAATTTTTCATAATAGCTGATCGCATCTTCAAATTTGCCTTTACTAAAATAGTGTTCTCCCAAACGGAAATAGGATTCCGGTACCAGGTTGCTGAGAGGAACTGCCGCAATTAATCTTTTATAATATTGAACGCTCTTTTCCGTGTTTTCTTCTTCCTGATGACAAAGTGCCAGACGGTAAAGCACTTTATCGATAAAACGGACATATCCGTAATTATCTAACAGTTCATACATATATTTTATAGCATTGCCAAAATTAATCCGGGGAAGAACCGGTTCAATACTTATCTCTTTATTCTTAAATTTTTTATATTTTTCTTCATATTCCTCCATCGATCTTCTAAAATCATTCCGCGCTTTGCGGATATAGAGTTCAGAGAGTTGAAACAGAATGGTTGGCATAAATTCTTTGCCGGCGTCTGATAATAAATTTTCACTTTTCTGAATCGCCAGGTTCAATTCCGCATTGCTCATCTCACGGCCGCTCAGTTCCATCCTATCGATGGCGTTGTTCAGTTTATTTAATCTGTTTTTATTTTGTGCAGGCGCTAATTGGTAAAGATTGTTCAAACCGAACAAAATAATCCCAATTAAGAAAGCATGTCTCATTTTTCCTGCTCCTTCAAGAAAAGGGCACGAGAGATACCGTATTCTGCATAGCTGCGCCAGTCCCTCGCTCGAATTTTAAGCAAAATTCTGATCGATTGTAATGTTTGTACCATTTCAGTTAAACTCTTTTTTTCCTGATCAATTTTACGCAACAATTCCGACCGCCGTTTCTCAATCTCCCGGATTTCCTTTTTCATATATCCGGGTATCCACTTCCGCGACGGAAGGTGCAGCGTCTGCAACAATTTCGATTCCTGTAAAAGCAAATCCAGACGCTGTTGCTCTATTTGTTGTTCGATTGGCGCTATTTTCCCGGAAATACTTTCCAACAATGCGCCATTTTCCGATTTAGACGGAAACCGGTTGAGTATCTGACTGAAATAAGAGATCGCCTTGTCGTACAGACGGATTTTCAAATGCGCCTGCCCCAAAAGCAGATACACTTCCGGCAAATACTCGCTCCCCTGAAAATCAGCAACAAATATTTCCAACGGTTTAACCATTTTGTAATGTTGCTGCAATTTCAAATAACACCATCCCAACGCCAAAAGAGCCCTGGGATAATTTTCATCATCCGATGGCACATCTTTCAAATAGCTAATGGACTGATTAAAATCTCCCAACTCAAAATAAGTTAAACCTAGAACCAGTTTGGTCCTGTTTTGCAACAATAACCATTTCTTATATAATTTCGGCAGAACAAGGATCTTTTTTAAGTCAACGAGGGCCTCGTCAATATTTTTTTTTTAAAGTTAGCCAGCGCTCTGGTATAAAGAGCGAAGCCCCAAAATTCACTACCTTCTTCAACAGCATTAAGCGTCAAAATGGCATTTTCAAAATCATTTTGATAGAAAAAACTTTGTCCGGCATAATAAAAAATCCCCTCTCCCACATTTGCGTCGGGATATTTTTCCCGTAGTATCTTAAAATAATCAATTGCCAACTCATATTTCCCCTGCTCATAAAACAGTTTTTCCAAGCCATAAACGGCGAAAGGGACCATCGGACTCTGAAGATTATTGCGAATCAAATAATCGTACACTTCTTTTCCGGCTTTGTAAAGATCCATCTCCACCAGGTAATTACCCAATTCATAAAGCGTTTCATCAATTTTACTGTAATTCTGGTAGTAATCCAAAATGACAATTAAGTCCTGAACCGCTTTGCTCAACTCTCCCCGCTGGGCTTTTACCCTGGAGCGCTTTAAAATTTTATCAGCTGCGTATTCTCTTTCTTTATCTAATTTCTGTACCGGTTGCTGGCTAAATACAGATTGAGAGATAAAAAGTGTGCTTAAAAGTGAAATAAAAACAAGTCGAATTTTTATGATAAACGGGTTCATTTGGCTTTGCATTTCCTTACTTTTTTTTCTTCTTTTTTTTATTTTCCTGCTTTTTTAACAACTCCCGCATCTGCTTAAGTTCCTCTTCTGCAGATAAACGTTTCTGCCGGATCATCTGTTGTTTTTTAAGATCTTCCTCTCTCTCCTTTTCCCGTCTGCGTTTCTCGGCATATTCATTTACGTAGCCGCGCAAAGGAATATATTTGGCGATGCCTAACCAAATCTTCCAGTCTGCCATCTTTTTGGATTTAAAAAAAGTCAGGTCTGAAGGTTTCATTAGATTGATATCATTCGCCAGAGTGAAGATTAAATTGTAAGGGCCTAAAAACACAAAACCCTGAGTTGAAACCTGATAATTTTCCGAGAAAAGAATATCCTTCCTGTTTGAGAATTGTTCTGTATAGTACTCCCAGAAAAAGATCACATTTTTCACCGAGAATTTCAATCCGCCGCCTAAATAATATTGATCGATATCGGCGGCAAAAAATCCATCGCTGAGATTCCTGTCGATCAAACCAACATTAAAATAAAATTTCAACGGGAAATAGATCACATCGGTCAGATCCAGAGATAGATTTGCTCCCGGTTTCCAGCTAAGATTATCGGAAGTGAACGGTTCATACGGCAAATTATGATTCACACCGGTCGGTATAATCAGTTGATTTTGCACGCTCATGCCTATAATGGATCTTTCGCCAAGAGGAATCCGCATTTTCAACCCAATCTCCGTATCACCGAATGGCCCCCAGATGTGCTGTTGATCATCCTGGTAGGCTACAAATTGCGCAGTCAGTTCCACACTATTTGCCAAACCATAGGTTGCATTTACGCTAAAATGATAATCTTTTGCTAACCCTCCTGAACCGCCCTTTTTAAAAAATGCGGAGCCAAAACCGCCCAGGTAAAGGTCTCCCTTCTGCACCAGCAGCGCATCCTGTACCCGAACCAACCCCCGGCCGCCGTGAAGACCAATTTGTCCGTAAAGATTCGAAAAGCCATCAAGAAACATGACCGAGATCAACAAAATCAGCCCAAACCATTTGCCGCTATTTTTTTTCAATAAATACATAATGTCCAAATCAACAAATGAGTTTACTAAATTAATTATAAATTTCAATTTAACATTTCATTTCTATATTTTCAAGATATTCTTGATTTTCCCCGAAATTTACACACGATCACAGCCAATCTACCTTCTTCCCGTCCAATTAGGTTAATTTTCCCGTTTAAAAGTTTCATAAATCCTATCGATATTTTCCCGTGTCCAATCAGATTCCTTCAGAAAATCATGACCATCGGTATTTATTATTTGAACCGGATGCCGGTCACGCCAATTTTTGATCCATTTTTCATAGGCCAGATTCAACTGGAACAGATACTCTTTGTCAATATTGCGCTCTACATCACGCCATCTTTTACGAATCCGGCTGAGCAAGGTCCAGGGCGAACCTCTTAAATAGACCGTTAAATCAGGCGGTCGCAACACATGCAGCATGGATTCATAAAGTTCTCGATATGTGTGATAGTCCTGTTCGGAAAATAATTCCTGTTGATATAAATTGGTTACAAAAACCTCCGCGTCTTCATAGATACTGCGATCCTGAGTCACCGGGATATTTATCTGATTGATCCGGATATGCGCCTTAAACCTTTGGGTTAAAAAATAAATCTGAGAGTGAAAACCCCAACGACGCATATCATTATAAAATAAACCTAAATACGGATTTTCCTTTACTTTTTCAAAATAAGGCTGCCAGTCTAACCGCTCGCTAAGTAAGCGTGTAAATGTTGTCTTCCCGACGCCGATATTGCCGGCAATGACTAAAAAAAAACCGTTTTTTTTCATCACAATACAGAATTATTAATTATTGCATATTTCATGCCATGTCCGGAACCGATTAGTTGTTCACACTAACTTCAATTTTTATCATTAATTGCAAAATCATTAATGAGCTTATGTTCTTTTTTAAATGAGCCGGAACGAAACAGTGATGTGTCAAAATCAAACAATAAACGGACAATAAATTTAGCCGGCCGCTATAATTGGGAATTTAAACTTTTTATTGTAAAAAGCAAAGTTCTAATTTCATCTTTTTTATTAACCGGCATTGGTTTTCTCAGAAATCAGAAACTGTGTTCTTCTTCAATTTCAATTATGGCATTCATAAATTCTTTACCATTGATTGCGTGCCGCATGACATGGCGGAATGAACTGTTTTTTACCATTCTGGATATGGTTGCTAACGTGGTTAAATAGATTCTCAACTCCGGAGCGTGAACAGCAATCAGAAAAATGAAGCGTACTTTTATACCATCGACAGCATCGAAATCAATGCCATTTTGGGTGCGGGCAAAAGCGATGATAATTTCTTCTACCTGGTTTGTCCTGGCGTGCGGAATAGCAACTTCGTCACCGATACCTGTGCCACCCAATTGTTCCCGTTCCAAAACCTCCGCTTTGAATTTTTCATAATTTTTAATCTTTCCGGTTTTTTCACACATCTTTTCAATCATGTTTGTCAACACCTGTTTTCCGGTTTCCCCCGGGATATCAAGAAAGATCAAATCCTCTGACAATAACTCAGAAATCCGCAATTTTTCTCCTTTGCAATTTCAGTTTAAAATTCACAGTGGGAATCGGAATAAGAACGGCCTGCCTAAACCCAATGCCCTGCAAGCAATCATGAGATCAAACATAAATTCAGATTTCAGGAAAGATTGTCCTCTCACAATCAGCCGGCATTTTTCACTTCAATCAAAGTCTCATCAATATTTTGCCGCAAATTCAGTTTTTTTCTTCGATAGCCGTGCAACTTTTTTCGAATGATTGGCAGCGCCATCATGGCAATCTGTTCTCCCTTGGCAATCGCTTCCTCATAATGCTCAAATTCCGACCAGTGAAGATGTCCGATTTGAGGGCGTAAAACCACATCCGCATCGTTAAGAAGAGTTTTGTTGTACCGGTTCCCCGTAATTGCAGACGACCGGAAAATGATTTTTATCACATTATCCAGGACGGGGTTTTCTTCCAATTCCTGGCTTACATTGACAGCAATGACAAAATCCGCTCCCAGTTCTTTTGCCGCCGGCACCGGCACTACTTGTAACACAGCGCCATCCACCAATAGCTTTCCATTATATTCCACCGGCGCAAAATATCCGGGAAGAGAAGAACTTGCATCTACCGCCGTTCGGATGCTTCCTTCACCGAACACCATCTCCTTTGCGCCGATCATATCAACCGCCACAGCAAAAAAGGGGATTTTACAGGTTTCAATCCTTTGATCCGGAAGCAAAAAATCGATCACTTTCCGCAGGCGGATGTGCTTGACAATTCCTTCACGGGAATAGGCCATATTCACAACGATTCTCTCTTTCAACCTTGTTGTCAGTTGATCAAAAAAATTTTCATCTTCCTGCTTCTTGATCACTTTTTTTAAACCGGATTCTTCATAAATATCACTTTTTACAAGTTCGGCCAATCGTTCTTCAACCGAACGGGCATTCTGTAATTGACAATACATGCCGCCGAACAAAGCGCCGGCGCTGGTGCCAACAATCATATCGATGGGGATATTTTCCCGTTCAAAAACTTTAAGCACGCCGATGTGCGCCATACCACGCGCGCCGCCCCCGCCTAAAACAAGGGCAACTTTAGCGGGTTTTTTGGATTTAAAAAACATTTATCCGGCTACCTTAAAACAACAAATTTTTGTGTACTGATCCTTTTAGATAATTGAAACCTGCCAAAATAAACACCTGCGGCAATATTCGCAGGCCATAGCCAGAAAACGTTTCTTTTGTTTCCGGCTATCTGTAGCATAGTTTCTTTCACAACCTTTTGCCCCAACGCATTGAAAACGGTAAGTTTTAACTCTCCGGTTTCGGGGACATCCAAAACAAAATGTGTATAACCCTGTAACGGATCAATCTTTACAGAACTAATTTTCAAAGTAGTTGGGAGAACCGGTTTATTTATCTCCGCCGCCTTCACAGCGTTGATGATGCCCCAGCCGTAAAAATTATCCGGAAACAGCGCCTGAGATGCTGTGCTCGTCAAAGCATTGTAAACATCTGCCGGTTTTAAACCGGGATTGTTTTCTAACAGCAAAGCGCAGACTCCGGCGACAAGAGGCGTCGCGAAAGAAGTGCCGCTGCCGGTTAAAATTTTTGTGGAATCAGTGGGATTTACCGTTACATCGCGATATCCCATAGCCATCACATCCGGTTTGATTCTACCGTCCGCCGTGGGACCGATTGAACTGAACGAAAGCCGGCTGCCTTCCTCATTCACAGCACCTACTGCAATCACTCCTATTCCTTCAGCCGGACTGATAACATACGGCCATTTTGAATCGCCTCCCTCGTTTCCCGCAGCGGCAACAACCACAATCCCTTTTTCAACTGCGGCATGTGCCGCGATTGAAGTCACCATGGTCCGGCCGTCTAATTCATCATAAGTATAGGCGAAGCCGTTGTCAAAATCCCGGTAACCCAGGGAAGTGGAAACAATGTCGGTGCCGAGGCTATCTGCCCATTCAATTCCGGCAACCCAGTTATCCTCCTCCACCCTTGTTTCGGAAGGGATGTATTCCGTTTTGGCCAGGGCAAAAGTTGCGCCAAAAGCGGGTCCAATTAAACTGCCGGGCAAAAAACCGCCAATGAGAGACAACACTTTCGATCCATGACTATCCTGACCCGGTGAGTCCTGGGCGGCATCATTTTTTGTGATACCATCATGAAAAACAAAATCCCATTCCGCAAGTAGATTTAGGTATCGAAAAGCCTGATTGGTCTCATAATTAAAACCGGAATCAAGTAGTGTCACTAAAACACCTTTACCGGTCAAACCGGCATTGTGCAATGCGGGAACATTGATCAGTTGCAGTTGAGCCAACGAAGGGCCGTAATCATAAATATCACCGGAAGCCGAATGGAATTTCCGAAAGCTCCGGGGAGATTTTTCCTTCCCGGCTCTGCTATCGGAGCGAATGAACGTTATGACCGGCGAAATTTTTTTCACAAAATTCATTTGTTCCAAATCGGCAAGTTCCCCGGCGGAGGCCTCTACGCTAACCGCATTCAACCACCTTGACCGGTTACATATTTTTGCCCCGGTTTCCCTGATCTGTTTCAGATAAGAGGGAAAAACCGGCAGATCGGTTTCATTAAAAATCTCCGCCGGGTTTCCCCGTAAAATTCTTCGTTTAATTGCTCTTTCCGAAAGTGATTGTCGTGCCAGCTTTTTTAAATTCGCTGAGGTCGAAACTCCTTTATTGGTAAAATAAACCCAATATTTCTCTCTTGTCTGCGCATAGGAAGTGAAGACAATTGCGATATTAACGATAAAAATCAGCAGGATTATTTTTTTCATTTTCCCATCTTTCAATACAACAACCATTATTTCAATCAAAAAATACTGTTTCCGTTTACCATGCAACGAGAAAAAGGGTTTCATAGAAACCCTTTAAAATTTTTTCCGGGAAAATAAATCCTCTTCATACCCGGTAAAATCAAAAAATGAAATATAAATGCACAATTGGAATTAAATCAATTTCTTTTTTCTGCTCCCCGGCCGATCGATTGGAATTCCCTTTTTACACAGAGGACAATTTCCGGGTTGATAAACCACCAACGGAATTTGATAGACCGCATACTTGGGAGCGCTGAATTTTACTTTATTATCACTGCGGTCTACAATAAATCCTATTCCCGCCACCAGAACATTCTCTCTCTCCAGCAGTTTCAAAACTTCCCTGACTGAACCGCCGGTCGTCAGCACGTCTTCAATGATGAGCGCTTTTTCTCCTTCTTCCAGATCAAATCCCCGGCGTAAAACCATCTTATCGTTTTCTTTGGACCGTTCGGTAAAAACAAAACGGGTTTTCATGGCACGCGCCACTTCGTGTCCGATTATGAGGCCGCCCATAGCCGGTGAAATTACCAAATCCACATTCACATTTTTAAAATTTGCGGCGATGTCCTGGGCTATTTCCTCAGCATATTGCGGATATTGCAAAACCCCGGCGCATTGAAAATACTGATTACTGTGCAAACCGGAGGACAACAGGAAGTGTCCTTCCAACAACGCATTTGTGTTTTCAAAAATCTCTAAAACTTCACTTTCTTCCATTTTTCTCTTCGTATTTTATTTAAAACCTATTCCCGCGGCAAATTCTTCGTAAGACAGATTTTACTCACAGGCCGCAAATTTATTCTGATCCTTCTTCGCTAAAACTCAGGATTTTCTGATACGATTAATTTCATCTTTCATTTGCCGCGCCGCATCCCTGGATTTTGCCGCAAATTCCAGATCATCGGAAGCGTACAAAATACTACGGCTGACCGTAATAATAACACTTTCGCCTTTATCATCACAACCGAGCCGAAGTGATTTTTCCAGGTTACCGCCCTGAGTACCGATTCCGGGAATTAGAATAGGTAAACCGGGGGCAATCTCCCGGATCTGTTTTAATTCCCCGGCGTACGTTCCGCCGACAACCAGGCCAAGATTCCCTTTTTCATTCCAGGCAGCGGCTCGTTCCGCAACTCTTTCAAATAATCTTCCCTTCCCGGTTTTAAGAAACTGGAAATCATTGGCGCCGGGGTTAGACGTCAGGCATAGCATGAAAACACCTTTGGTTTCGTCAAAAAGGAACGGTTCCACACTGTCATGCCCCAAATAAGGGTTTACCGTAACAGCATCCGCTTTATGTTCATGAAACATAGCTTTCGCATATTTGGCGGAAGAATGACCGATATCAGCTCGTTTGCCGTCGAGGATAATTAACACGTCATCCGGAATAAGTTCGATGGTTTTTTTCATGGAACGGCAGCCCTGAATGCCGAATTGCTCATAAAAAGCCGTATTGATTTTATAAGCACAAACCAGATCGGCAGTGGCATTAATGATCGATTTGTTGAATTCCGTAATCGGCGATTCAAAATCCATCAAAAAGGGAGGCAACTTTTCCAAATCGCCATCGAGACCAATTGCTAATAAACTGTTTTTCTTGCGGCAAACTTCACGTAAGCGTTCATTGAATTCCATAAGAACCCCAAACAGTAAGAGTGATTGAAAAAACAGGGAACAAATTGATCGGCAGGGTAAACATAAACGGACAGTAATTAAAAGTTAACAAACGGCATGTGGTTTTTACCAGCATTTTAGTTCTAAATTAAAACAATTTACTTAAATAAGCAACAAAAAATTGCTTTGATTAAAAGCTTTTTTTTACTATACTATTCACCATAAAATAGTCCGGTTTGAGAGAAAAGGACGGGACAAGCCCCGGAATTAGTTTGAACACGGAGACTGCTTAAATGGAAAACCGCATCCATCTTTCCTGGCAACCAATTGTACTTTTTACCATTTCAACTATTGTCTTTGTTACACTTTACCTGATGCCGTTACAATCTTTAGCGCCTGTACCTCCCGCCGTCATCCAACTTACCCGGGTATTTTTCCTGATTCTTGCCTTAATCATGCTTTTTGAAAAACTGTTTAGCATGGAAATTTACACAAAAATTCTACTGGGTCTTCTATTGGGCGGCATTGCAGGTTTACTTTTTCAGGCAAATATTGTGGAAATCAAACCGGTTGGCACGGCATTCATCCGGTTGATCCGAATGATCATTATTCCTCTTGTCTTTGCCTCTCTCCTCGTCGGCACAGCAAGTTTAGGCGACCCGAAAAAAATGGGCAGGATCGGCTTAAAGACATTCCTATATTATTTGGTCTACACTGCATTTGCTATATTTATCGGTCTGATTTTGGCAAATCTGTTTCATCCGGGAAGCGGGTTATCCAAACAGGCACAGGGGCAGTTGCTGCAAAATTTTGGCGGTGAAGCCCAGGCAAAACTCTCCGGTATCTCAGGGAAAAGCGGTACCCTCAATCTGCTGCTGAATATCATTCCCATCAATATTTTCGAAGGGTTAACCAACAGTATTTTGCTGCAGATCATCTTTTTTGCCATTTTCACAGGCATTGCGCTGGCATTGATTCCGGCGGAAAAAGCCAGACCGGTCATAGCCTTTTTCGATGGTATCAATGAGGCCATGATCAGAATCGTGCACATTGCTATCAAAATGGCGCCTTATGGTGTTTTTGCATTGATTGCAGCCGTGGTCGGCAGCTTTGGCATGGAAATTTTACTTTCGCTGTTCAAATACACTTTAATCACCATTGTAGGTATGATCATTTTAAATTTTACCTATCCGCCGGTCGTGCAGTTTTTCTCCGGGATGAAGCCCAAAACTTTTATTAAAGGAATCCGCGAACCGCAGTTGATTGCTTTCAGCACCAGTTCCAGTTCGGCGACGCTTCCGGTTACCATCGAGGCCTGCACCGAAAAATTGGGTGTGCCGCTCGATATTGCCGGTTTTGTTCTGCCCATCGGCGCCACCGTAAACATGAACGGCACCGCTCTTTATCAGGGTATTTCGGCTATCTTCATTGCCCAGGTTTACGGAATTCCTCTTTCCATCGGCGACCAGTTGATGATTGTGTTAACTGCCACACTGGCCTCCATCGGCGCGCCCGGCGCGCCCATGGCCGGTATTATGATGCTGGTGGTTGTGTTGGAACAGGTTGGCATCCCTTCGGAAGGGATTGCTCTGCTTTTAGGCGTGGAAAGAATTTTGGATATGTTTCGCACCACTTTAAATATTACCGGAGATGCCTCCGCAGCAGTGGTCATTGCCGCTTCCGAAGGAGAACTGAACATACCAAAGACGTAACTATTCAGGTTGCCCGCTAATATCGCTAAAAAACGCGAATCGTTAACTATTTTGTCCTATTCGTACGATTTCGTGTAATTCGCGGGCTGAACAGGCAGACGATTTTTTCAATTTCTCTGCGCTCTCCGCGTCTCTGCGTTAAAAAAACAGGCGCTTTAAAACGCAGAGACGCAGAGAGCGCAAAGGAAGCGGATTTGTTCAAAAAACTAAAG
>CAJVYQ010000002.1 GCA_913009825.1 uncultured Deferribacteres bacterium
TTGTCTCCGGTTTTTTTCTCTATTTCTTCTGCAATTAAAATTGAATCAATAGTACCAAACAACAGAATACAGATGAGAAAATGGACCAATAAATTTCTTTTAAACATGTTTCCTCCCATTAATATTAATGAATTTGTGGATTTACCACAAAAAAACTGCCAAGGTTTTTGTTAAATTCTGTAAAATGTATTTATGTCGAACTCGTAAAAAATCTAAAATATTTGTTATGTCTCCACATTATGGTAGATAGTGAAATATTTTCAATGCTATATATTGATCTTATATGCCATTTCTTAACTTTTTACGAGTTCGACATTTATCACTTTCAAAACATACAATGTGTTGACAAATATTTCCAGAAAAACTTTTGCGTTTTAGTTAATCAAATGCAGGCTTAAATTTACCTGTCGTCCCTGATGGAACTACGATATCTTTGGTGTGCATTTTTTCTATAAACATCTCGTCTCTAACGAGACTTTTGCCGGGTGAGTATTTTTAATAATTTTGTTAACGATGCTTGGTTGCCTGATATTTGTTAAATATGAACCCGCAGCAGGGAGAGGATAGGGGCAATGTTGTTGACTTAAGGAAGTGTGAAATCTATTTCATTAGCAATTATCAATTAATCATTCACAATTCACCGTTTAAACAATTGCCAATTGTTAATGATTTTAAGAGAACATTTCTTATGTCAACAACTTTGTAGTCAGGGGAGGTTGTGTCCTCCTAATTAGAGGCTGAGCGAAAAGTATCTAAATTGTATATCAAACATCTTGTTTGAATTATAATCTTACTCAAGTTTCGCAGTTAGTTAACCGGCATAAAAAAAGTAGCATACAAACTCACAACTTAATAAGTTATAATATGTTAATACATAATTCCAAAACGGAGGTTATATGCTGTATATTAACAGGGTGACTATTCAGGTATGTTCTATAATCAGACGATCCCCCTGAGAAATATACACTTAGGGGAATAGAAACAGCAAAAACAAAATACAGAGCGCAACAATAAAATATGATAACACATTAAATAATAATCAATTATACAATTATGGATGTAAAGTATGCAGTAGGCTGGATTGACGGACATCTACATGTCATGTGAAAAAAATAAATCAAATTAAAATATTTACTATAAATCTTGTTTGTCAATATTTTCCTGATTATATTTTAGAAAATTATGCCGAATTATAAAAAAGATTTGACGTTTAATATAGGTTAAAAAAATGTCAGAAAAACCCAAAATTATTTTTAACTATCATTTTTCGGAGAATTATAATCCTGGCTATGTTAATGGGGTATATAATGATCTTGGCCCAAAGGGTGAATTAATTATTAATTTTTACTTAGAACGTCAAGGGATACCAAAATCTTATATTCATGAAATAAATAAAAATGGATCGCTTAGCTCTGATCCGGAAAACAATCCGGAAGATCCATTGTCAAATGTTATACGGTACCGCACAAAAAAATGATACTTCTTTTGATTTTCAGATGGAATTTTGTTCAACTTTCTTGCAAGTAAAACAGTTCAGCTTCTGATTTCTTATCGGGTTAAGCCAAAAATCGTTGTATGAACATCCTAAATTGGAGAAGAACATGACGAATGACAACGCTGTGGTAAAAAGCAAATATGATGAATGTGCACAACATTTTGACAAATGGGAAACGGTTAAAGATTTAACGGATCAGATGATCGATCTGATGTTGAATCTGCGGCAGAGCGGTCATCCAGGCGGTTCCAGATCGAAAGCCCATGCCATGGTAGTCACTTTGCTGAGCGGCGGGATGAAATGGGATATCCGTCATCCGGAAAAACCTTTTTCGGACCGGTTCATTCTTTCTGCCGGCCACACGATCCCGTTGGTTTACGCGGTGATGTCGGTGTTAAGCGACGCGATGAGAACGAAGTACAATCAGACGGGAGAGAAGAAGTACTACATTCCGGAAAACCGGATTGTTCTCCCGGAAGATCTGCTGACTCTGCGCCACAGAGGCGGATTACCGGGACATGCAGAAATGGCCGGAAAAACACTTTTCCTGAAATTTAACACAGGCCCTTCCGGACACGGTATGCCTGCATCCGCCGGGGCTGCCTTAGCATTGAAAATGGCCCGGGCCAATGGCGTAAAAGTGGTGGCCTTTGAAGGAGAAGCCGGCCTTTCTCCCGGAGCCGGGCATGAAACCATGAATTCCGCCTGGGGACTTGGGTTGGACAACCTGTATTTTGTCATAGATTGGAACGATTTCGGGATCGACAATCACCGGGTCTCGGATGTTATCTATGGCACCCCGACAGACTGGTTTGGTTCCCACGGCTGGCGGGTTGTTTCTTCGGAAAACGGCAGTGAATGGCCGCAACTCACCCGCATGATGATGGAACTGTTCTACGGTAACAACCCGAAAAAGGCGCCCAATATCGGCTGGATGAAAACACGGAAAGGGCGTGGCTACTACGTGTACGATAACAAATCCCATGGTACGCCTCACAAGATGAATTCCGAACTTTTCTGGAAAACCAAAAAGGATTTCGCCGACAAATATAGTGTCGAATTTGATGGCTTCGGTGAACCGGCGCCGGCTTCTGCGGATTTGCAAAAGGAACAGACACTAACGAACATCAATCTCGCTTTGGATGTGATGCGCAATAATCACGAGCTATTGGATTATGTCACCGACACTTTGGTAGCGCTTGGTGATTCCGTTCCGGACGAAATACCGGAAGTGGTTTTGACCGATGAAAACAATCCTCTAAAAGATAAGAAGCTATTTGATTTTAAGAATTATCCCGCTGAGCTTTTCGCCAAACCGGGTGAAAAAGTTCCCAACCGCGCGGGATTTTCAAAATTCGGCGCTTTCATCAATACCTATTGTAAAAAACATTTTGGACGTCCCCTGTTTGTGGTTTCCTCCGCAGATTTGGCCGATTCCACAAACATTTCCGGTTTTGCCAAGGATTGGGGCGACATAAAAGGATGGGGTTGGTACAACCGGGACACCAATCTGTTGGGTGCATTGCTGCCCCAGGAGATCACAGAATTTGCTAATTCCGGAATCGCCGTTGGCATGGCAACGGTTAACTTTGCCAAGGATCCGTTTAAAGAATTCAACGGATTTTTTACCGCATCTTCAACCTACGGTTCATTTTCCTATCTTAAATACGGCATGATGCGCTTGTTCAGCCAATTGGCACAGGACACCGAATTTAAAATTGGCAAAGTTGTTTGGGTTGCCGGCCACTCCGGTCCGGAAACAGCCGATGATTCCCGCACCCATTTCGGTATTTTTTCTCCGGGCGTCACCAAACTTTTTCCCAAAGGACAAATCATCAATCTCTTTCCCTGGGAGCACAACGAAGTAGCGGTGACGCTGGCAGCTGCCTTGCAAACGGAAGTTCCTATTATTGCACTTCACCTAACCAGACCGCCGGTGGAAATACCCGACCGGGAAAAAATTGGCATGGCCTCTTTTTATAATGCAGCCAAAGGTGCCTATCTGATCAGAGATTACAAAACGGATCAGAAAAAAATGGGCGTTGTTTTTGTTCAGGGCACCACGTCCACAGCAAATATTATAAAAATACTGCCGGAACTGGATGCAAGAAAAATCAATGTGAAAATCGTAGCCGCAATCAGCAGAGAATTGTTCGACCGTCAGGACGCCCAATATCAAGACAAACTAGTCTCGCGAACGGAGTGGTTCGATTCTATGGCTGTCACCAACGGTTCAAAAGAGGTGGTTTCACCCTGGATTACAAATATAGTTTCTGAACAATATTCCCTTTCCTCAGACTGGGACAACCGGTGGCGCTCCGGCGGCACGATTGAAGAAGTAAGCGAAGAAGCGCATATTTCTCCCGATTGGCTGTTAAAAGGGATCGGGAAATTTGCCACTGAGAAGGATAAAAGAAGGGAAGCATTAAAACGGCTCTTGCCGCAATTGTGATTTGGGAACGAAAATAAAAAGCCCGGTTATTGAAATACCGGGCTTTTTTGTTCTGTTTATTCCATTGGAGGAGGAGAAAATTTAAATTGTTGAAATCCATCAGCCAACTTCAGTTTGTACAGATTGGAGAACATCCTGATGAATTTTGTTGATGATTTCAATGATCTCGCGGACAAATTGCCCTTCACAGGGTTGCTTACAATTACGCATTTCCGTTCTTCGCAGGCAGTACAAGGGACAGTCATCATCGGCCATTTTATTTATTTTATAGTGGGGACCGTCGTAAATATCTTCTAAATCCTTCACTGGAATTGTAAAGGTTGACTTACAGTCGGATTGATTGTGGTTAAAATAGAAAAGACCCCTGTTAAAATCCAAAAAGTGGATTTGATAACCAAGAAGAGATACGGTGGGATCGTACAACATTTCATCGCATGTAACCCATACATGATGACAACCGGGACATACTTTGAAACCACCTTGCCAAAACATGCTCAAATCCTCCTGCTTAAACCCGGCTATTTTATTCGCAATAATAATGCCATTTATTTTCAGGGAGAAAAAAAGAGGGTACCATAAGGAAAGGCGGCAAAATATGCCGGGTTGTCGTGAAAAGCAGGAAAAGAAGAGCTGCCCTATCTCTCTAAGTCAGCTTTGAATTTTGCTCAGAAGGGTTTTGACAGTTGTCGGCGCATGTCCCTGATAGCGATTATTTGAATAAGCGTAAATCGTCAATCCCTCGTTCAGCATGGCTAAAATTCGACCGGCCCAGTCATTTAAAGCCTCTTCCCTGTCCACGCGGACATGAGAAAAATCATCAGGAATCTGTTTCCAGTTGCCAAGCAAGCGGATATAAGAAAATGGCGCCGTGATGCGAAAAAATTTCGGCATATAATAAAGATCCTGCAATACCAGTGCACATTTATGTTTTTCCAGCAGATCAAAAAAATTTTTCTGTTTGAACCATGCCCGATTCCTGATCTCAATTGCGAACAATTTATCCGGAGGAAGTTGCGGCAGAAAATCGCTTAATTGCGGTAAATAGTCCGGGGTAAACCGGTAATCAAATTGCAAAATTAGCGGGCCTAATTTCTCCCCAAGTAGAGAAATGTTGTTTAAAAATCCATCCAATTCACTTCGACAATGAGTTAATCGTTTCTCATGGGTGATAATCTGTGGAAATTTTGGTGAAAATAAAAAATTATCCGGTGTTTTTTGATACCATCCCGTCACTATTTTTCGCGTGGGAATACGGTAAAAAGTAGAATCAATTTCAACTGTACTGAAATGGGAGGCGTAATAAGAAAGATACTCGCCGGCAGGCAATTTTTTGGGGTAAAACGGCCCAAGCCAATCTTTATAATACCACCCTGATGTTCCGATAAAAAGATTTTTAGTCGGCATGTAAATCTCCTGCCCAGGTTGTACCCAATTCGTAAGCTTGTTGTAACAAGGTACGATTAAATTTGTAATCCGCTGCAGCCATTTTAGGCGGGAGTGCTAATTTTTTATACAAATTTTCCAACCTGTTTTGCGAAAGCGAAACTTGTTTTCTGATTGCCAAACCTCTGCCAATAAGAACAGTAATATCTTCATCCTCCGCGCCAAAAAGTTTTGCGATGAAAGAGAGAATTTTAATGGCTGGTCCGGCATCGTGGTCACTTCTATCTCCAAGTGTAAAAATGAACGCATACTGTTTTTTCATTACCCAGCGTGGAATATGGATCAATCCGGTTTCCGTCATTTTTATCTGTATTTGCGAACGAAACCGGTCTAACAATATCTTAAATCCCCCCGGCAGATAATGAAAATAGATCGGAGAAGCGATCACAATGTGTGAGGCCTTTTTGTACCGGGACAGAAAATCTTCCCATCTATCATGCCGACTCTCACACTTCCCGGTTTTGTTGCATTTCAAACATCCGGTACACGGTAAAATGTTTAACTCAACTACACGAACTGTGCCGGCCATTGTTTCTCCTGAACTTAAAAAACCTTTTTCAAGTTCCCGGGCAATAAGTGTGCTGTTGCCATTTACCCGCAGCGAAGCCAATATGATCAGTAAATTCTTCTTCATTTTTATAATTGATACAGCTCCGGTAGTATCAGCAAATCTGTTTGCCTGGTACAGGCCGCATCTATTTTTTTTAGATTGGCCGACACATTACCAAATTCGGGGTCAAATTGAAAATAGGCTGTTTTCATTTATTTTCACATTTTTTTCAGCAGATTCGTTTTTCAACTGTCTCTTTGTGATCTTTTAGTTTACCGGCAAAAACCCTGTCAAATTTTTAATGTAATAGAATTGTTCCTCTTTTCAAATGAATCTTTTTGCGTATGCCAACTTAAAACACTATATTGAAAATGACAGGCAGATTTATAAATCGACAATAGCCGGAAAACGATCATGGCAAAAGGAAAGAAAAAAGAACCGGATTCTGAAACAGGCCGCATGCGTCTGGATAAGTGGTTGAAAATTGCCCGGATATTTAAAACACGTTCCAAAGCCGTGGATTCCTGTCAATCCCGGCACGTAAAAGTGAATGGCAAAACCGCAAAACCGTCCCATCCAATCAAAATCAGTGATACCATTTCCATTCAATATACCGGCAGAAACCGGACATTGGATGTTGCCGGATTAGCGGAACGTTCTCTGCCCGCGACTTCGGCCAGAGAGCTTTATCTTGAACATTTGCCGCAGATATCGGAAGAATCCTCCGAACTGTACGATTTATATATGAAAGAGGAAAGAAAAAGACAGCGCGAGACGAAGGGAAAAGGCCGGCCGACCAAAAAAGCGCGGCGCCAAATTATAAAATTGCGGGGAAAATAGATCTAATTCAAAAAACTTTTTAATAGTGCCAAATTTTTCATAAACTCTTCTTCTCCCCCGGGCGTCTCCAGAATTTTGGGCACTTTGACTAAACGAGGGTCATTGACAATCATTCTGAACGGCTCGATCCCTATGAATCCGCCGCCGATATTATTGTGTCGATCCACCCGGCTGCCCAACTCCTTTTTGGAATCATTTAGGTGAATGCAGAAGAGATTGTCCAACCCCAAAACAGAATCGAATTGTGCCATAGTGTTTTGATAAGTTTCCGTAGTTCGGATATCATATCCGGCGGCAAATATATGGGCCGTATCAAGACAAATACCCATGCGCTTCTTATTTTCAACCTGTTCAATTATTGACGACAATTGTTCAAAACGATAGCCTAGATTGGTTCCTTGTCCGGCCGTCACTTCCAGGAGCAGCCGGACTTTATAATCCGGTGTTTGGTTAATTATCAGGTTCAAGCTTTCGGCAATTTTTTGTAACCCGGTTTCCTCGCCCGAATTAAGATGGGATCCGGGATGAAAAACCAGGTAGCCGATTCCTAATTTTTCCGCCCGTGCAATTTCATCAAGGAAAGTGACCCGGGATTTTTGTAATGTTTCTTCTTTGGGGCTGCCCAGATTGATCAAATATGAATCATGGATCACTACTTCTTTTATTGTAGAATTCTGCCAGGCTGTTTTAAATTTTTCAGCATCTTCATCGGACAGTGGTTTAGCAACCCAACGGGTTTGATTTTTGGAAAAAATCTGGATGGCAGCGGCCCCTATTTTCTCACCGTTTGCGATTGCGTTGTAAACTCCCCCGGAGATAGAAACATGCGCTCCCAATAATTGTTCGGTCATATTTATTCCTGACCGGAAACTTTTATCAAACGCTAACACTTGATTTTTCACGCACATTATATTCAGCCTGAAGAAGTTGAAAATGCCGTATTTCGTCCTCAATCAATTTGTCGAAGATGGCTTTTCCACCTGCATCCATGGTTCGTTGAATCGCTTTTTCATAAAACTCTTTTGCCTCCTTTTCCTGGTCCATTGCCGTTTGCAATATTTCCAGTTCCGTTGCATCAGACAAAAGCGGTTTGGTAAAACGTCTTCTTTTGGGCAGGTTGATGTACAATAATCTTTTTCCTGATAAAGCGGAATATTGATCCTCGAGCTGTTTTTTATGTTTTAATTCTTCATTAGCCAATGTTGCCAGTAGATCTTTGGTGTCTTTTCCCTCAAAAATTTTGACAGCTTCTTTGTAGTAATTATGAGCATCAATTTCAGCTTGAATGGCAATCCGAAGCGCTTCCAGATCATCAATACGCTCCCAAAACATTTTTACCTCCGAATGATTTCGATTTAGTTAGAACAACCCTTTGTTTTTCTGTACAAAATAAAAAAGGAACAAGATGAAAATAGATTGTTAAAGATAGAAAGAAGATTTTCACATTCAATCTGCTACTATATGTTGTTTTGATAACTTTTACTTATACAATTTAATAGTCTTTAGCACGATAAGCAAGGGTTTATTAAAATTTTTTTATGGGGATAAGGCAGAAAAATTTAAACATTCTTTTTCCGGTATTTTTGAATTGATGTTCCTCATTTGGTACAACCAACACCACATCTCCTGCATGCAAAGGAAATTGTTTATCTTTTCCCCGTAATTCACCATCCCCCTCTAAAATAATAACTTCATGTTCATAATCATGGGTGTGATAAGGGGAGAAACCATCCGGTTCCACCTCAAATAACCGCATTTTGAAATTGAGCGCTTCATCAGCTTCAGAGAGCAAAAGCCGCTTTCTCACTTTTTCGGCGCCTTCCATATCCACCGGGTTTGCCGGAACATTATTTATCTTTTTAACAAGCATAGTACCTCCTGTTTTATTATTTTTTTCACCAAACATTTTATTGTCAATCCCTGTACCAGGATGGCAAACACGACCACTGTATAAGTCATCATAAGAATAACATCTCTGATTTCTCCTGCCGGAAGAGACAAAGCAAGTGCTACTGAAATGCCACCACGCAAACCTCCCCAGGTCATAATCGGCAAAACTTCCGGGTCAATTTTTCTTAAAAACTTTAACAAACTTAAAGGGATACCAATGCTTAAAAAGCGGGCAATTAAAACAATGGGAATGGCGATGAGACCCGCCAACAAATATTGTCCTGCCACGGTAAGCGCCAAAATCTCCAGGCCAATTAATACAAACAACAGAGCATTCAAAATAACATCGATCAATTCCCAGAAATCATCCAGATGATTCCGCGTTTTGTGCGACATGGCAAAACGGCGTCCATGATTACCGATTAACAAACCGGCAACCACAATGGCAATGGGTCCGGAAAAATGAAACCGGGCGGCGAACGCATATCCTCCGGTTACCAACGCCAGAGTTAGCAAAATTTCCACCTGGTAATTATCCACACTTTTAAGCAGTTGATAGGTTATCCAACCGGCAATTAAACCAAAGATAGCGCCGCCAAAAACCTCTGTAAAAAACAGGGAAAAAATATTCCCTATATTTAAACCGTGACCGCTGAAAGCCATTTCAAATATTGTAATGAATACAACCACTCCAATGCCGTCATTGAACAGCGATTCTCCAGTGATGATGGTTTCCAATCTTCTGGGCGTTTTTACGGTTTTTAGGATCCCCAGTACGGCGATCGGATCCGTGGGAGAAATTAAAGCGCCGAATAGAAGACAATAGATGTACGCTAACTTTATACTCAATGCGAGGGAAACAGCGTAAATAATTGAACCGACAATAAAAGTTGAGAAGAGAACCCCTAATGTGGCAAAAATACCAATTTCCCATTTTTGTTCGGACAGATTGTTCAGGTTTACATGCAAGGCACCGGCAAAGAGAAGAAAACTGAGCATCCCCTGTAAAAGCGTTTTATTAAAATCGATACTTGCAACCAGTTCCCGCGCGTTGTCTTCTATGGTGAAACCCAATTGTCCCAGGACAATTAAGCATAAGGACATGACCAGAGAGAACAGCATCAAGCCGATGGTTGACGGCAATTTTATATAACGGTAATTTATGTAACTGAAAACAGCAGAAAGGGTAATCAAAACAGCAATAATATCAAAAATATTCATTTTAAATGGTAAGTAAATATAGAGGAAAAATCAAGCAAGAATTTAAATGAAAAGATGATCTCATTTAGCCTGCATTATTCATAAATTTTTGCCACAAAGGCACAAAGTCACTAAAAATATATAAATTGTGACAATTTAGTAATTTAAACTCAATTTGTTTTGCGAATTGTTTTATTTAAGTACAATTTCATATAAGGTCTTGCTTATAAACCCTTTGTGCCTTTCCTTCCCTATCCAGGCGGGGTACTTTTGTGGTGAATGAATTTTTCAGGTTAAGGGTGGTTTCCAAAAAAAATCCCACAGAAAGAAGGGGAAGCGCCCTGTTTTTGTCTCTTTCTGTGGGAAATAATTACTCATTTTTTACAATGATTTTGTAAAAAAAAGGAATCCTGTTACTCTACTCGGAATCTTTTTTCCCCTCCGTCTCCGGCGAACTTTCCTCTATTTTTTCTTCTGCGGCAGCGGTCGATTCTTCCTCTTTCTTACCAACTTCTTCCATCTCTTTCTCTTTTCCCTTCAACTCTTTGCCAAACGAAGAAATTTCTTCTATCACTTTTTTAACGTCTTCATCGGCATCAAGGACTAAACCTTCTTCTTTCTCCAGTTTGTCATAAACGATTCGTCCCAATTCGTTATACTTTTTTTCAGTTTTTCGCTTTATTCCGGCAATATCCATTTTCAAACGACCAATTGCAGTAAGCTCCTCGGTTTTTTCGGTGACATACGTTACCGTATCTTTCACCCCTTTTTTTACATCCTGCCATAATTTATCTGCTTTGTCTGACATGCTTACCTCCGTATTTTTTTCGGTTAAATTTAACTTCAGCCAATTCAATATATTGGAAAAATTTTCAAATGCCAAATATTTAATCTTCTCCCGGTCGCAATACGCCGCCAAAGAATCTTTGGCAAAAATTAAATCCACTTCTTTAATACCGCACAAATCGGAATATCCATCACCAACAAAAATGATGAAATCATCATTTTCCCGTAGTCTTCGTATCTGATAGCCCTTACAGTTGGCACAACGGCCGCACGTGTGTTCAAAATAAGGGAAATTGATCTCCAGTTTTTGCTCGCCGTTCCAGTGCAATTCGTTGCAATATACGTTCAAAGCCGGTAAATAGTTTCGCTCTAAGATCGGTTTAATATATAAATCCATGCCATCGCTGAGGATCGAAACCGGAATATCATTGGCCGCGCAGAAATCGACAAAGGGTACAAATGTGGTATCTAACGATCTTGCATTAATAAAATCGTTCAATTGGTTTTTTGAAACATTGAGATATTGCATACCTCTCAGATACATTTCACGCGAATCAATTTTTCCACTTTCCCATAATTGAATGGCCGGAAGCGCTTTCCCCTGAGTGAAAGTTGTAAAAAACAGATCACCCACATCTTCCGTGGCAATGGTGCCGTCAAAATCACAAAAAATTTTTATTCTTTTTCCAGTCAAAATGCTCCCTGTTTTGTAACTTTCAAGAAACTTAAAATTCAGACCCTATGGGTTTTAATTCGCAGCGCTTTGAAATTTCTCGTACTACAGTGAAACCATCAGGGTCCCGGTCACTATTCAGGCCGTCTTCATTTTTTAGCAAAAAAAGCTCCACGAGAGCATAAACCATGCCGCTGCCGTGAAGCTTTTAAATGTTGAAAAGGAATGTGTTCTATTTTTCCCGCAAAACAGCCTGTGCCGCTGCCAAACGGGCAATGGGCACACGATACGGAGAACAACTGACATAATTCATGCCTGCCCGGTGGCAAAATTCCACGGATTTCGGTTCGCCCCCGTGTTCGCCACAGATACCGATTTTCAGATTCGGCCGGGTTGTGCGGCCCTTTTTCACGGCAATTTCCACCAATTGACCCACACCTTCCTGATCCAACACCTGAAATGGGTCTTCCGGCAAAATTTTCTTTTCTATATATTCCGTTAGAAATTTACCGGCATCATCCCTGCTGTAACCGAAAGTCATCTGAGTCAGGTCGTTTGTACCAAAAGAGAAGAACTCCGCAACCTCCGCAACTTTATCCGCGGTAAGAGCGGCGCGTGGAATTTCGATCATGGTTCCAACCATGTACTTTACTTTGATGCCATATTCCCGGATCACCTCTTCGGCAACTTTTATTGTTATCTCTCTCTGATTGGCTAATTCCGCTTTTGTACCGATCAACGGAATCATGATTTCCGGGTAAACTTTTACGCCTTCCCGGGTTAATTCACAGGCTGCTTCCAAAATAGCCCGCACCTGCATCTCGGTTATTTCCGGATACGTAATTCCCAGACGGCAGCCGCGATGACCTAACATAGGATTAAATTCATGCAGACTGTCAACTTTTGCTTTCACTTCTGCCAAAGAAATTCCCATTTCTTCGGCCATTTCTTTTTGCTGATCTTCCTCATGGGGAACAAATTCATGAAGCGGCGGATCCAAAGTACGGATGGTCACCGGCAAATCGTGCATGGCTTTTAGAATGCCGTAAAAATCGCTTTTCTGCATGGGAAGAAGTTTGGTCAGCGCTTTTCGGCGGCCGGCTTCGTCTTCCGCCAAAATCATTTCCCGGACGGCTTTGATTCTATCTCCTTCAAAAAACATGTGCTCGGTGCGGCAAAGTCCGATTCCTTCGGCGCCAAAATTTCTGGCTACCTGAGAATCGTTGGGCGTATCCGCATTTGTACGCACGTTTAATTTACGGATATTATCCGCCCAACTCATCAACTTGCCGAAATTGCCGGATAATTCGGGATCGATGGTTGCCACTTCACCCAACATCACTTCACCGGTTGAACCGTTCAACGAGATGTAATCACCTTCTTTGATAGTCAAATCAGCCACTTTTATCTCTTTTTTAGCATAGCTGATATTCAAAGCGCCGCAACCGGCAACACAGCATTTACCCATTCCTCTTGCCACAACTGCCGCGTGAGAAGTCATGCCGCCGCGGGCCGTGAGAATTCCGTTGGCCACATTCATACCGCCAATATCTTCCGGAGATGTTTCGATGCGCACCAGCATAACTTTCTCGCCGCGGGCAGCCCATTCTTCGGCGTCATCTGCATGAAAAACAACGCGGCCGGAAGCAGCTCCGGGTGAAGCGGGTAAGCCGCGGGCAACAACCTTTTTTTCCGCTTTGGGATCAAACTGGGGATGAAGCAACTGATCCAGTTGATTCGGTTCAACCCGCATCACGGCTGTATCTTTGGAAATTAAGCCTTCTGCTGCCATCTCTACAGCAATGCGCACTGCTGCTTCCGCGGTTCGTTTACCTGTGCGGGTTTGCAGCATCCACAATTTTTCCTTCTGAATAGTAAATTCAATATCCTGCATATCTTTGTAATGATTTTCCAGAATCGTGTAAATCTTCACTAAATCCCGGTAAACTTCCGGCATATATTCTTCTAGAGAAGGATATTTTGTCCGACGTTCTTCCCCTGAAATTCTGTTTTGTTCTGCCCATTTCACAGAACGTTTTTTAGTGATGGATTGGGGCGTACGAATACCGGCTACAACATCTTCGCCCTGCGCATTGATCAGAAATTCACCATAAAATTCATTTTCTCCGGTAGCCGGATCACGGGTAAACGCCACACCGGTTGCACAGTCATCGCCCATGTTGCCAAAAACCATGGCCTGCACATTTACTGCCGTTCCCCAATCATCCGGAATACCGTTTATTTTTCTGTAGGTAATTGCCCGGGGAACCATCCAGGAACCGAACACCGCATTAATTCCGCCCCAAAGTTGTTCCCACGGATCGGTGGGAAAATCCACGCTAAGCCGGTCTTTCACCATTTTTTTGAACCGTTTTGCCAACTCTTTCAAGGCATCCACATCCAACTCAGTATCAAGTTGTACACCTTTTTCTTTTTTTACCTGATCTATGATCACTTCAAACGGGTCTTCTTCCTCTTTGGATTCCGGCTTCAGCCCCATTACAACGTCACCGTACATCTGAATAAAACGCCGGTACGAATCCCAGCCGAAACGTTCGTTGTTGGATTTTTTGATCAAACCCCGGATAGTTTCTTCGTTCAAACCAAGATTTAAAACCGTGTCCATCATACCGGGCATGGAAACCCGGGCCCCGGAGCGCACGGAGATCAGCAGCGGATTATCGGGATCGCCAAATTTAGTCCCCATTATTTTTTCGATTTGCGCCATTGCACTATTCACATGGTCGGTAAGCTCCGGCGGGTATTGTCGGTTCTGTTCGTAGTAAACAGTACACATTTCTGTTGTAATAGTAAATCCGGCCGGAACCGGGATGCCCAGATTACTCATTTCAGCCAAATTGGCTCCCTTGCCACCCAGCAGGTTTTTCATGTCGGCGCGACCCTCTGCTTTTCCATCACCAAACGTATACAAATATTTTGTTGCCATAGAATTTCTCCTTGATTTTATCATTTAATCGTATGCTGTTTTCAAAAAATTGCGAAGCGCAAAAGTAAGAAATATTTCTTAAAAAAACAATAGTTTTAAACTTACAACAAGTAGAAAAAGCGCGAAGCCAACCTGGAGTTTTTTCTTGGAAATAATATTATTTGCCTGAGCTCCAAATTGGGAAGAGATAACGGCGCTAATCATAAGAGGTACCGCCGCCGTTAAATAAACATATCCGACAGCTCCGGACGGAAGCGAAGGGTTTCGCCAACCCTGTATCACATATCCGATAGTCGCCGCGGTAGTTGTAAAGATCATTACCGAGCTGGATGTGCCGGCCACAATTTTAATAGGATATTTTAACAAATTAATCAGCAGAGGCACTGTTACAAGACCCCCGCCCAAACCGGTGATGCCCGAAATCAATCCTGCTGTCAGGCCGGTTATTGCCTGAAACAACCTTTTATCTCCCTTTCCTGATCCGTTTCGCTTATGATTACCGGTTTTTTCCTTCTTATCTAGCAAAAGCTGGAATCCGGTAAAAATCAGTAATGCAATAAAAATATATTTCAGGACAACACCGGAGAGAAAATTTACTACGCCCGCACCCAAAAATGCGCCTAAAATGCTAAAAATGGCAATGAAGGGAACCGCATGCCAAAATACGTTTTTGTTTCGGGTATGCC
Source organism: uncultured Deferribacteres bacterium (assembly GCA_913009825.1). Taxonomy (GTDB): domain Bacteria; phylum Zhuqueibacterota; class JdFR-76; order JdFR-76; family DREG01; genus DREG01. The sequence continues at coordinate 14,963 of CAJVYQ010000002.1, forward strand.
GATAGCTGGCAAGAGCGGCCGTGAAAATTATAACGAACAAATTAGTGCCGAATGCCAAATGGACAAAATAGTCCCCACCAATACTTTTTAATTCAAAAACCCACAACAAAATGGGAATCGTGATGATCCCTCCCCCTATACCGAAAAATCCCGCCGCGAATCCGGAAAAGATGCCAACAATGAAAAATAAAACAAAAAGGTGCCAATCCATCATTTCCCTAACTTCATGGCATATTCTCTGGGATTTGTCATAACTTCCATCGCCGTCTGCAACACGCGATCATTATTGAAGGTTGTTTCAATCTGTCCTTTAAAACCGTATAATTTCGCAGCAATTTCTTTCTTCAATGTCTTACGGATAAACTCTTTATCTTCATCAAATTTTCTTTTTTTAATTTTCTCAACTGAATCCGATAAATTTTTCAGATTCTGCGAAAAATAGGCATTATATTTATTATCTTTCGCATATTTTTGCAACTGTCTAATTTCTTCTTCACCATCCATTCGATAAGTGAATTTTTTTTCTTTTAGATATTTGCGAAAATTTGCCAAAATCTCATCGGTTATTTTAATATCTTTCGCCTTATTTTTTAATTTGGGCGCATACGAAACAGCAAAATTAAAAAACATAGATTGGCGAATTAAGGCAATTTCGTAACCGGTTAATGTTGGCATTTTAACTTCAATGTCCGGCTTGATACCGCCGCCACCATAAACAATTCTGCCGTTTTTAGTATGATATTCCTTTTTAGCGCCTTGTTTGGTTGAATCGGCCGTTAATTCGGTATCTACATGCAATAAAACACGGTTATCTCTTTTCAAATGGGCTAAATTCTGGATCAACCGGCCGCTGGGAACATAATATTTGGCCGTAGTTATGCGCAATCCGGTTGTGCTTGAAAAAGGAATCAATGTCTGAACCAGCCCTTTGCCAAAGGTTCTGTTGCCAATAATCAGCCCGCGGTCTAAATCCTGAATTGCACCGGCTACAATTTCCGACGCTGAAGCGGAAGCGCCATTGACCAAAACAGTAAGTTTTAATTCTTCCAGAAGCGGATCTTTGGAAGAATAATATTTTCGGTTGGAATTTGCAGTTCTCCCCTTTGTATAAACAATCAATTCTCCCCGGGGCAGAATCAGATCAGAAATTTCTACGGCGGCATCCAATAAACCGCCCGGGTTGGAACGCAAGTCCAGAATCAGGCCTTTCATCCCTTTCTTTTTTAAGTCCGTAATGGCTTTGCGAAACTGTTTGGCTGAGTTTTTGGAAAACCGTGTCAGGCGGACATAACCGATATTATCTTTAATAAAATCTGCATATTGAATATCCTGTACCACGATGATATCCCGAATGAGTCGAAAATCCAACCGTTTTTTCTCATCCGCCCGCTTAATTTTTATTTTAACCGCCGTACCTTTTTTGCCGCGCAGCCTTTCGGCAATTTTGGACAGTGATTCATCTTTGGTTTCTTTTCCTGCTACCTCAACAATTTTGTCTCCTTCCCGAATTCCGGCTCTTCCTGCGGGCGTATTTTCGAAAGGGGGTTCAACGACCGTTGGATAATCTCCTCTTTTGCTAATGCTCATGCCAACCCCGCCATACTTTCCTTTAGTCAGAACCGCTAAATTTTCATTTTCTTCCTTCTCGATATAACCGGTATATGGATCAAGCTTCTGCGTCATCCCTTCGATGCCGGCTTTGATAAATGCATAAGGGTCAACTTCATCCACATATTGAAAAGTGATTTCCTGGTAAATTTTTTGGAACAATTCGAAATTTTTCTTGATAGAAAGATAAATATCCGGGTTGGCCACCCCGGCAGAATTAGCCAGCCAGCCGCCAAACGACACCGAGGCTAAAATAAGAATCACAACCAAAAAATATTGCTGTTTACGAGACATGTTACCTCCGATTCTATGTTAAATTCATCTTGATACAACGTTTCCCGTTATAAAATATTTTTTGACTTTCCGGTTCTGTTCAATTGGCCAGGTGCTTTATTTGTACAATTTTCCATATCTGATCGGATATGGCATTTGCGGAACCATCTCCCCGGATAACCGAAATACGGTGTGGTTCCTCCCGGGCAATTGCCAAAAATCCATTTCTTACCTTTGAATGAAATTCATCGTCTTCCAGTTCCATTCGATCCCGCGCCCGCCCGGTTTTTTCCTGCCTTATGAGCGCAATTTGAGGATCGAGATCGATTACAAAAGTTCTGTCCGGAATCACGCCATGTACGGCAATTTCATGTGCATTGCGGATTACATCCAAAGGAATCCCCCGGCCATAGCCCTGGTATGCCGTTGTGGAATCAAAAAACCGGTCACAAATTACGATGCGATTCTTTTGCAACGCAGGCAAAATAACCTCCGCAATCAATTGGGAGCGGGCCGCTTCATAAAGTAACATTTCAGTAATTGCATTCATCATGTGCAGCGATTTATCCAACAAAATGGCGCGGATCCTTTCGGATATCTCCGAACCTCCCGGCTCCCGAAGCAGAAGTACTTTTGCCGGGTCATGATTAAAATACGCAATCAACCGATGATACAACAACCTGGCCTGAACAGATTTCCCACAAAAATCGATGCCTTCAAATGTGATTAACAGCCCCTTCATTGCCACAGAATGTCCCCTGTTTTAAACATCAATCACTTTCCATTTTCCACCATGAAAGCGAAAATAATTTAGAAAGGTACGTACCGTCTCATCTAAACCCATTACCAGCCAAATCCCCCACAGGGAAAGATTGAGAGGAAAGACAGCAATCCAGGTCAGGCCGGTTTCCGAGATGAAAAGGGAAACAATGGCCAGGTACATCAGCCAATTTAAATCGCCTGCACCGCGCAAATTGCCGCTTAATACTGCATTCAAAGCTTTGGGAATCTGGATAACGGCAAACAAACGCAGAATATTAGACCCGGCATCGATTACCGCTTTCTCACTAGTGAACAGGGCGATGAGCGGTTCGGAAAACAGAAAAATGAGTGCAACAATTATCAGGACAAATACAAGGACGACATAACCGGCCATTCTTCCCGTTTGTTCCGCTCGTTTATGTTCCTTTGCACCCAGATTCTGCCCAACCAGCGTCATGGTTCCCAGGCTAAACCCCATAAAAAACATGGAAATCACCGCCTGAATCCGCATGAACACCTGGTGTGCCGCCAAAAAAACCAAACCTAAAATAGCGGCATAACCGGTGATGATCATCTGCCCCATTGCCCAGCACAACTGTTCCACGGTTGTCGGCAATCCTGTTTTGAACAACCTTTTAAAACTCCGGTAGTTTGGGGTTGTCAATTCCCTGAAAGACAAGAACATGCGTGATTTTCTCGTTCTCAAAACAAAAAGAGTAGCAAAAAACCCCACCGAATGGGCGATTCCGACAGCATACGCAGCCCCACTTACTTCCATTCTTGGAAAGCCGAACAAGCCAAATATCAAAATTGGCGCTAAAACCAAATTGAGCAGATTGATAGTTAAATTGAGATACATAGAAACTTTTGTATCTCCTGCACCGCGGATAATACCAACGGCAATAAAATTGGTTATGATCAATGGCGTAAAAACCGCGATGATCCGGAGATACTGCGCTCCGGCTTGTTTGGCAATCGGTTCATTCTCACGGATCAATTTAAAAATTTCAGTACTGCCAAAATACCAGGTAAGACCGATAAAAAATGAGATCACGATGCCAATCATGAGAGCCTGCCCCAGAATATGATTTGCCTCCCAGTAATCCCTGGCACCAAGATATCTGTTTATAATAACCGAGCTGCCGACAACAAATGTAAGAATGACAGTAAAAAAAAGGATGATGATCTGAATAGCCATTCCCACACCCGCAAAGGCGGCGGCGCTTATTTTACCTATCAAAATGGCTTCGATAGTCCACATAATGGTTTGCGAAGACAAATCGACTACGGCAGGCAGTGAAGTTTTTAAAATATCTTTTAACGGCGATCCGGAAGACATTTAAGCGAAATCCTTTTAATAAATCACCCCCCTGATAAACTGAATTCCAACCATCGATTGTGCCGCCTGAAAAAAATCAGGCGGAACGTGTCAAAATCAGGCTTTTCAAGGGGGTGATTGTTTATTCCCTGTTTTTTATTGGTAATACTCTAAGCCAAGATGTGTGATCGGCTCCTCACCCATTAAAAAACGCAACGTATTTTTCAATTTAGTTAACTGAATGAAAATGTCATGTTCGGGGTACAATTCCGGTGCACACATTGGACTCTTAAAATAAAAAGAGAGCCACTCCTGAACGCCCTTCATACCGGCGCGCATGGCTAAATCTGTAAATAATACCAGGTCCAGAACAATAGGGGCGGCCAGAATACTGTCCCGGCACAAAAAGTCTATTTTGATTTGCATCGGGTAACCCAGCCAGCCGAAAATATCTATATTGTCCCAGCCTTCTTTATTATCACCACGCGGAGGATAATAATTAATCCGAACCTTGTGATAAAAATCGCTGTACAGATCAGGATATTTCTCCGGCTGAAGAATATATTCCAGAACAGATAATTTGCTCTCTTCTTTCGTCTTGAATGATTCGGGATCGTCCAACACCTCACCGTCTCTGTTGCCTAAAATATTAGTGGAAAACCAACCGTTCAGACCGAGTAGCCTTGCTTTAAGTCCCGGCGCAATTATTGTTTTCATCAAAGTCTGACCGGTTTTAAAATCTTTGCCGCCAATGGGCAAAGTCATGTGGTCGGCCAGTTCCCTCATGGCTGGAATGTCTACGGTGAGATTCGGTGCTCCGTTTATGAAGGGCACACCGCTTTTCAAAGCGGCATAGGCATAAATCATGCTCGGTGCAATTCCCGGATCGTTCTTTTCCAGTCCTTCTTCAAAGGAGGCCGGCGTATCATGGACCGGTTGAGATTTCAGAAAAATTTCCGTGCTGGCACACCAGATCACAACAACACGATCCAGCTTGTTCCGCTGCTTAAAGTTCTCAATATCCTCCATCAATTGCTTCGCCAATTCTTTTTTGTTTTTACCTTTTTTAACATTGGTGCCGGATAATCGCTTCACATAATTTTGATCAAAAACAGCAGGCATCGGTTTTAGGGTGGAAAGTTCGTCTTTTACCTGTTCCAAAAATGTTTTTTCCAACACACCCGCGTTTAACGCTGCTTCATACGCGCTATCTTCAAAAATATCCCATGCTGCAAAAACCAAATCATTTATACCGGCAAGGGGAACAAAATCTTTGACAAACGGAGAACGTTCTTCTGTCCTTTTTCCCAATCGAATCGTCCCCATTTGTGTGAGTGAACCGATCGGTTTGGCAATTTCTTTTTTCACGGCTTCAACGCCGGCAACAAATGTAGTACTAACAGCCCCTAAACCTACCATCATCACACCCAATTTCCCTTCGGCAGGTTTAATTTCCATTTTCCTTTCTGACATCGGTAACCTCCGATTTTTAATTAACTAATCTCTTTTATCAAATTCAGTTACAATTTCATTCTTTTCACCATTTTGCTGAATCCAGATATAGCGGATTCTCTGAATTGCCGTGTAATGTGTCATGACAGCCAGAACAAACAGACCGGCAATTAACACATATTCATGAATCAAAGCGGAAATGCCCAGCGTTACAATACGCTCGGGGCGTTGCATAATTCCCACTTTACAGGAAAAACCAAGGCCTTCTGCTCTTGCCCGCACATAACTTACCATCAGGGATCCCGCCAGAACAATAATGCTGATCAATGAGGTAAGAAATTTATTCTCACCAATAAAATAATAGGCAAGTCCTATGAAAATAATGATTTCGGCATAGCGATCCAGGGTGGAATCATAAAGGGCGCCAAAACGGGTTACCTGATTTGTTCCCCGGGCAATTCTTCCATCCATAATATCAAAAATACCGGAGAGCAGAACCAAACCGGCGCCAATCCGCAGGGCGCCAATGGCAAAAAAATAACCGGCAAAAATACTGACACCAAATCCCATGGTCGTCAATGAATTTGGATTGATCTCCATCCGGATCAGGAAAGAGATGAACGGGTCAATCAGATTAACAAAACCTGTTTTAATACTTTCCCAAACATTTTTCAAAAATAACGGAAATGTCCTTTCCACAATAAACCTCTTTTATTTCACTTTCCTTGAATAATGAGTACAAATTCTCCTTTAATGCTGTTTCGATTTTGAAAAACCTCAATCGCTTTTTCAACCGGGAGACGCAACACTTCCTCAAATTTTTTTGTTAATTCCCGGGCAACAACAAGATTCCGGTTTCCTAAAAAGTTGAAGATATCTTTCAATGTGCGCAGCAACCGGTGCGGCGACTCATACAAAATGATGGTTCTTTCTTCCTCATTTAATTTTTGCAACCTGGTTTTTCTTCCTTTTTTCACCGGCAAAAACCCCTCGAAGACAAAGCGATTTGTGGGAATTCCGGACACCACCAGCGCAGTTAACAGTGCGGATGCACCCGGTACGGCCACAATTCCGATATTTTCCTGAATTGCCCGGCTCACCAAATAAAAAGCCGGATCGGAGATCCCCGGCGTCCCGGCATCAGAAATGACGGCAACATCATCCCCCTGCTTAAGCCGCTTTAAAATAGACGACGTTTTTTTCTTTTGATTGTAAGAAAAAAAACTGGTGAGCGGTGTTTTTATTTTATAACGATTCAATAAAATCCTGCTTTTCCGTGTATCCTCCGCGGCAATTAATTGAACCCGGGTGAGGACATCAACAGCACGAAATGAAACATCCCCCAAATTCCCGATAGGGGTGCTGACAATAAATAATGTCCCCGTTTCCGGTTCAAAATCAGCCAATCTTCTGAATCACCTTTTTTAAAATCTTTACGGCTTGATCAATGTCCTCCCTGGTGGTAATGAGGGAGGGACGAAAACGCACGGATTGAATGCCGCTGGGCAGAACAATCATTTTTTGGGCAAGTGCTTCTTGGATGATCTCTCCTCTTTTTTCCACCGGGTTCACATCAAAGGCAACAAAAAACCCTCTCCCGCGAACATTAGCGAGAAGCCGGGTATTTTCAGCCGCTAATTCCTGCAATTGAGTACGCAGGTACTTACCTGTTTCTGCGGCGTTTTTAATCAATTGATCATCGTCAATTACTTCAAAATACCGGGTTGCCCGCACCATATCGACTAAATTACCACCCCAGGTTGAATTAATCCGGCTGGATTCCTTAAAGACGTGGTTCTCAACTTCTTCCACCCGATCCGTTACTAAAATGCCGCAAACCTGGGTTTTTTTACCGAAACACAAAATATCCGGTACCACAGCAAAATGCTCAAAGGCCCACCATTTTCCTGTAATGCCAACCCCGGTCTGAACTTCGTCAAAAATCAACAGAATGTCGGACTCATCACAAATCTGCCGCAAACTTTGAAAGAATTCTTTGCGGAAATGATTGTCGCCGCCTTCTCCCTGAATCGGTTCGATGATGATGGCAGCAATGTCATCGGGATTATCCCGAATAGCCGTTTTAATCTGATTCAGGCTTTCCTGTTCGGCCTGTTGTACTTTTTGCAGGTTTTCTTCCGTTTCAGGAAAAGTGAGTTTTGGGTTCAAAACTCTGGGCCAGTCAAACTTGGGAAAATATTTTGTTTTGCGCGGATCGGCTGTATTAGTCAGGGAAAGGGTGTATCCGGTTCTGCCGTGGAATGCCTGTTGAAAATGAAGAATCTGTTTTCCTTTTTCTTCTTTATGCTCTTGAGTAAAATTTTTCCGCACCTTCCAGTCAAAGGCTGTTTTTAACGCATTTTCCACGGCCAGAGCCCCGCCTTCAATCATAAAAATATATTTGAAGGTATTTTCCGGCACCATCTTTTCAAAAAACGTCGCAACAAATTCCGCCATCCCCACAGTATAGAAATCAGAATTGGATGGCTTTTGCGTCGCAGCAAGCAATAATCGTTCTTTAAATTCCCCGGTCATCATTTTAGGATGATTATACCCCAACGGATTACTGGCGAAAAAACTAAAGAAATCCAGATATTCATCACCGTTTCGTTCGTCGATAAGGATATTCCCTTTGCTGTTTTTAAGATCAAAAACCAGGTCGTACCCATCGACCAACATATTTTTTTTCAATACATCCAGCACATTTTTAGGCTGTATTTTCATATTCGGGCCTCCAGATCATTCAATATTTTTAGCCATATTTTTAATCTAACGCCAAATTTTTACCGGTTATCTATCTGGGCTTTTTGCAGCTTTCCGCTGTAATCAACATAAACGGTTTTGGTTTCAGAGAAAAAGTCGTAAACCGCCCATCCACCTTCTCTGTGACCGTTGCCGGTTTCTTTTACGCCACCGAACGGCATGTGACATTCCGCCCCAATAGTAGGCCCGTTGATGTAAGTGATTCCAGCTTGAATATCCCTCATAGCACGAAAAGCATTATTCACGTCGCGGGTGTAAATTGACGAGGACAGGCCATAGTCCGTATCATTCAAAACATCGATAGCTTCATCAAAAGAGGCCACTTTAATTACAGAAAGTACCGGGCCGAATATCTCTTCCCGGGCAATTCTCATATTCCGGTTCACATCTACAAAAATAGTGGGTTTGTAAAAAAAGCCTTTTTTCAAATCGCCCGTTTCATCCGGTTCTCCGCCGCAAAGTAACGTTGCGCCTTCCTGTTTCCCTATTTCCACGTAGCTGTGTACGGTTTCCAGTTGACCGCGATTGACCACCGGGCCCACATCCACACTTTCATCAAGACCGTTGCCAAGTTTTAACTTTTGGGTACTCTCCAAAAGAAGGTCAACAAACTTTTTATAAATTTTTTCGTGGACTATCAATCTGCTGGTTGCAGTACATCTTTGTCCGGTTGTGCCAAAAGCGCCCCATAATGCACCCTCCAGTGCCAGATGCAAATCGGCATCATCCATAATAATTTCGGCGTTTTTGCCTCCTAATTCCAAAGACACACGCTTCAGACTTTTGCCTGCTTTTTCGTTGATGATTTTGCCAACCTGTGAGGAACCTGTGAAGGAGATCAGATCGATGTCCGGATGCTCAACAATAGGGATACCTACAGCGGTACCGGTACCGTGAACAATATTGATCGCAAGAGGCGGTACTCCCGCTTCGAGCAAGACCTCTATAAATAATGTGGCCGTAGCCGGCGTATCGCTGGCTGGTTTAAAAACAACTGTGTTACCGCAGGTAAGTGCGGGAAAAATTTTCCAGGTGGGAATAGCCATGGGAAAATTCCAAGGCGAAATCAAACCCGCAACACCAATTGGAATATGTGTTGTCATATTAAATTTGTTGGGCAATTCAGACGGAACAGTTTGGCCGAACATTCGACGACCTTCGCCAAATGCATAATAAGCGGTATCGATTCCTTCCTGTGTGTCTCCGCGGGTTTCGGCGATAACCTTCCCCATTTCTCTTGTCATCACCCGGGAAATTTTTTCTTTTCTTTGAACCATAATATCGCCGGCTTTTTTCATGATTTCGCCTCGTTCCGGTGACGGCACCAGACGCCATTCCTTAAATGCATGACGCGCACCTGCAACAGCTTTGTCCACGTCTTCTTTATTTGATTTTGGAAAAACACCAACCACCTCATCCCAATTGGCTGGATTCCTGTTTTCAAACGTCTCTCCGGTAACGGAATCTACCCACTCGCCATTGATAAAATTTTTGTACTCTTTACTCATTTTACTAACTCCTATCTTTTATGTGTTTTAATCCACAAACTTTCTCAGCCGTTTCTAGCTTGCTTTTTGCCACACAACAAACTAAAAAGAATAATAAAATTTATCTACAAAGTCAAGGCAATTCAAAGGTTTTAAAAGGTTTAAGGATGAGGATGATTCTTTTAGATTGAACAACGGTGGAATATTTAAAGGAGGAAAAAGGAAAAAATAGAAAAAGGAAAATCAGACCGGTTTGAGAACGTTCTGTGCCTGAAATCCAGCTCTCCGGCCTTTTGATAAAACAGAAAAAAAAGGAAATCCCCCTGAAATTCCCCTGATATTTAAAACTGCTCCGGCGTTTTTGTGTGGGTGGTAGGTGGGTTGCCATCACAGTATGAAGGCGGCTTTGGGAAGCGCCCATGATCGGTAACTCAATTTATCCCAATTATTGAGACCCAACCTATTTCACAGGCATCTATCGCAACCACTGTACCACCTTTTTTAAAAACAAATGTGAGGCTTCTCTATCTTTTATTTTTTCAGACAATTATCCACGAAATATTTTTTTCACTGGTGATTTTTACTACATTTTACACCATAAAAATGTAGTCTTTTTTCAACATGGGTGTGGCAAAAACGCCGCACATTTTTCATTTCAACCGAACAAACTCTATCCTTCTGTTTGCCGCCCGCCCCGATTTTGTTGCATTGGTAGCAATTGGGTTTTCCTCCCCATAACCTGCTGCCCGTATCCGATCAACTTTAATTCCCCGGTTTACCAAATAAAGCTTCACAGAATCCGCTCTTTTCTGCGAAAGTTTTAAATTGTAATTATAATCTCCCACACTGTCAGTATAGCCCCTTATTTCCACCGACACCTCCGGGTTTCTTTCCAGGGATTTATAGACTGTGTCTAAAACAGTATACGAGGATGGTACTAAATTAGCGCTGCCCGTTTTAAAATTGACACCGCGGAGAACAATTCTCTCACCTTTTTTTATTTCCGGGGGTTTTTCGTCCGGACAGCCATCGTTGTCCTCGAAACCGTTCAGCGTTTCCGCCTGATTGGGGCACTTGTCCCGGTCATCCGGAATGCCGTCCCGGTCATTATCCAAATCGGGGCAACCATCTTCATCTTCAAAACCGTCGAAGTCCTCTGCTTTATTAGGACATTTATCTTTAATGTCGGGGATGCCATCATTATCGTTATCCAGATCGGGACAACCATCTTCATCTTCAAAACCATCGATATCCTCCGGAATATCGGGACATTTATCCTTGACATCGGGGACACCGTCATTGTCATTATCCAAATCAGGACAGCCGTCTTCATCTTTAAACCCGTCATAATCCTCCGGTTCGGTCGGACACAGATCCCAACGATCCGGGATCCCATCTTCATCCGTATCCTTATTGGATATTCCCCATAATTTAAACTCGATACCGAATTCCGCTACTGCACGATTATCATCACCGGTGCCAATTGTATCTTCATTGCCCTTCAAAATCTGGAGCCATCTGAAAAACAGATTTACTCCCAAACGATCCGAAATGATCTGCTGCAAACCAAAACCGATCATCAAAGATGCATTGACGGTACTACCGTTTAAACTTTTTCCCCTGTCGAGTACAGATGTTGTTCCTTTCATATCCCGGATATCCCATTGCAACAAACCGCCTCCGAAAGTAAAATAAGGCCGGAAAGAACGTTCGGATAAGGTTAAATATTTTGTGCTGAAATATAACGGCATCAACAGGGTCTTCAAGCCGGCTCCGGCAGGCGTAAATTGCGAACCGTTCGGATCCCGGGGATAGACCCATCCGTATGCGCCATTCAACGAAAGAAGCCAATTGTTGGTCAATCCATACGAAAGAGACAGACCTGCCCATTGATCTACCGTACTTCGATCGGAGCTCCCTAAAACCATTTTTACCGTTGAGCCAGACAAACCGACACCAAAACGATTCTCCAATTCCTGTGCTGTCCCGGTACTACCAAATAAAAACAGTGTAAACACAACAAACAACAATCCTTTGCATCTCATTTTTTGCCTCCTCTAACAAAAATGAATTACAACTGCTTCTCTCCGTGAAACAGTGTGCAATCATGTTACACAATATATTCAGAATAGAGCTTTAAAAAAATTGCAACTCTGATTAATATTCAAAGGGATACATCTTTTTTCAATGGGATAATAAAAAAATGGTACATTTTTTGTCATATAAAAAGCAATTATAATATTTAAATGTAAAAATATTTATTTAACCGGTCAATAATTTTTACATAATAGTCCATTTAAAGGAGAAAATCCATGAAAAAACTTACTTTTATTCTACTGGCTGTTTTCATTTTAACCAATATTGCCTTCACCCAAATTTCTAAAAAATTAGAACTGGGCGGTAATTTGGGCACAAATTACCTGATTGGTGATTCTCCTATCAAAGCTTCCCAAATCTTCTCCCCCAATATCGGCGTCTTTTCTATTTATCGGTTCTCTCCTAAATTTTCTTTAAAAACTCAAGTGGGATGGGGTCAGTTTAATGTTGACTTCAATGGTTTTAATATGCAAACATCTATGATTCCGGTGGAACTTGTCGGCATGTATTCTTTGAACAACAATGGAAAATTCAGGCCATTTATTCACGCTGGTGCGGGTATCATGAATTTTAAAATCAACAATTCGAATAGATTTAATGATGGCATTTTTATCGGCGGCATGGGATTCAAATTTTCATTATCTGAGCGTATAGATTGGTTATTAAGTGCAGATATCCGTTATACAACCGGCGATGATTTTAACGGATACAACGGTGGCCTAAAAGACGGCTACTTCGCCCTGCAATCCGGTTTTTCTTACCATTTGGCAAAACCGGATCGGTTTAAAAGAAATCAACAACAGAAAAAACCGGAGATTCTTGCCAATTTGCCTGACCGATCCAATACCCAAACCGGCACCCAACAAAGTAATGATGCTTTATTGGATTTAGTTCAATTACGCTCCAGAGTAACAAAATTGAAAGATGAGATCGACAGCAAAGATGCACAAATAGAAGAGTTGAAGACATTGGTCAAAATTAAATCGCAAAAAATTTCACTTTATGAAGCACAGGTGGCGGAACTGCAGAAGCAAAAAAATAGCGGCACACAGCCAAATTATCACTATGCAACCAGAGCGACAGAATCACCCACCGCCAGATCCATTTCCAACCAGAGAGAAACCCGGACATATTCGGTAAAACAAAGGTATCAAAACGCTCTTGCCAATTTTAATGCAAAAAAATTCCATGCCGCCATTTCAAAACTTACGCAATTGTCCAATGAAAATCCAAACCATCGGCTTGCAGGAAATTTTATTTATTGGATCGGTGAAAGTTATTTTGGCCTTAGAAATTATGCCTCCGCGCTCGAAGCGTTTAAAAATGTAGCAAAATACAAAAGCTCTCCCAAATTGGACGATTCTCTTCTAATGTCCGGGCTCTGTTATCTGAAACTTGGCGATGGCGGAAAGGCAAAACAGAAATTTCAGGAATTGTTGCAAAAATACCCCAAGAGCGAATATCGTGGAAAAGCGCGACGATATCTGCAATCCTTAACACGACAAATTATCTCCTGATCCATATATAAAAAAAGGCTTGTCTCTTTTTGCTTGACAGGCCTTTTTTTATTCTCAAAACAATCTAACCATTTTTTGCCAACGGAACCTCTATCTTTTCATCCAGATAAGCTGACAGTTTTGTAATGGCAATTCTTTCCTGATTCATCGTATCACGCTCCCGCACCGTCACGGTTCGATCCTCCAGCGACTGGGAATCCACTGTGATACAAAAGGGCGTGCCAATTTCATCCTGCCGGCGATAGCGTCGGCCGATAGCTCCCGATTCATCATAAAACACATTGGTTTTTCGTCTCAATTCATTGACAATTTTACGCGCCAGTTCCGGCATGCCATCTCTTTTAACCAGAGGAAAAATGGCCGCTTTTATCGGCGCAATATGGGGAGAAAATTTTAAAAACACCCGTTTATCCCCTTTCACTTCTTCTTCGGAATAGGCGTCGGTTAGACAGGTTAATAAAGTTCTGTCTACACCGGCGGATGTTTCTATGATATACGGAACAAACCGTCTGTGCGTTTGCTCTTCGAAATAGGAAAGATCTTTACCCGAGTATTTGATATGATGCTGTAAATCGAAATCGGTACGGTTATGAATCCCTTCCAACTCGTGCCAGCCGAATGGAAATTCATACTCGATGTCGAAAGCGGCCTTTGCGTAATGTGCCAATTCATCTTTGCCATGGCGATGAAAACGCAATTTCTCCTTTGTAATTCCCAAATAGCTGTACCACGCCATCCTTTTTTCTTTCCAATATTCGAACCATTTTTCATCCTCTTCCGGTTTAACAAAATATTGCATTTCCATCTGCTCAAATTCACGTGTGCGGAAAATAAAATTGCCCGGTGTAATCTCATTACGAAACGCTTTTCCGATTTGTGCAATCCCGAATGGAATCTTTTGTCGCGAAGGCTTCTGAACATTCAAAAAATTTACATAAATTCCCTGGGCTGTTTCCGGTCGCAGAAACACAACATTGGCATCTTCCTCAACCGGACCCATGTGCGTTTTAAACATCAGGTTAAACTGACGTGCTTCCGTCAATTCGCCACCGCAGGAGGGACACCGGTCGCTTTTAACCATATCCGCACGAAACCGCTGTTTGCACTGTTTACAATCCACCAGCGGATCGGTGAACCCCTCGATATGACCGGATGCTTCCCAGACTTTGGGATGCATCAGAATACTGGCATCCAGGCCTTCAATATCTTCACGCCAAACAACCATGTGTTTCCACCAAAATTCTTTGATGTTCTTTTTCAATTCCACGCCAAGAGGGCCATAATCCCAACAACTATTGATACCGCCATAAATTTCACTGGATTGAAAGATGAACCCTCTCCTCTTGCAGAGAGACACCAACTTATCCATCAAATTATCATTTTGATTCTTTTTCACTCACAGTTCTCCTTTTTTCAACTCCCGATTCCCGTCTTCAATTCTTTTTAGAAAATCCAGCGCCTTCAACTTTTTCAGGCCTTCCGCGTAATACTGCATATACTGCCAGCTTAATTGGTGGGTTTCCGAATGAAGCCGTGCCGGTATTTTAATTTCTGCTATTTTTACCGCAGACTTGTCATAAAAATATAATAATAATTTAACGCATTTTTCTGAGATTTCCAGACCATTTTCAATTTTGCTCCGGCAGTGACAACAATAGTAGCCGCCTTCTTTAATTGAAAAAGATACCTTTTCTCCCCCCAGTGGCCGGCCACAAGATAAACAATGGCGTAATTTCGGACGAAAACCGGAATTGGCCAGCCAGTGCCAAATAAATTGATAAAATATCAATTCCGGCTGAACCGCTATTTCCAGACTGCTCAGTGAAGCAATCAGTTTTCTGAACAGTTTTGGATTAGCCATTTTTTCCGTTTCAGCCTTGTTGATAAATTCAAGAATCGCCAAACCCAGTGACAGGCGGTGCAAATCGGTGTGCAAATGCTGAAACGAATGAATAATCTCGGCCTGACTAAGTGTTTGGAGTTCCCGTGTTTCTTTCGTGTAATATACAATGGAAACATGCTGCATCAGATCCAACGCTCCGCCAAGTCTGCTTTTTGCTCTTCGTGCTCCTTTGGCGAGCAGGGATACTTTCCCCTGGTTTAACGTGTAACAGGTTACCAACTTACTGGTTTCCAGATAATTCATTACCCGGAGAATTACCCCTTCTGTCTTAATGATAGCCATGCAATCAGTGAAATAATTTCAAAAACAAAGAGATGATGCCAAAATAGATCAGCAAACCCAGAATATCATTGCTGGTTGTTATAAACGGGCTGGTGGCCACAGCAGGATCGATTTTCAGTTTGCGCAAAATAAAAGGCAGAAATGTTCCCATCATTGCGGCGTTAATCACAACCAAAAATAACGAAACGGCAATTGCCAAACCCAAATAAAAATCTTTGAGCCAAAACCAGGAAATAGCTTGAATCCCGGCAGCCAAAATTAATCCGATGAGAAGAGCAATCCAGAGTTCATTCTTCATTCTTCTGCCGGTTTCCAGCAGACCGATCTCTCCGGTTGCCAAACCCCGGATGATAACAATCGCCGATTGATTCCCCACATTTCCGCCAACCGCCATAATCAGAGGGATAAAAAATACAATAGAGAGAACTTGGATCATGGAAGCTTGAAAATTTTTCATGAGAAGACCGGAAATTGTTTCCCCCAAAAAAGCAACGATCAGCCACGGCAATCTGGACCGGGTAACACGAAATGGAGAGGTTTCACTGATATCCAATTCGGTGATACCGGCAATTTTTTGCGCATCCTCACTGGCCTCTTCTTCCATTACATCAACGATGTCGTCAATGGTAATTCGTCCGATCAGTTTTTTCTCATTATCCACAACCGGTAATGAAATTAAATCATATTTTTTAAACAGGTTGGCCACTTCTTCCTGATCCACATGCACGCCTACATAGATCACATCATCATTCATTACATGGTGCACTTTTACTCCCGGACGGGTTAAAAGCAAATCCTGCAACGGGAGAACGCCGATCAACATGTTTTCATCATCCACAACGAACACGTTATAAATTTCATCGATTTCTTCAGCCATGTGGCGAATTATTTGAATGGCTTGATCTACAGTCAAATTCTTATTTACGGCGACAAACTCTTTGGCCATGATACCGCCGGCCGTATCTTCTTCGTGAGCCAGCAATTCCCGCACTTCGGCGGAATCCTGCGTATCGATGGAACTAAGCACCTTTTCCGCAACGTTATCCGGTAATGCGGCCACAATGTCCGCAGCATCATCCGAATCCATCTCTTCCACAACTTCGGAAATCCGGGTGTCATCTATTTGCTCCAATATCTCCGATTGCAACGGTTGATCGATCTCAATCAACACTTCCGAAGCTATCTCGGAATCCAGTAAAGAAAACAGGTACAACCGTTCATTGCTGGAAAGATGACTGGCTATTTCTGCAATATCGGCCGGATGCAATTCTTTCAGAATATTTCGGATAAAACCGTTTGCCCGGTTTTGAATCAGAACATTTAAATCCTCAACCGTTGCTTCCAGCCAATTGTCTGTTAAATAAGCTTCTTCTTTTTTTCGAGGAACCGACATAATTTTTTCCATTCTTCAACGGTAAGATCTTCCGCTCTTCTGCTCAAATCAAACGGCACAGATTCTATTTCTTCCCGATCAAAATAAGAACGTAACGAATTTCTTAGTTGCTTGCGTCTTTGATTAAATGCTGTTTTTACAAGTTTCTGAAAAAAAAGCATGTCGCAATTTAACGTAACTTCCGGTCGAATATCCAATGAAATTACTGCCGAATCCACTTTCGGCTTGGGTCTGAAAACATGTTTTGAGACTTTAAAAACTAATTTTACATCATAAAAAGTTTGCATCAGTACAGACAATATTCCGTACAGTTTGCTCCCGGAAGTGGAAACAATTCTTTGAGCAACTTCAACCTGCACCATAAAAACCGCTTTTTGAACAAGAGGATGTACCGACAGCATTTTAAACAATACGGAACTGGTAATGTTGTACGGCAAATTCCCGATCCACTTCAGCCTGCGTTTTTGCAAGTTCAGAGAATTAATATCAAAAGATAAAAAATCTCCATGCACAATTTCAATTTTAGTGCACTGCGCCAAATTTTGCCGCAGCAGGTCAACCGAGCGGGAATCAATTTCTACGATAACAAATGAAGCGGGTTTATCACAAAAAAATTGGGTCAGAACTCCTCTTCCCGGCCCAATTTCAACAATTAAATCATCTTTTGAGACTTGAATTAAATTAACAATTTTCCCGGCAATATTTTTGTCGATTAAAAAATTTTGACCTAACGATTGTTTCGGCTTGAAATTGAGTTGCATCGATCTCTTCCATATCGCTACCGGTAAATTAATTATTTGTTGAGTTTGGGGAAAATCTGTTCCGCTAAAGCTGTTGTTACCTGCGCCGTTTTTTCAACACTTACTTCGTGGAGTTCTGCCTGTTTTCCGGCAATATATGGAATAAAAGCGGGTTCATTTTGCTTGCTTCTGTTGGGAACCGGAGCCATGAAAGGTGCATCCGTTTCCAGCAACTGTTTTTTTAGAGGAAGTAACCGCGCTACACGGGCGGAGTTAGATTTTTTAAACGTAATATTTCCGGTAAACGAAATGACAAATCCCATATCCAGAACTTCTCTGCCTCTATGTTCATCTTCGGAAAAACAGTGAAACACGCCGCGGAGATTTTTATATGATTTCTGTTTTAAAATCGAAATCAGATCGACAAACGCCTCACGGTTATGAAGAATTACCGGCAAAGAAACCTCGCTTGCCAGTTTTAAAAATAGCTCCAGAATTTCTTTTTGCACCGCATGCGGTGCATAATCCCGGTAATAATCCAGCCCCAATTCTCCAATTGCCACTACTTTGGGATGCTGCGCCATCCGATAAAATTCATCCAGCAGGGAAGGATTAAACTGCTGTGATTCCTGAGGATGTACCCCGATTGCCGCAAAAACCGGAGAATATTTTTCCGCCAACCTGACGGCATCCCGGCTGCTCTTCAGATCGATGGAGGGAACAATGAATTTATCCACTCCCGCCTGCAGCGCCCGGTTTATGATTCCATCCATCTCTGCCTGGAAATCCGGGAAAGTGAGATGAGTGTGTGTATCGATGAACATGGAATGGATAATCCGGATTTATTTAATTCCGGAACCCGGCGCCAATTCTCTGTCCAGCGTTAAGACAGAGATATTTTCACCTTGCGAAGCTGCCAGTAACATGCCGTTGGATTCCGTTCCGCGAATAACCGCCGGTTCCAAATTGGCAACCACTACAATTAATTTGCCGACCAATTCTTCCGGTTGATAAGATTCGGCAATTCCGGCAACTATCTGCCGTTCTTCCGAACCGAGATCTATCTGCAATTTTAACAACCGGTCTGCCTTTGCAACCGGTTCAGCGGCCAACACTTTAGCCACTTTTAATTCTATCTTTTTAAAATCATCAAATGAAACACGCTCCACAATGTTCTCCTCTTTTTTCTGCTCATTTTCAAAATTCTGTTTTTCTGCGCCGGACTTGTCGGGATTAGTAAATTTGTGCAATTTTTCTATTTCCTTTATGATCACATCATCTTCAATTTTAGGGAAAAGGACTTCCGCTTTGTTCAACGGATGCCCGGGTGTTAAATGAACCCGGAACACCATGTCCCAATTCCGGGTCTCTACATCGCCAGCCAAATTAAGCATCGTCCAGACACGCCGGGCGGTAAACGGGAGAAAAGGAAACATGACCACAGCAAGAGTTTTTACCAACCCGAGGCACAAATAGAGAGTTGCAGCACATTTTTCCGGTGCTGTTCTCCTAGTAACCCAGGGTTCCCGATCGTTAAAATATTTATTAGCAAACCGGGCCAGGTTCATCATGCCCCGGCAGGCCTGCCTGATCTCAAATTTCTCAATCCAGGTGCCGATCTGAGCGGGTGATTTTTTTATCTGCTGCAATACTTCCATATCCAATTCATCATATTTTCCGGGTTCGGGAACACGATTGTTAAAATATTTCTCCACAAATGTCAGTGTTCGATGAATGAAGTTACCTAAAATATCCGCAAGTTCCGAATTACTTCTGGCCTGAAAATCCTTCCATGAAAAATCGGCATCTTTGGTTTCCGGTGCGATGGAGGTAAGGACATAGCGCAAATTATCGGCCGGAAACATCTCCAGATATTCATCCAACCAGACCGCATAATTTCTGCTGGTGGATAATTTATTACCCTCAAGATTTAAAAATTCATTGGCCGGCACATTGTCGGGCAGCACAAAATCACCGTGCGCCATCAGCATGGCAGGAAAAATCAAACAATGGAAAACAATATTATCCTTACCGATAAAATGGACAAGTTTTGTCTTCTGATCCTGCCAATATTCTTTCCAGAGCTCCGGGTTTCCCTGTAAATCCGCCCATTCCTTGGTGGCGGAAATATAACCGATGGGGGCATCGAACCAAACATATAAAACCTTGCCGGAAACATCCGCTCCGTTGGCAACATCTTCCGGGATAGAAACTCCCCACGACATGTCCCTGGTTACTGCACGCTCTCTTAAACCGTCATTGAACCAACTTTTAACTTGCCCTAAAACATTGGTTCTCCATTCCGGATGCCCGGAAATCCAGTTTTCCAATTTTTTCTGAAACCGGGAGAGAGGAAGGTACCAATGGGTAGTCTTTTTTAATACCGGTTTTGCATTGGTTACGGCGCTGCGCGGTTCAATTAAATCAGTCGGACTTAATGAACTGCCGCATTTTTCGCACTGATCGCCGTAAGCTTCCTTAAAACCACATTTGGGGCAGATGCCGCGGACAAAACGGTCGGCTAAAAACATCTCCGCTTCGGGATCATAAAGCTGCTCTTCTGTTTTAAGGACAAAAACACCTTTTTTTGCCAGAGTTCGGAAAAAATCCCGGCTGGTTTGATGATGAACTTTTGAAGAAGTCCGGCCGTAATAATCAAATTTTATGCCAAATTGAGCGAAACTTGCCTTGTTTTTTTCATGATAAAAATCAACAATTTTCTGCGGTGAAATACCTTCCTGGCGCGCGCGTAACATGATGGGAACACCGTGCTCATCCGATCCGCAGATATAAATAACATCGTTCCCTTTCAATCGATGATAACGCACATAGATATCTGCCGGCAGATAAGCGCCTGCCAGGTGGCCCAGATGGATCGGTCCGTTTGCATACGGTAATGCGCTCGTGACTAATATTTTTTCTTTTCTATTCAATGGGATGTTGTCTCTTCTCTTGAGGGGTTGGCAGTACCTTTACTATTTTTTTTTGAAGACAGCAACAGATTGCTCATTTCATCTAAACTATATTGTTCATATTTTGTATTGGAATATTTTAAAATCACTTCCTCTTTAATGAAATCAACCCTGTCTACCGTCGCTTTCCCTGTAGGGGTTACAATTGTTTGCCCTACATCCGGAAATTGTTCCAAAGCGTTTTGGTAAAAATCGATTTCATAGCGCAGACAGCATTTTAACCGGCCGCAAACGCCGGAAAGCTTGGATGGATTTAAAGGTAAATTTTGTTCCTTTGCGATTTGCGTGGTAATGGTATCAAACTCGTGCATGATAGTTGTGCAACAAAGCTGTAAGCCGCAGGGACCGTATCCCCCCATGCGCCGTGCTTCATCACGAACCCCTATTTGGCGCAGCTCTATTCTGGTACGATATACGGCAGCAAGATCTTTCACCAGCTCACGGAAATCCACTCTTTTATCCGCTGTGAAATAAAATGTGAGCTTATTTCTGTCAAATTGATATTCCGTGTCTACTAATTTCATATTCAGCTGATGATGGGAAATTTTATCTTTGCATACGTCGAAGGCTTCCTGTTCCAATTTCCGGTTTTCTTTCAGCTTGGACGTGTCCTGCAAAGACGGTTTCCGGATAATTTTTTTGATGCCGTTTTTACGGCTGTCTATATTAAATTGAATACCTACCTGAAAAACCATGCCCAAATCTTCGCCGCGATCCGCCTCGACAATCACATAGTCACCACTTCTAAAAGGAAATTGCTGCGGATTAGTATAATATTCCCGACGAAAGCCTTTAAAGCCAATTTCCACAACAGAATCCATGGTTAAACCCTTTATCTATCTTTAACAGGCAGGAAATCTACCTTGGTTGTTGTGATAAGTTTATATCAAATAAATAAGTTACGTAATTAATTAAAATCAAATTAATATAAACATTTCTCTCTATTAAATCAATACTATTCTCGGTTTCAACTATTGTTTTATCAAGATTTACTTCCGAAAGTTTATCATTCAGCCGCGCCAATTTTTCAATTTGATCCGCATTGTAAAACCCTGCATCTTCTTGTAAATCTCCCCCTCTGATGCGTAATACTTGTAAATCCCGCAGCCAGAGCAGAGCAATATGGAACAATTCTTTTATTTGACCCCTGCTTTTTCCGGCCGCTATTTTTTCAATTAATGCCAATTTTTGAAAATCGTCCCCGTTTTGCGACCCTATTAACAGCAGCCAGGCCTGCTCCCGCATCGCATTATAATCTTCCTCCAAAAGCGCGGATGCTTTTCTGAAATTGCCCATAGAAAGACGGGATACGATTTTAGCTTTTCCCGGCTCGATACCCTCTTTTTCAAGAGCGGATACTATATCCGTCTCTTTCAGTGGTGAAAATTTGATCAATTGACATCTGGAAATAATTGTTGGCAGCAATTTGTCCAGTCGGGAAGTGATTAATATTAACAGCAATTTGGGCGGGGGTTCTTCCAAAATTTTTAGCAGGGAATTTGCCGCTTCGGTGGTCATCCGATCCGCCCCGGAAATGATAAACGCTCTATATTTTCCCTTATACAGTTTGAGGCCGGCGGTCCTTTTTAGTTCCCGAACCTGATCAATCAAAATTCCTGCTGTTTCCGAATAAGCTGACGGAAGATAAGGATTGGCAGCCAATTTTTGTATATGTTTCACCACATCCTCAGTTTTTATCTTTGCAGGTGCGGCAAAAACAAATTTAAGATCCGGGTGAACCAACCGGCCGATCGCCCTGCAGTTATCGCAGGTTTGACAGGGAATTTGAGAGCCGGATGTGCAATTTAATGCCTTACTAAACTCAATCGCCATGGCATTCTTACCGCTCCCTTCCTGGCCGTAAAAGAGATAGGCTGTGGGAATTCGTTCATTCAAAATCGCTTTTTCCAACAAAAATTTTGCTTTCGACTGTCCGATTACCCGGTTAAATAGAATTTTCTTTTTAGATGCCGTTATTTTTTTCGTACGAACCTTTATAGATGGCTCTTCGTTACTAAACAGATCCATTTTCTCTCCCTATTTAGGTTTTCTCGACAACCACTTTTGCGGATTAACCGGAGTGGTTTTCTGCCAGATTTCAAAATGAAGCATGGGCCCGGACAGGGAACCGGAATCACCAACGCGGCCGATGATGGTTCCATCAGTAACCTCTTCACCCATAATCACCTCGATGGCAGACAGATGAGTAAAAACCGTATAATAGCCCCCGTAATGATTCACAATTACAATATTGCCAAAACTTCGCTGCCAGGTAATTGCCGTGACAACGCCGTAACACGTTGCTTTAACCGCCTGCCCCATGACCGCTTTGATATCAATACCCGGATTAAAATAGAGCCGTTTCGTTTTGGGATGTTTCACATTGCCAAATTTTCTGATTATCTTCCCTCTGGTGGGCCAGGCCATTTTTCCTTTTAATTGGGGAAACCGCGTAGGTTTAGCCAGATCGATGGGCGAGCTTGTGCGTGATTTTTCACTTTCCCTGATGAATCTTCTGATTGCGGCCGCATCTCTTTCCCGCTGTTGAAGCTTTTGGTCTATAAATTTTAGATCGTTTCTGTACTTTTCAAAGATTAATTTTTTTTCCCGGCGGCGCTTTTTCAGGTTTTTTTCCTCTTTCCCTTTCTCAGCCAAAAATTTCCCTTTTTGCTCCAGACTTACCCTTAAGTTCTGATTGGTTTTTTCAATTTCATGTTTTGTCTCCAAAAGATTCTTTAAACGCCGGCGATCGGCATCGGCAATTCTTTTGCTGTACTTTAACCAGACCAGTGCCTGATTCAATGATCTTGAAGCCAATAAAATCTCGATATCGCCCAGATTTCTGTGTTTGTAAAAATGAACCAATCGTTCGGCAAAAATTTGCTTTTGTTTGTCGTATTCGTCCAATAGTTTTATTAGCTTTGAGTTGGTTTGAAAAATGTTCTTCCTTAATCGATTTTCCTGAATTTTGAGTTGTCTGATTAAATCACGCAGCAGGTCACTCTCTTTATCGATTTGTGCCAACTGATCCAGACTGGAATCCTTCCTGTTTTTCAGTTGTTGCTTTTTTTTACGGAGTTCTAAAATTTCCGCCTGAATATTTTGAAGCCTCTTTTGTTGATTCGTAAGTTTATTTTTTGACGTTTGGGGATAAGCCGGGTAAAAAACAGGATAAAAGAAAAGGGTTAAAAGGAAAACAAAAAGTAGAAAACCTGCTCTATATTTTTTACAACGATCAATCAATATCATCTCAATAAAATACAAAATTAACGTGACCACAATTCTATGATTGGATAAAAATATGTCTTTTAATAAACAAAATCAACTGAAAAGAACGACAAAATAAATCACAAAGATGTTGCAAAACCTCTACGTACTGCGTATATTTGATAAAATAAATAATGAGGATTCTCAATGAATTTTATCTGGTCGAATATTTTCAGGGACAAAAAGGACGCCGAAGATAACACGTTGGAACTCCTGCGAAAAGTACCTATTTTTGCAGAATTAAAAAAGCGCGAGTTGTCGGAATTTCAGCGTATTTCACATAGCAGATCTTACGAAAAAAGCGAAACTATTTTCTGGGAAGGCGAACCCGGAGTAGGCATGTACATCATCCAAAGCGGTCGCGTTCAAATCACCCAAAAATGTGATGAACATTCTACCGGTAATATTCTTGCCGAACTAAAAAACGGCGATTTCTTTGGTGAATTAGCCCTGTTGGATGATTCACCCCGGTCTGCTTGCGCCATTGCGGCAGAGCCGACAAAAGTTATCGGCATCTTTCGTCCCGATCTGTTGTCCCTTTTTGATAGAAAACCACATCTTGCTATCAGTGTTCTGTTCAAACTGGCCGACATGATCGGTAACCGCCTGAAAGCAACTAATCAGGAACTTAAAAAATTGCAGGAAAAATTAAACACAGGTAAAACATCTTGAACGAAGAAAACTATCCATTTTTCAATCTGGCGATAGATCGCAGAAGTATACAAAAAGCGATCAAAATATTTATAATCTTTTTCACTTTTGTTCTGCTTTTAACCGCTTCCTGGATTGCCCTTACCGAATTTAAGGACGTTTCTTTGATCTTTCTTTTTTCCGTCCTGCTTGCCTTTTTACTTGATCCTCCTGTAGGGCGCCTGGAAAGCCGGGGGTTATCCAGAACAAACGCCACATTCATCGTTTTTCTGGTAATTTTACTGATTATTGCCGGAGGAATCTATCTTCTCTTTCCCATTTTATCGCATCAAATCAAATCCATTCAGGCACAGTTGCAGGGAGATTTTATTAAACAACGAATCACCCTGGTAATCCAGGGATTTCAAGACAAATTTACTTTTCTCCAGGGAAGCGATTTGACCGGCAAAATGAGCAGCGTCCTGGCAACGATCCAGGAGAATCTACTTAATTTTGCCCTGGGACTGTTTTCCGCCCTGTCAAATCTCGTTATTATTCCTTTTATCACCTTTTTTCTTTTAAAAGACGGTCCCAGGCTGAAAAAAGGAATTATTGCCCGCACCCCTAACCGGTATTTCGAAATGATGTTAAACCTGCTCTATAAAACGGAATTACAATTAGGCGGGTACATCAGGGGTCAATTACTGGATGCTTTTTGGGTGGGACTTCTGTCTGTTTTCGCACTGAAGATCATTGGTGTGGATTATTATTTTTTCATCGGCGCTATCGCCGGTCTGGCAAATATGATCCCGTACCTCGGGCCGGTTGTAGGCGCTGTTCCGGCAATAATGGTTTCGCTGATGCAAACCACTTCCTTCTCGCCGATTCTCTGGATTGTTATTGCATTTGCCGTTATCCAATTAATTGACAATGTCGTTATTTCGCCACTTGTGGTTGCTAAAAGTGTGGATATTCATCCTCTGGTGATTATCATAGTGATTTTTATCGGAGAGCAGTTGTTAGGTGTGTTGGGAATGTTGATCGCCGTACCGGTTACAGGTATTCTTAAAGTTTTAGTCAAAGAAACCATTTGGAGTTTTAAAAACTACCGTCTGTTGTAAAAAATTTTAATCATGTTAATTTGTTCAGAAAAATTACAAAACGTAAATGCGAATCATTCTGTAATCAAATAAGAAAGGGAAAAAAACATGAGAATTATTATTCACAAAAATTACGATGAATTAAGTAAATGGAACGCCTATTATATTGCCGGTAAAATCAATGCGGCAAAACCCACACGGGAAAACCCTTATGTTTTGGGTCTACCTACCGGATCTTCTCCCATCGGCACCTATCAAAATCTGGTGAAACTGAATAAAGAGGGGAAGGTTTCTTTCAAAAATGTAGTTACCTTCAATATGGACGAATATGTGAATCTGCCCGAAGATCACCCGGAAAGTTATCATTATTTTATGTGGGACAATCTGTTCAGCCACATCGATATTCCCAAAGAAAATATCAATATCCTCAATGGAAATGCCGCCGATCTGGAAAAGGAGTGTTTCGAATATGAAGAAAAAATTAAAAAGGCCGGCGGTATCGACCTGTTTTTAGGCGGCATCGGTCCGGATGGTCACATTGCCTTCAATGAACCCGGCTCTTCATTGTCATCCAGAACCAGAGTAAAAACACTTACTTACGATACTATTCTTGCCAATTCCCGTTTCTTCGACAAAGATATTAACAAAGTACCAAAAGTTGCTTTGACGGTTGGTGTTGGTACTGTGATGGACGCCCGGGAAGTGCTTATCATCATCAACGGCTACAAAAAAGCCCGCGCCCTGCAGAAAGTGGTGGAAGAGGGTGTGAACCACATGTGGACCGTTTCCAGTTTACAGCTTCATCCCCACGGCATCATTGTTTGTGATGACGAAGCAACCATGGAAATGAAAGTGGGTACCGTTAAATATTTCAAAGATATCGAAAGAGACGCCATCAATAATCTGCTAACTTTATAAAAAAGGGTAGTAGTATGGAATATCGAAAATTAGCCGATGAAGAATTACAATCGCTGCAAAACCAGGGTTGTTCTGCCGATGACTGGAATTCAGTATTGGCAGCGGAGAATTTCTCCACCGGAACAATTAAAAATGTGCATTTCTCCGGTCAGGTTAAAATCGGACAACTCAATGGCACCATTGAAATACGGGATGGAATTACTAAAAGCTGTGGTTTGAAAAATTCTTACATCAAAGACTGCACCATTGGCGACAATGTTTACATTGCCGATGTGAAAAATCTGGTGAATTATCAAATTGAGAAGGATGTTGTGCTGGAAAACATCGGACTGTTGGTGAAGACAGGCGAAACCACTTTTGGCAACGGCGCCGAAATTGAAATACTCAACGAAGGCGGCGGCAGAGAGTTGCCGATTTTTGATCAACTATCTTCCCAAATCGCCTACCTGATAGTGGTTTACCGCCACGATCCCGCTTTTACACAGAAACTGAC
The DNA here is from genome assembly GCA_913009825.1 of uncultured Deferribacteres bacterium. Taxonomy (GTDB): domain Bacteria; phylum Zhuqueibacterota; class JdFR-76; order JdFR-76; family DREG01; genus DREG01. The sequence goes on from CAJVYQ010000002.1 coordinate 41,938, forward strand.
GGAAATGATCCGAAATTATGCCCAAACGAAAAAGAGTGAAAAAGGGATCATCGGGCAGGGTGCCAGAATTACCAATTGCAGCGAAATTAAAAATGTGGCGATTGGTGTACAAACAACCATCGCCGGTGCACAACTGCTGAAAGAAGGTACCATCGCCGGCAACGAAAACGATCCCGTTTTCATCGGCGAAGGCGTTATTGCCAAATCTTTCATTGTTCAATCCGGTTCCCGGGTTGACAGTTCCGCCCTGCTGGACAACTGCTTTGTCGGACAGGGTGTCAGAATTGGTAAGCAGTACTCGGCGGAGAATTCCGCTTTTTTCGCCAATTGCGAAGGATTTCATGGCGAGGCCTGTAGTCTTTTTGCCGGACCTTATACGGTGACGCATCATAAATCCACGTTGTTGATTGCCGGATTGTTCTCCTTCTACAACGCGGGTAGCGGTTCAAACCAGAGTAACCACATGTACAAATTGGGTGCCATTCATCAGGGAATTTTGGACCGGGGCGCCAAAACCGGCTCATTTTCTTACATGATGTGGCCCAGCCGTGTCGGCGCTTTTTCCGGAGTTATCGGCAAACATTACGCGAATTTTGATGTCTCCACATTCCCTTTCTCCTACATTTTAGAGTCCAAAGGAAAAAGTCTTCTGATGCCGGCCATGAATCTGTTCACTGTAGGAACCCGCCGGGACAGCGCAAAATGGCCTGATCGTGACCGGCGGAAAGATCCGGTAAAATATGATCTCATCCATTTCAATCTGTTCAATCCATACATCGTTGGAAAAATCATTGCCGGTGAAAAGATCCTTCTTGATTTGGATGAAAACACTCCCGATGATCAGGAATACGTTGATTTTAACAACGTCACCATAAAGCGCGCCAAACTGAAAGCGGGAATAGAAAGCTACCGCACCGCCATCGATCTTTACATCGGCACGGAACTGGTGCGGCGCCTGGAAAAAGCGGCAGACGCCGATTCTTTCGATTCCATGAAAAAGGCCCTGCAGACTCAGGTGGAATCCGTCGATCAAAATTGGTTCGATCTGTCCGGTATGTTTACACCTGAAAGTGAAGTGGAAAAAATTCACACCGCCGTTAACAACGGAGACCTGAATAGTATTTCTTCACTTACTTCCGCATTAACCGTAGTATACGAAAATTACGATGATTTTAACTGGGCCTGGTGTGTAAATCTGATCCGGAAGAAACTCGGAATTGACATGAACAACCCGGACAAAGAAGAGCTTACCGGCATAATTGAGACCTGGAGAAAGAGCCAGATTCACTTTAATCAGCGAGTGCTCAAAGATGCGGAGAAAGAATTCAATAAAAAGAGCCGGATTGGTTATGGCGTCGATGTGGATGAAGAAGCACAAAAGAAAGACTTCGCGGCTGTGCGCGGTTCGTTCGAAGAAAACAAGTTTGTAAAACAGTTGAAAGAGGAATCGAAAGCGGTTCAGGAAAAAGCGGAAAAATTGATTACTTTTTTAAACCGGATCTGAGTTAACCCGGGAGGCAGATTTTCCCCAGAATGGTCTGTCTGCTTGCTCCCGTTACCGAAGGAAGATTGGCTGGTCTGCCGAGCAGCGTTTGGCAGGCCATCATGGCAAAACAGGTTGCTTCTTTCGCCTCGCTCAAAAGCCCCAGCTCATCGGAACGAACATTTTTAACCGGTGAAAAATATTTTGCCAGTGCAGTCATCAACACCGGATTTTCCACTCCGCCTCCACTTATAATCAATTCATCGATTTTTTCGCTGTGATGCAGCAAATTTACGCAAGCGTCGTAAATGGTCCGCGCCGTTAGTTCTGTGGCCGTGGCGATCAAATCTGCCGGAGCAATTTTTTCATTTTCAATAAAGGAATAAATTTGCTGCAAAAACGGACCGGCAAACTTTTCCCTGCCCGTGGATTTGGGCGGTTCTTTTGAAAAATAACCATCCTGCAGTAAAACCGTTAGCAACTCCCGGTGAACAGAACCGCTCTTCGCAATCTCGCCGTCTTTATCAAAAGGTTGTTTGAAATATCTTCTTGCCAGAGAATCGATGATCACATTTCCCGGTCCGGTATCAAAAGCCACAACCTCTTCAAATGAAAGTTTCGCCGGTACGTATGTGATGTTGGCGATGCCGCCGATATTTAAAACAATCCTGTTTCTTTGCGGGTGATGAAAATACAAAGCATCGAAGAAGGGGACGAGGGGAGCACCCTGGCCGCCCAAAGCCATATCGGCAATCCGGAAATCGCCGACAGTTAGAATTCCGGTTTGATTGGCAATGACCGACGGATCGGCCACCTGCAGTGTGGAAGCATAGAAAATTCCGTTCTCCTCTATTTTCTCCGGCAGATGGCAGATAGTTTGTCCGTGCGAACCGATAAAATCAATTTCACCGGCAGAAATATTTTTCTCCTGCAAATAATCCAGAATCAACCCGGAAAACAGATGGCCCAGGAAGAAATTCAGCCGGCAAACATCTTCCACGCTGCCGCCGTCCGGCGCTGCCACCGATAGAATTTTTTGTTTGATCTCCGCCGCATACTCCCGGATTGTAAAATCAAGCAGGGTAAATTCGGGCGCCGGATCACGCGGTTCAATTTTAACCCATGCAATATCCAGGCCGTCCGCCGATGTGCCGGACATTAAACCCAACGCGTGGTGGCTGGCGACACCGTTTATTTTTTCAAACCATTTCATATTTCTGACTCAAATTGGCCAACACTTCATCCGACAGTGATAGCCCGTTTTGTCTGAAAGCCCAGATCACCGCCCCTATTGCCGGTTCGAACCTGGGCTCATCTATCGTAATACCGGAAAATTTCTGCGTCAGGTGATCGATGATTTGCGGAAGCAGAACATCTTTCTGTTTGAAAACCGAACCGATATGAGCTACATCGAGCCTGTTTCCTTCCCGACCCATTTTTTTGCCAACTGCGGCAATCATCTTGGCAATTTCTTCCGCTGTTTTTGCCACAATTTTTTTTGCCGCGGTGTCGCCGTCTTTTGCACATCTGAAAACCAGCGGCGCCAGCCCGGCAATATCCTCTTTTTGCACTTTGCTTTCAATGTACATCTTCCGCACAATCTGATCGATTGAAGACAAATGCAGCGCAGTCTCAACCTCATGTTTCAGGGCGGTGGGTTCCCCCCGGCTATCGTGATCCTTGAGCGCGGCCAGAATGGCCTGATGGCCGATGAAAAAACCGCTGCCTTCATCTCCCAAAAGATACCCCCATCCGCCGGAACGGTGCAGCGCTCCCTTCTCGTCCAGGCCAAAGCAGATAGAACCGGTGCCGGCGATGACAATGACGCCGGCGTTCCCGGCAAAAGCGCCCATCAAAGCGATGTAGGCATCACTTTGCACCGAAACCCTGTCTTCAAATCCCAACGAGATAACCGCCTGGCGAACGGCATTCTGATCTTCCTCTCTGCCCGCGCCGGCCAGGCCTAAGGCCCAATGATCTATCTCCTGCCGTGATATTTTCATCTTCCCGCGCAACTGCGACAGAATCTCCTCCGCTACCGTCCGAACCCCGGCTACACCAACGCGCTGGAAATTGGACGCCCCCGCCTGAATGCCGCAAATAATTTCCCCGTTTTCTTTTGTGACAACGGCATTTGTTTTGCTGCCGCCACCATCGATTCCAATCAGATAATTCATCTCGTTTTCCTTTTTCTACTATTTAAAAGCCGCAAAGACACCAAGCCACGAAGTTTCACCAAAATTGAGCGATTCCTATCATTGGGAAATCTTTTAATAAATCTGTTAAAGCTTTCTAAACTTAAAAAACACAAGTAGAAAAGTCAACACAAAAGGAAAAATAAGGCGGGCGGATACTGCGATATTTATAAAAAAATGTCATTTTTATGATGGTGCTATTCTTGAATACCATTAAATTTGCCGGGCGATAAAACCTGTCGCCCGGCATTTTTCATTCATCAGTCGATTTTGGGTAATTGCGCCATTGCCGCATCGATCAATTCTTTGGGGTATTGGTAATTTGACAATCTTCCGGCCAGATAATCGTCGTAGGCGGAAAGATCAAAATGGCCGTGACCGCTAAAGTTGAATAGAATTGTTTTTTCGGTTCCGGTTTCTTTGCATTTTTTTGCCTGACGTATTACTTCTGCAATCGCGTGTGTGGTTTCGGGAGCCGGCACAATGCCCTGGGTTCTGGCAAAGAGAAGCCCGGATTCAAACGTTTCCAATTGCTGAATTGCATTTACGTTAATTAATTTCTGTTTTGCCATCGCGCTTACTAACGGCGCCATTCCGTGATAGCGCAGTCCGCCGGCGTGAATTTTGGGAGGTATAAAACCATGCCCCAGTGTATACATTTTCAGTAACGGCGTCAAACCGGAAAGATCGCCAAAATCGTAGGAGTAAAGTCCTTTTGTAATGGATGGCGATGCAGCGGGTTCGATGGCAATAATATCGATATCTTTGCCGTTAATTTTATCTTTGGCAAAAGGGAAAGCGAGTCCGGCAAAATTGCTGCCGCCGCCGATACAGCCGATGATCACATCAGGATATTCGCCAACAGATTTCATCTGTTCTTTCGCTTCCAAACCGATAACCGTTTGATGCATCAGGACGTGGTTCAGCACACTGCCCAAAGCATATTTTGTCCCCGGATGGCTGATGGTTTCTTCCAACGCTTCGCTGATCGCCATTCCCAGGCTTCCCGGTGAATCGGGATCTTCCGCTAAAATTTTTCTGCCGGTCTCTGTCTGTTCCGACGGACTGGCGTAAATTTTACCATTCCAGACTTCGATTAACGAACGGCGATACGGTTTTTGCTGATAGCTCACCTTCACCATGTAAACAATACACTCGATATCAAAAAGATTGCAGGCAAAGGAAAGCGCGCTGCCCCACTGGCCGGCGCCGGTTTCCGTGGCAATTCTGTTGAACCCTTCTTTTTTATTGAAATAGGCCTGCGCTACCGCAGTGTTTGGTTTGTGACTGCCCGGAGGACTGACGCTTTCATTTTTAAAATAGATCCTTGCGGGTGTTGCCAACGCCTCTTCCAATCGATATGCCCGCACTAAAGGAGTTGGGCGCCACAGCCGGTAGATATCTAAAATATCTTCCGGGATGGCTACAAATCTCTCCATAGTAACTTCCTGTTTGATCAATTCCATGGGAAAAATGGGGGCAAGATCGTCAGGGCCAATCGGTTTTTTAGTTGCCGGATGCAAAGGCGGATCCGGAAGTTTTTTTAAATCCGCTTGAATGTTGTACCATTGCTGCGGTATTTTGTCTTGTGACAGAGTAATAATAGATTGCACCATGTTGTTCCTCCTGTTTAGTTTATGATGAATGAGTAAAAAAAAAGCCCGTTTTCTAAATTAAAAACGGGCTCATTGCAAAAAATCTTTAGATCAAAAACGCAAATTCGGTTCCTTTTTCAATTTAGATACAAACCACCACCAGCCCCACCAAAATCGCCAATCTAAATTAAAAAACATTGTCTTCTGCATTTTTTTCCCTGTAAAAATAATTGTATGAAATGTAATGATATCTTTTGTGTTTGTCAACCATAAATAAAAATTTTAATTTGATCCTTTAACTTCACAGCGATCACCGCGGCCAAAACCGATTTAATAAGCAAACCGGGAATAAAAATAACAAACCCAAAAAAAATTGCTTTAAATATGGGAAAACTTCCCCCAGTGTAAAAATTTTTCAACACCCACAGATAGGCTATGCCCGGCACGAAAATAAGCAGGGAGGCGATGACCATATTCAGCCAAATTGAGAATGTTTTGTGGGGAGATTTTTCCCGGATTCTACCGATTCCCGCCTCTTTGCCGGTCCAATAGGCGGCAATTGGAAATGCAATCAAATAACCGAATCCCGGAGTCAGAACAATTCCCGGGCCGCTGCCGCCGGCAAAAACAGGAAGTCCGATAATTCCCAACAGCAGATATATCCCCATGCTCACAGCACCCCAGGTTGGCCCCAGAAAGCAGCCGGAAAGCAGAACAAAAAATGTCTGTAAAGTAAACGGAACCGGCAACATGGGAATCCTGATTACAGCGCCGATACCCGTTAATGTGGCCATCAAACCGGCAAGCAGGAGCATTTTAAGTTGTGTTTGCACTGTTTTTTGTTTCCTGTGAAATTTGTTTTATCATCCCGCAGAGAGTGCTTGCAAACCAAAAAACGAAACAATCCCGGTATTCTTCCCGTTCTCTGCGGTATAACCATAAAAATTTTTACCTTGCTACAAATAAAGAATTCCTACGCTTCTTTTCAATATAAAAATTATTTGATTTTACATTTTCCATTCCATATACTTTTGATTAACCAAAGAAAGGATCTTTTGTGAAAAAATTATTCGCCGGATTTCTGATCCTATTACAGATCTGTTTTTTCATAGAAAGCGGCCTCGTTAAAGAGAAAAAAATAAAAACATTTTTTCTCCCTCTAAACAATCTGAAAAATAAAAGCGATTTAATTATCAACAAATATACAACCTTAAGACCAAAAATAGGATTGGCGTTGAGCGGCGGTGGAGCAAGAGGTGTGGCCCACATAGGTGTGCTGAAAGTATTCGTAGAAAATAAAATTCCCATCGATTTTATTGTGGGTACCAGTATGGGAAGTGTTGTGGGCGGTTTGTTTGCTTCAGGATTCACGCCGGATGAAATTTGGCAGTTCACTAAAAACATAAATTGGGCCGACATTATTCAGGATCAGCCGCCAAGAATGAGTCTGTTTTTATCGCAGAAAGAAGTGAGAAAACGGAATCTTCTGAGCATACGTCTTAAAAATTTTAAACCGTATATACCGCCCGCTTTTTCTCCAGGACAAAAATTATATACAGAACTAGCCAATTTAATTTTGAATGCTCCTTATCAATCTATCCATGATTTTAACGATTTAAAAATCCCTTTCCGCGCAATTGCAACCGACCTGGTGTCCGGAAAAAAAATTGTCTTTTCCCGGGGGGATCTGGCTCAGGTTATGCTGGCCAGCTCTGCCATTCCACTTCTTTTTTCACCGGTGGCCATCGATTCGCTCCTTTTGGTTGACGGCGGCGCAACGGACAACATACCGGTTGAAGAACTATGGAGTGAAGATGTGGATTTAAAAATCGCCGTAGACGTCACATCTCCTCTTCGTGCAAAAAATGAAATTTTGCTGCCGTGGCAGCTTGCAGATCAGGTAACTACCATCATGCAGGAGGACCAGAAGAAATATGCAAAACAACTGGCAGATATTGTAATTACACCCAAACTGGGGGATCGAACCAATACCGATTTTGACAGTCTTGAAAGCGCCTATTTTGCCGGTGTTCGTGCCGCCGAAGAAAAATTAACAACCATTCGCTCTTTCATGAAAAAATCAGAACTGGCGTTAAAGCAAACGAAAAACAAAATTTGGCATTTCTCATCCGTTGAAGTTAATAAAACTGAAGAACCACTGCCTTTTCAACCTATACCTGCCGGCAAAAAAAATTGGACTGAATTTAATATTCTGAGCACACTGAAAAACATCTACGCTACCGGATATGTTAACAATTCACACGCCGATATTTTTATGAAACCGGATTCCACTTTCTTGCTCCGCTTTTCCATTGAACTTTACCCCGTTTTAAAAAAAATATCTTTTCATCACAATCATCTTCTTTCAGATAGTTTGATTTTTTCTCAGATGAAAAGCAAGACCGGTGAACGGTTCAATGTAAAAAAATGGCAACGGGAGCGGGAACGGATCATTCGTCTTTTCAGAAAAGAAGGGTTTGCCAAGGCAAAGATCAAGAATGAAAAAATCGACCGGAACAGCGGTGTTTTGTCTGTAACCATCGATGAAGGCAAAATCAATTCTATCGAACTGGTCGGCAATAAAAAAACCAAATCTTTTGTTATCCTGCGGGAATACCCACTGAAAAAGGGAGATTATTTCAAAAAAGACCTTGCGCAAATCGGCATCAAAAATATTTACAGCTCCGATTTTTTCTACCGGGTTCAGCCTGAATATATTTGGCATGAGGACAAGCTGGATATTAAAGTGAATGTTGTGGAAAAGCCTTCCATTCTGTTCAATTTTAGTTATAATTACACCAGAGACGACCGGCTGCAAACAAATTTCCAATGGATCGAAAATAATATTTTCGGCTTGGGAAACCGGCTGATTATCTCCAACATAATTGGTAAAAGAAGGATTCTGGGTCAAATCCGATTGCAATCGGATCGTATTTTTAAGTCTTACCTTTCTTCCACTTTGGACTTGTTCTATTTCAAACGAAAACATTACGTTTTCAGGCAGGGGAATATTTTCGGTGAATTTCATGAGAGGCGGAGCGGCTTTCACGTATCCATCGGACAACAATTGCGGAGAATCGGCTTGATTTCCCTACAGCTTCGCCTGGAGCAGATAGCTTTGAACCCGGTTTTCGGTTACGGCTACCCTGTCACTCTCATCAATCAAACAAGCATTCGACTGCAATCTATTGTCGATTCTTTAGACAAATTGCCTTTCCCCACTCATGGGCGGCTGCATCATTTTTATTATGAAATGAGCAGCGAACTGCTGGGCAACAAAACACCCTTCTTCAAAATTTATTCTTCGATGGAATCATATTTCACCTTTTTCCGCCGTTTTACTATTCATCCAAAATTGGTTTGGGCTACCGCCGATTTAACCACACCTTTTCAGGAAATGTATATTTTGGGCGGTGAAAACTCTTTTTACGGATATCGCATGGACGAGAAAAGAGGACGGCGTCTGTTTCAAACGGATTTAGAACTGCGATATTTTTTGCCGGGTAGATTACCCATCGAAACATATTTCAGTTTAAGGTACGACTTCGGCACAATTTGGCAAAACAGCCTGGCGGAGATCAATCTGAGAGATTTTGTGCACGGATATGGCGGCAGTCTCGCTTTCAACTCCCTTTTAGGAGTGTTTTCGGCGAGTTACGGCAGAAACAGTGACGGCCGGAAAGATTATTATTTTACTTTCGGATTTAATTTCTGAATGGGCAATATGGAAGCGAAATTTCTGAATCATAAAATTCTATAACCTCACATCCGAAAAAATATGGTTCACAGAAATCTTTGTTTATAAGAATAGATCGAATTTCATCTTCGTCAACTAATTTTATTTTCGAGAACATCTGAATACTTGAGACACTTGCTCGCCATAAAATTGAAAGTAAATACTTTTTAAATTTTTGACAGTCTAAGTTTTTATAGTAAATTCTGTTACTTATCACATTTTTGGTTAAACCAATAAGCTTATAATCAAATATAAAGTCTCTTACATAATCCTTAAATATTTTGATCAAGCAGCAACTTCATCGTTTGGTATTAAATATATTTCCTCTTCATTTATCACACTTACTGCGTACTCAAGAGCCGCTTTAATGTGCTCTTTTTTTAATTCCGGATAACCTTTTAAAATCTTTTCAATGCTATAGCCTCCGGCCAATTGACTGAGAATATTACTCACCATAATTCTTGTTCCTTTGATACAAGGTTTACCATGACAAATATCAGGATCAATAGATATTAGTTTATTACTCATTTGTTTTCCCTTTTGAAGTGAATTCTTTTTTGACATAATAATAAACTCAAAATTTATTTGCAAATAGATTTTTTATAACAGCTTCATTCTTTGAAAAAATATTATCCTCTTCTTCCGATTTTCCCAAAATAAAGAACTCCTCAGGGCGCTGCAGAACAAAACATTTTTATACTCACTTCCTCAATCCTCCTTCTGCACGGAAAACCAAACCCGCCGCGATCTGGGTCCGTCAAATTCGCAGAAATAGAGTGATTGCCAGGTGCCGAACATGGGACGGCCGTTTTTGACCAGGATAGTCTCCGAAACACCGAACAAACTGGATTTGATATGCGCCGCAGAATTTCCTTCCATGTGCGTGTAATGATCGTGAAACGGTACAATCTTTTCCATTTCCGTGTTGATGTCGCGCACAACATTGGGATCGGCATTTTCGTTGATGGTAACGGCGGCGGTTGTGTGCGGCACAAACACATGGATCACACCATTTTCAATGCCGCTTTCGTCAATCGCTTTTTGCAGTAAATGATCAATTATAACAAAATGTGTCCGGCGTTCTGTTTTGACTGAGTATTCCAATTGCATTTTTGTTCCTCTGAATAAAAAAGTTATTTACACCAAAATTAAAAATTCTCCCACAGGCCCTTCCAGATAAAAAAGGGGACTATTCTGGTTCAAACAAAGAACGAGATGAAAACCTGCAGGAGAATTTTTACGTTTTCCGTTTCTTCTTCTTTGCCGCCGGGAACAGAACATTGTTCAAAATGAGCCGGTAGCCGGGTGAATTTCTGTGCAGGGAAAGTTGTGTGGGCGGATCACCGACGGCATGCTGGTAATCTTCCGGATCGTGACCACCGAGAAAGGTGAAAGTTCCACGTCCTATATTACCGTGAATATATTTCACACTTTCCGTGCCGGGGATTTCGCCCATCAGGACCACCGTATCTTTTATTTTTGAGCGACGAAAAGCCGTCGTCTGTCCCATAAAACCTTTGATTACATTTACATGGTTCTGTGTCAACATAGTAGGCACCGGATCGTATTTTGCCGAAAATTCAAACAGGGTGAAAGCATCCGCATCTGCGCCGCGCAATGGCGCGGCGTAACTGGGCGGAATATCAATATCAGAATATTCGTAAATGAACGGATTCATATTCAATACAAAATTTTTGAAAGCAAATGTCTGTGAAAAATCAAGCTTCGCCTGGTAATTTGCATCTGGAGGATCCCCATCAAAAACCGCCGGCACAATATCGGTTTTCAGTGCGGCGAGGGCAATATCGTACGTATCCGTTGCCGAGCACATGGCAAACAGAAAACCGCCGCGCAGCACATATTCCCGGATTATCGATACTACCGCCTTTTTCATCCCGCTTACTTTCTTAAAACCCAATTCCGCCGCCATCGCCTCGTTCATTTTCACTTCTTCGATGTACCACGGCGCGTTACGGAAACTTGCATAAAATTTCCCGAATTGCCCGGTGAAATCTTCATGATGCAGGTGCAGCCAATCATATTTATCCAGATCGCCGCGCAGCACTTCTTTATCCCAGATTTTTTCGTAAGGGATTTCTGCATAAGTCAGGGCAAGGGTTACGGCATCATCCCAGGGTAATTTGTTTTGGGGGGTATAAACGGCGATGCTCGGCGCTTTTTCCAGCAACACCACTTCCATGTTTTCTTCTTCGATAGTGGCGTAAATTTGCGCCGCCTGACTACCGGTGATGACGGAAGATGCCACGCCGCGCAGACGCAGTTCCCGTTCAAGCTCCCGATTTTCGTCCATCACAAATGAACCGCCCCGATAGTTAAGCAGCCACTCCACATTCAATCCCTTTTCCAACGCCCAATAAGCCACACCATAAGCTTTAAGATGATCCGTTTGCTGCAGATCCATATAAATAAGAATTTTTTGCCCCAACGTCAGGTTCGGCAGTAAAATCAACAGCAGGAAAAAGACAATTTTTTTCACGATTTTCCCTCCAACTCCCGGATTCTTTTTCTTGCTTTATCGGTGAGGATGCTGTCCGGGTATTTGTACAAAATCTGCTCGTAATTTTCGATGGCCTTGCTTACATCCCGGATCTTGTTTTCATAAAGTTGACCCATATTCCAGAGAGAGAGATCACACAAGGAATTTTCCGGGTATCTTGCCAAAATTTTTTGGTAGACCATCACGGCGCTCAGATAATCTCCCAAATCCTCTTTTAACTGTGCGCTTTTAAGCAAAGATTTCGGCGTCAACGGTGCATCCGGATCTGTTTGCAAAATAGATTCAAATTCATGAGCGGCTCTTTTTAATTGTTTTTGTCGCAGCAACAGCAAAGCATCCGCATATCTGCCCAGCGCATCGTGATATTGTGCCGCGTTTTCATCGATCAGCAAAAGCAGTTCCAGCGCATCATTGATGAACACATTGCTCAAATTTCTCCGGTTGTTTTGCAGAATGGCATTCAAATATTTTTGGGCCTGATCAAAATTTTTCTTGAAAAAGGCTACCTCGGCCAACTTTAAATTACATTTTATTCTCAGTTCCGTTTTTAATCCGGTATTTCGAACCGTTACATGCAAAGCCTGGTTGTAATAATTTTCCGCAGCCGTTAAATTCTGACGCACAACTTCAACATCCCCCAGGGCGATAAGCGCAAGCGTACGTTTGTCATTTTTAGGAAAAAGGCGCAGAATCTTTTTGAATACTCCGGCCGCACTGTCCGGCATGAAAAGCTGATGCAGAAAGATGTCGCCGCGAGTTAACTGCGCTTCCAGAGACCAGTTGGATTTTGGAAATTTGCGGGAAACCAGATCAAATTGCTGCAGGGCTTGTTTGAATTTTTTCTGTAAATAAACACTGCGCGCCAATTCGTATTCAACCTGGCTCCGGTTGACAAAAGAAGCATATTTTTCAAGAACCAGGGTGAATGATTTTTCCGCCAATGAGTACTGTTTTTCCGCATCCATTGTTTTTCCGAAACGAAACAGTTCCGCTCCCGGTTTTTCCTTTGCTTTCTGTTCTTGCCGGAGGCGTTCTATCTGTTCAACCTGGCTGAAAGCATCTGAATAATTGGCAAAACTGATGAGAAAATCAGCAAATAATTTCCGGTAGGAGATTACTTCCGGTTCCCGTTTGATCCAGCGCTGTAAAACAGAAGTTACTTGTTCATAAGTCTGAAAATCTCCTTTAAAAGACGCAAAGCGTGCTGAAACATAGGAAAGCCGGTTCGGATTTTGACGCACAAATTTTAGATATTCTTCGGCAGCAAGATCATAATTGAGTTGGTAAGTGTGAAGCTGTGCCAATTCCAGAGCAAACAGAGAATCTTTTCCGAGCTCCCTCCGGCCCCTGTTATAAATTTCCACGCCTTTGTCAAATTTGCGATTCATCATCCAGGCTTGAGCAATCATCCGGTAGAGAGAACTGTTTTTGCGATTCCTGGCTAACAATTCGTTCCAGTACTGCTCCGCATTTTTTTCTTCGCCTTTCTGTAACAAGGCAGTGCCAAATTTCACACGATATTGTAAATTTTGCGGGTTTTGATCAATTTGCTGCTGGATAAACGACAATAGCTGATCAAATTTTTTTAAATTAGCCAGACAACGGGTAACCGCATCAAAGTAAGTATAATTTCGAGGGTTTCTTTTGTGCAGAGCAAGGTATATTTCCAGCGCATTCCGGTAATCTCCCACATATTCGTAACGCTGGCCGATCTGAAACTGCATTATATTGCGCGTTACATCCTGTGCTCCGGCCGGAAAAGTAAAAAAAAAGGAAAGAATGATTACATGCAAAAACAGCTTTTTCATCTACTTCTCTTTGGTTTGCTCGGAAAGCGCTTGAAAATAGTTGCGAATTAATTCCAGATAATCGGAATTGAAGCCGATTTTACGCGCCCGGATTAAATCGTCTAAAAAACGCTCTTTCTGTTTTCTCACCTGCTCATCAATCTGTTTGGGACTGCGCACAAAATAAGTTTTACCCGGCCTGGATTCCCTCTGCTTACTGAAGTCCCGCTTATTCATCGAACGCTGTGCATCCAGTAAGCGGGAAAGAATTCTTTTTTGCCGGTTGATGGTGGTGGGATTCACCTTTTTCCTTTCCAAATCCTTTACTACTTTTTCCATCTCTTTGGTAATCCCTTCCATCCGGCCGGTAATATCGGACCGGTTGCCAAATTCTTTGCGCAACTGTTCCATGGATTTGTGCAATGCTTCCTGCTCTGCGGCCAATCTGGCTATTGCCGCCTGTTGCTGCAACGTCATCTGTCCCTGTTTCATGCCCAGTTGCAGGGTTTTTTGATTAATCCCCTGTTGTTTGCCGGCCATCTGTTCCATGCGCTTCATAAACTCCTCAAAACCCACAGCCGAGGAAGATCCCTGCATGTTTTGCATCGCTTGTTGCACCTGCATGATGGTTTCATTAAGGCCCCCCAGCGCCCGCGCCTGCTGACCTGTGGCCGCCCGGCTGTTCCGTTGTTCCAACTGCTGCAGAGCGCGCTGCATCGAGTTCATTGTTTTACCCAGGACCTGCCCGATTTCCGGCGTGACAAAAAATGTTTTCTGCGACAATTGATACAATTGATCGGCAATTCTCCCCAATTGCTGTTTCTGTTGCTGCTGACTTTCGGCCGCCTGTCCCATTTGCGGGCTGGAAGACGACATGTTTTGGGTTTGCCGCATCAGTTTTTCCTGTTCCTGGGAAAGGCGAAGCAAATCACCGGACGCCCGGTTAAACTCTTTGGTAAATTCCTGTTTTTGTTTTTGGCTAAACTCTTTTTTCAACTGTTGTAGCTGTTGCAGCATATTACGTAAATCCTGTTCGCTCATCTTCCCGGATTTTGATGCCTGCTGTTTTTTGCCTTGCTGTAAATTTTGCCTGGTTTGCTGCATTTTACCCATGGCTTTTTTGATCTCCTGCAACAAAGAATCCATTGTCGGTGAATTAAATTGAACTTCTTTCTGCAAGGACAGATCCAGATTTGACAGCAGGTCTTTCAGACTTTTGGCGTCATCTTCTACTTTTTGTTGTTGGCGTAAAAGATTGGCAAGTTCATTTTTGTCTGCATTTTTCAACTCTTTATTCAGCATCTCCTGGCGCCGGGCAAGATTTTCCGTCATTTTTGCCGCCTGATCAATTTTCTGCTCCAATTGCAGCCGCTTAAAAAGATTAATGGTTCTTTCCAGGTTTTTTAAAAGATTATCCTGAGAAAATTGCAATTGCCGCAGCGCTTGTTTCATTTGATTTTGATCCAATTTCTCAGCGGCTTTTTGCAATTTTTCCAAAGCTTTTTGTAATTCCGGCGTCATAATTTCATGAAACAGATTTTGCAGCTCCTGAAATTTTTTCAGTGTTTCCATGCTGAGCATCCGGTTTTTTTCCAGACGTTCAACCATCTGTTCCAATTCCTGCCTGACTTCATCCACGGACTTTTGCAGGTCCCGTTGCTTTTGGGCAATATCTTCAATGTCCTGTTTTTTCAGCCAGTCAACTTTTTGTTGCTGTAGAAGTTCTCTGGAAATTTCGTCCAGTTTCTCTTTCAAACCTTTGCTTTCGTCCAGTACCTCTTTTAGTTTATCGATATTTTCATCATCAGACTGGGCCGTTTCCCGGTAAATTTCATATACCGACGGAAACCGGGCTGTGTAAACCCGGGAAATACTTCGCTTGGGGCCGCTGACAGCATCATTATCCCAAGCTTCGACAAAATAGTAGACCAAATCTTCCGGCATCATGGATAAGCCGCTCAGGCTCCAGAGATACTCCACTAGTAGTTTTGTCTCCCGGTTATTTTCAAATTTCAACGGAATGTAATGGTAGGTAGTGTCCGCCTGACCGGCATAAGCCATGTTGGACTCAACCCGGTATCCTAATCTCAACCGGGTGAAACCAAAATCATCTTCCGCTTCGATGGTTAAGGGCAGCTTCATCTCTTCCGTTAAATCAACATCTTTGCCCGGTGTGGCAATGTCCACAATTGGAAATTGATCTTCAAGTGCTTTAATCTCATACCGGATGGGTTCCAGATTGGTGTAGCCAAACAGATCGGTGAGCTCCAGTCGATAGCTGCCGTCATGGCGAATTGTAAAACCGCCGCTTACCCGGTCACCGGAAATTTTTAGGATTCGTTTTGCACCGTTGCCAAAGATGAGATTCCCTTTGGCCAATTTTTTATTGCTGTTTAGTTTTAACGTTACCCGCGTACCGACTAATGCAGTAACATCCCCAATGTTATCCTCAAGGTATCGAAACGGCAGGCCGGTATATCCCGGATAATCGAGGCGGATTTTCAGTTTTTTCGCAAACGGCCGTTTTTCTACCTGAATAGTGTAGGCTGCGCTGGTTTTTTTACCCGCCTGGATAAAATATTTCAACGAAGTGCGCAAATTTCGAACCGTGTATCTGTAAACTTTGTCCGAACCCGGCAGCACCTGTTTTTCATCCGCAACATCCCGGGATTCCTGTTGCAATGCCAAAACCACCGGACCATTGTACGTTCCAATAATTTGCGCTGTGATCCGGCAACTGTCGCCCTCAATTTTTGTGACATCTCCCGGTTTAAGAATGATTTCCTCCACCGGCGTAGGTTTAAATTGAACCGTCGGATGGAAAAGATGGTTCAGACTTTTCTGGAATTGGGCGGGAAAAACACCTAATACCAGCACGGAAACGAGCACAGGAGAAAGAAGAAAACGAAACGCCTTTTTTGCTGCCCGAACCGGATACAACCGGGACAATTGAACATTTTTGAGAATCCGCAGAACCGATTTCAATGCGTGGCCGGTTAATTCCAGAGAATATTTTTCATTGTTTTTCTGCACCGTGCCGTAAACCTGAACGGCATTTAACAGATCATCATGTAACTCATTGATGTGGCCGCCGATTTCTCCGGCTATGATTTCAACAGAATAATTCCCCGTTTTACGCCAAAAATCAAAAGCCGGTTTGACAACAAAGTTCAAAAAAAATCCTGCCGTAATTAAAATAATCCCATATACAAAAAAAATGCGAATCTCCGGATCAAACCGGAAAAAGGTATCGAACAGCGCGGCAATGAGGCCGCTCAACATGAAAATACCGGTTGTCAGGCAAAAGCCCTTAATAAGTTGCAGAAAGAATTTTCTTTTGCCCTGCCGGGAAATAATTTGTGAAATTTCCCGGTAATTTCTTTCAAATGCGGTCATAAAATCAATTCATCAAATTCCAAAGCATAATGTTGGCACCCATTTTAAAAGCCTCTTCACGGATTTTAGGCGGATCGTTGTGTGTTGCTACCCAGCCATCCGAGATATTTGTATCAAATGTGTAATAAACAACCATGCGGCCGTTGAGAAAAAGACCGTAGGCACGTGCTGGCCCGCCGTCATGTTCATGAATTTTGGGCGGGCCGCCGGGAAAATCAAAATGAATATGGTAAATTGGGTGGGAAAAGGGCAGCTCGATAAATTTGGCTTTGGGCAGCACTTTTTTCATCACCGCGTGAAAATACTTGTCCATGCCGTAATCATCATCCGCATACAAAAAGCCGCCGTAGTTCAAAAATTCCCGCAGCCGTTTCACTTCTATTTCATTGAAACGAATCCTGCCATGACCGGTCAGAAAAAGGATGGGATACGAGAATAGTTTTTCGTCGGTGAGGGCTACTTTCTTCTCGGTAGTTGCCACCGGAATTCCCGTTTCCCGGTTGATAAAATCGAGCAAATTGGGAATTGCCGCCGGATCATTGTACCAATCACCGCCGCCGCTGTATTTCACACGGGCAATGATTAATTTATCCTGGGCAGTCACCGAACCGGCGGCCGAGATCAAAAGGATCAAAATAAAAAATATTGTTTTACGCAAAATCATCGCTACCACACACGAAAAGCAATCATAATCACCATAGCAATGGCTACAATTATTTTTAAAAACCTGCCGCTAACGGCGCCCAGGAAAGCACCCCAACCGGAACGCAGCGCCTGACCGGCATCGGAAAAACGGATAAATTCCAGCACAAACGCGCCGATGAAAGCGCCAAGAAAAGCCCCCAAAATCGTGCCTAACACCGGCGAAAACGGCGTCGCCAAAATCGCACCGAAAAAACCACCTGAAACAGCTCCCCACATTCCCCATTTGGAGGAGCCGTACTTCTTTGCTGCCGCCGCGCCGAGGAAAAATTCCACCAACTCAATTAGCACGGAAAGCCCCAATAAAACCGCCAGAAAATTCCATGTGACTGTCTTAAAACCGGTCAGCAGGGCAAAAACGAAGGCATCTGCAACAATCAAAAACGTTCCGGGCAGACCAAAAGGGATAACGGCAAGGCCGATCAGCCAACCTAAAACAAAAAAGAACCAACCGATAATGGCCAACACAGCCTCAATCCTTTACTTTTTTATAGCGATGTTCGATCCTGGAAAACAGTATCTTCTGCTTCTGCGCCATTTCAATCAGCACATCGCGGTCTAATTTGTTAAATTTTTTCACCGGCCTGTTTTCGGGAATCAGGCGATAATTTTTTACAAATTTATCGAAGACAAAATTCAACGTGGCAACCGAGTATTCCTTTTTCGTATTAACCGTCTTGCCGTCGACTAACAGTTTTGTCACTTTGTGGTTCTCCGGCGCATTGGGATTGTAAAAAACTTTCATTCCCGAAATTTGCTGCATGCCGTGTTTACCGGAAACGCTGTTTTCAATAATGGCAAGAAGCTCTTCTCCTGTTGCCTTAAATGTTAGAATGGTATTACTGAACGGCGTAACTTCCCAAAAATCCCGTTTTGTTACCGGGCCTTTGTATAGATTCTTCCGGATACCGCCGCTGTTCTGGAACGCCACATCTGCTCCCGTATATTCCCGAAATGCGTCGGCGATCCAATTGCCAATATTGCTTTCCCCGTTGCGACGGCGGATCCAATTCGTTTTCAATTCTGCAATCTTCCGGTCCAGATTTTTACCAACGATTAATTCCAAAGAATCAACCGCTGCCTGTACTTTTTTATCCGGGGTGAAATTACGTGAGGTCAGGGACATAAGTTTGCCACGGTAACGCACAATGGTATCCCGCTGCGTATCCACCCAAATATCTAACTTGCCTAAAAATCTGCCGTAAGAACCTGCCTGAAAAATGAGAACACCGTTTACCACTTCCGGTTTTTTCATAACCGTATGTGAATGCCCGCCAATGATCACATCGATGGCGTTATTTGCCGCGGCTAACTTTCGGTCGTACTCAATGCCCATGTGGCTAACGACCACAAACAGGTCTACCGAATCCGCCAGCAAATAAACATATTTTTCAACCGTGCGCTTTTCATCTAAAACTTTGATGTTTTTGATATTCTTACTCAACACAACGCCCGGCAGATCCGGAAGCATGAGGCCGATAAAACCGATTTTTACACCGCCAATCTGTAATATTTGATACGGTTTAGCAAACAGTTTCCCGGTATCCGTATTATAAAGATTTGCGCTGATGACGTTAAAATGTGCCCGGTGGAGCAGGGAATCCAGGCGGTAACTGCCGTAATCGAATTCGTGGTTGCCAATAGTAAAAACATCCGGATGAACAAGATTCAGCAACCGAATTTGTGAAGCGCCCCTGGAGATTGTGCTGATCGGCGTTCCCTGAAAATCATCCCCGGCATTAACTTTGACGATGGGAATGGAATCCTGTTGAAAATGCAGAATAGCGCCTTCCAACAGCGCGGCTCCGCCGCTGGAATAGGAACCTTTTTTATCCTTTTTCCGGATGGCCATATTCTTGGCGTGAAAATCATTCCAATTAAGAATACGAATATGTTTTTGTGCCCAACCGGATGACACAAAAGAAAAACTCAGGATAAAAAGAAATATTCCTGCTTTTCTTAAAAAATTGGCACTCTGGTTTGGCTTTCCCATCGAGACCTCTGATTTAAACACAATCGAGCAATAACGCCGAAGAATAGATCGGTTTAAAAGATCATAAATTTTTAGTTAACCCGCAATAAAAAATAGGGGGTATTCTTTTTAACGGTTCGCAAAGTAAAAAAGCCCACAAAATGCGGGCTTTTAATCATCGTTTCAGCAACAATTATTCTTTGATTTCCACATAGACATTTTTACGCAATTTGTCGATCCATGCTTGCATTTCCTTGCCCTGTTTTTGGGTCAGAGCCATCTGTTCAATTTGATGCCAGTCTTTTTCTAACGTCAGTTTCCCTTTTTCCCGTTTATCCGCCAGCAAAAGGATATGGTAGCCAAAATTCGTGCGGAAAGGTTTGCTAATATCGCCAACCCGCATATTTTTTAAAGTGGTTTTAAATTCCTTAACTTGCAGTTGGTTGGTTTCAAACCAGCCCAGGTCACCTCCATTCTCCGCTGTAGTGGCGTCGTCCGAATATTTTCGCGCCATTTCGCCAAAATCAGCGCCCAAAATAATGCTGTCACGAACAACCGACAGAAATTCCCGAGTGCGCTCGGCATCCTGTGTGGTGGGTTGTAAGCGAATCAAAATATGTCTTACGTTGATACGCTCTCCTCTTCTTTCAAGCAGTTCAATAATATGAAAGCCTAATTTCGTTTCTACAATATCCGATATTTTCCCCTTCTTCAGGTTAAAAGCGGCTTCTTCAAATTCTTTGACAAAATCTCCACGTTTGATTAAGCCCAATTCACCACCCCGTTTGGCAGAACCGGGATCTTCCGAATATTGCTTTGCCATCTCGGCAAAATCAGCGCCATCCAATAATTTTTGGCGAATTTCTTTTGCTTTTTTTAGCGCTTTTTCCCGTCCGCTGCCTCCGGCACGAATTTCCCGCAAAATGTGTTTGATGTGGACCATGTCCCGCATTTCCGGCAAACTGTCTTTCATCGAACGGTAAAACTGCTCCACCTCTGGCCGTGTAATGGTTATTTTGCGAACATATTGCCCCTGGAGCGTTTCTACCATCAAACGGTTTTTTACTTCGTCACGAAATTGCCGTTTAATTTTTGAAATAGGCATACCGAAGTATTCTTCAATTTTTTTTTCTGAACCCAACTGCCGCACCCATTGCTTGATCTGACCGTCCAACATATCTTCCACACGGACATCATCAACAGTAATAGTATCTTCTATCGCTTTGGCCAGTAATATTTTCTGAACAATTAAGTTTTCTCTGGCCTTTTTTTTCAACTCTTCAAATTTTTGGGGCTCTTTTTGCAAATCAATTTTATTTTGAATGGCCAACTGCGCCGCGAATTGATTCAATTCGGAATATAGAATAATTTCATCGCCAACAATAGCGGCAATTCCATCCAATTTTTCCTGTGCTAAAAGTATACCGGGTAACAATAATAATAACAATATGTTAACAGTTTTTCTTGCAAACATTTTATCCTCTGTTTTATTGTTTAGCTGAATCCGGTTCAACTAATCTATGTACATTCTGCATATTTATTTCAATGTTCTTCGTATCTTTAAGTGAAACTAAGAGCTCCTGATAATGTTCCGAATACCAGTCTTCCTGCAGACGCTGTTTAATGATATCTTTTACCAATTGAAAATCCTGTACCGTTCCGGGAGCCGCTTTTTTCTCCAATTTAAAAACGATGTACCCGCTGGAAGAAGTTACCGGACCGTAAACCCTGCCCGGTTTTAATTGAACGAGAATCTTTTTAATTTCCGGGATCACTTTTTCAATGGGAAGGTAACCACTGTCCCATTTTTTGTTTAAAACGATGGCCGGATGATTTTTTTCAACAATCTCTGCAAAACCCTTCCCTTTTCGGATTTCCCGTAAGAATGCCAACGCAGACTTTCTTTTGTTACAAATCAAATAAGAATATTTGTATTCTGTTTCAGACCACGCGAAATCATCCATATTTTCATTATAATATTCCAACAGCCGTTGCTCCGAAATTTCCGGAATGTTTTTCATTTCTTCATCAAGGTAATAATTTATGATGATTGATCTTCTGATCTTTTTCATCTCTTCCTGTATTTCAGGTTTGCCGGCAAACCCCTTGCTAATTGCCGTCTGAAATAAAATTTCTTCATCAATCCAACGATGAATCAAATTTTCCAACTCCGCTTCGTTTTCCAGTTTGTCCGGGGTAATGCCAAAAACAGTGGCAAAATCCTCAGTTTTTAATATACTGTTTCCTACTTTGGCAATAACGGAGTTTTCAGTTTGTGGAGAATGACATGAAAAAACAAACAGCGAAATGAAAAGCAAAAAAAGAGTTTTTTGATTAATCTGCAACTTTATTTTTCCCTTTCCTTCATAAACAACTGTTTCAAAATAAAAAATTACCAATCAATCCCGTGTAATGCTGTTTCCAGGGCTTTGGGGTACGTTTGTACCGGAATTTGTTTTCGCAAGCGAGCCATCCATTCTTTGTTGAGTTTATCCAGGTTTTCTTTACGATACCGGCCCATAACTGCCGATTTCGCCTCTTTAAATGTTTTAACCTTTTCTTCTTCCCTGCTGAGGACTTTTATGATAGAATAGTTCCCGCCGGATTTAATGGGACCACGAATTTCCCCAACTTTCATTTCCAGCGCATTTTTTCCCAACGCACCGTAACTTTTAGCATTTATTTTCCCCAAAATCCCTTTTTTTGCTTTGGTTGTAGAACGGGTGTTATATTTTTCTGCAAGCGTATCAAAATTTTTTCCGGCTTTTGCCCATTTAGCAATCCTATCTGCCAGATTTTCATCCGTTACTAAAATTTCCTGCACTTCCGCCTTTGCCGGAGAAAGAAAAAACTTCGTATTGTTGATATAATACTGTTTCAATGTTTCTTCTGACAAATCAACTTTCAGGTTAACTTCCCGATTGTGGATGGCAGTTGTCAGTATCTTTTCTACTCGTTTTGCAAATTGATTTTTATAGGGTTGCCTGTCAATGTAGCCGCTTTTCAAACCCATTGCAATTGTGAGATGAAGTTGTATTTCATTTTTTACCAGATCTTTCAACTGCGGCTTCCTGCGAATGGGCATCAAATTGTATTGCAGGGCTGCAAATTTAAAAACATCGGATAAGGAAGAAAAACCGCCATCATAAGTTGCCAGTGGTATTTTATTGATTTCAGGATCAACCCAGGAAAAATCACCCGATTTCCTTGCCGCTGTTATCCGAAATAGAGAATCCGGCGCGGATTTTTTCAGGTATGCAAGCACTTTAGCAAAATTTTCTTCATGGATTACTACATGCTGCTCTTTCGTCATTTTTTTATTGAATTCTCCAAACAGCGCCACTAAATCTTTGCGATATTTGCGATAGAAATGATTCTGAACAATATTTTCTTTCTCATACTGATACGGTTTTTGTGGCATTTTGCGGCGTTCCAAAACCTGAATCACATTAAATCCTTTAGATGTTCTTACCGGTTTTGCAGAAAGTTCATATTTCCTTAATTTATAAGCCGCATCTAAGAATGAATCGTCCATTCCGCCCCAACGGATATATCCCATATCTCCCCCTTTGTCCCTGGTTACCTTGTCATCGGAATATTTTTTTGCCATTTCTGCAAAATCAGCTCCGGAGCGAAGCCGGCGAATAATTTCCTCCGCATTTGATCTTGTCGAATCAATCTTGTCCCGGGAAGCGTTCGGTGGAACCTCTAAAAAAATATGACGAATATGAACTTCCGCTCCCGAGCGTTGGTAATATTTTCGTATCTCCTCTTCCCGCACGACTTTGAACACGATCCGTTCATCCAGGACAGCATTGTAAATTGTTTGGTCTTTTACCCGCTTAATTTTTTCTTTTATTTCCGGTGTCTTATCCAAACTCATTTGCAATGCCGCTTGCCGTTGCAGACTTTTTTCGATCATTTTATTAAGAAATTTTTGTTTTTCTTTCATTTTCGCATTTTTGATAAGATATACCGGTTTGGCGGCAATAAATTCCTTTTCGAAATCAGCTACCGAAATCAAATCATTTCCGACTCTGGCTACCAATTTTATTTTTTTTGAACCACACCCCATGGCAAGGACTAAAAGCCCAGGTACCATCAGATTTACTACCCATTTCCGTTGCAAATTTTTCATTCATCTACCTCCTGTCTATAAAAATTTATGCCGCTCGTTGCAGTAATTGATTAAAGAATTTTCTGGTGAAATGAAGAGATGTTTCATCAATCTGTTGTAGCCGTAATTTAAAGCCAAATTTTTCACCTTGTAAAAAACGTAACTTTTCCGGCGAAGATTCCTGAATTGAACGCATTATTTTTTGCAAAAGTTCCTGGTTGTTGTTCTGATAGTATGTATCAGAAAAATATGCAGTTAAATCATTTTTATTGATCCGCAATTTTTCGATGCCAAGTTGAGAAGAAAGAATTTTAAGGCGTGTAATTTCCAATAATACTCGCGCCGGCTTTGGCAATACGCCAAATCTGTCCCGCAGCTCCTCTTCCAGTTCAAATAATTCATCCTCATTTGTAACAAAGGTTAGTCTTTGATAAATGTTAACCCGTTCATAATCCATACGAACATAATCTTCCGGAATATATGCGTCGAATTCAGCATCCACCATAACATCCAGAAACACTTTCTCTGTTGCCTGCCGAGGAATGTTTCCCTTCATTTTGGCCACTGTTTCATTCAATAATTTACTGTACAGATCAAAACCGATTGCGTTGATAAAACCACTTTGCTGCCCGCCCAACAGGTTGCCGGCTCCGCGAATTTCCAGATCTTTCATGGCAATTTGCAAACCGGAACCCAGTTCCAGATGTTCCTCGATAGTCTGAAGCCGTTTTAAAGCGGTGCCGGTTAAAAATTTAAAAGCTGGCGCTAAAAAATAGGCAAATGCTTGCCGGTTAGATCTTCCCACCCGGCCTTTTAGTTGGTACAGTTGCGCCAATCCTAATTTATCCGCCCGGTTTACAATTAAGGTGTTCACATTAGGCATATCCAGGCCGGATTCGATGATCATCGTACTAACCAAACATTGATGTTTTTTTCGCACAAAATCCAGCATTATTTTTTCCAATTCATGGCCTTTCATCTGACCATGGGCAACGGCAATTTTAAGATCCGGTATCAATCGTTGAATCATTTTAGCCATGGATTCGATGGAGCGAACCCGGTTGTGAACCACAAAAACCTGCCCGCCGCGATTTATTTCATCCAAAATAGCCTGCCGGATCAGGTCTTTATTAAAAGGTACTACTTCAGAAATTACCGGCAGACGGTCTTTAGGCGGCGTATTGATGGTAGACATATCCCGGCTGCCAAGCAAAGCCATGTGCAATGTTCGTGGAATAGGCGTTGCGGTGAGAGAAAGAACATCCACCAACTTAAATATGTTTTTTATCTTTTCTTTTTGACGCACCCCAAATCTGTGCTCTTCATCCACAACTAATAGGCCAAGGTCTTTAAACTCAACATCTTTGGACAACAAACGATGGGTACCGATGATGATGTCAATTTTTCCTTGTTTCAATTTTTCAACAATCTCTTTTTGCTGTTTGGGCGTGCGAAACCTGGAAAGCAACTCTACCTCGGTGGCATAGTTAGCCAGCCGTTCCATAAATGTTTCATAATGCTGTTGTGCCAGGACCGTTGTCGGCGCCAGAATGGCAACCTGTTTTCCATCCAAAACGGATTTAAAAGCAGCACGTAATGCAACTTCCGTTTTCCCAAAACCGACATCCCCGCAAACCAAACGATCCATCACCGAATCCGATTCCATATCTTGTTTCACTTCATCGATGGTGCGTAGTTGATCCGGCGTTTCATCATAAATGAAAGATGCCTCCAACTCTTTCTGCCAGGTTTGATCCGGGGAAAAAGAATTCCCCTTTTTTGCTTTTCGAATTGCATAAAGTTCCAGCAAATCTTTTGTCATTTTTTCAATTGATTTCCGCGTTTTCTCTTTCAGACGGTTCCAGTCTTTTCCTCCTAAACGGTTCAAATGAGGAACAATTCCTTCCGCGCCTTTGTAGCGATTAACTCTTTGAATTTGATCGATATTTACATACAATAGATCCCCATCACGATATTGTAATTTTAAGCATTCTCTTTCTGCTCCGGCAACGGATATTTTTTTTAAACCGAGATACCTGCCGATACCATGATCCACATGTACCATTAAATCGCCGAACTTCAGTGCATTTAACCGGGTAATTGGAACACCACCGCGATATTTACCAAAATTCCGTTTCCGTGGAATTCTGCCGTACATGTCTTTCTCTGTAATTACCATCATATTTGCTGCAGGAAACGAAAAACCTTCATACAAAATACCGCTGCTGATATTTACATGGTGATCATTGTCTTCTGTAATCAACTCCTGTAATCTTTCCACTTCATATTTTTCTTCCACCATGATAAATATTTTTGCATTGTCCGTTTTAATTTTTTTTCTAAATTTTTCAATTTTCTGACGCAAATACGGTATGCTGCCGCGGAAATCTTCATGACCGGTCATCTTAAAAGAGATATCTACATGTTGTGTCTCGCCCAGCTTTCTGTGCTCAACATGCCGAAGTTTTTTTATGGTTCGAAAAATCTCTTGCAAGCCCCCCGGGATTTCCTGTTTTGTCAAAATATCTTCATCGATTTCATAATTCGATGCTTTGAAACTTACATTTTCTGCAAAAGCCCGCTCAAATCGTTCCGGCTCATCCAAAATGAAAACGGTGTTTTGCGGAAGAATATCAAGAATTGAATTGTTGGGTATGTTATTTTTCGCATTTTTTAAAATTGGTGGAAGGATGGAAATCTGTTCAATTTTTTCCTGTGATCTTTGGCTAATCACATCAAACGTTCGCATCGATTCTACAAAATCACCGAAAAATTCTATCCGAACCGGCGACAACGACTCGAAAGGAAAGACATCTATTAAACCACCGCGAACACAAAATTCACCGGCACCGCTCACTAATTCTGTGTGTTCATAGTCAAAATCGATTAAGCGGTTGACAATATCTTCAATTCCGGCTTCTTCACTATTTGCTATTTTTATTCTCCTGGTTCTGATAAAATTTATATCATGAACTTTTTCTGCCAGCGCCGTAACAGGTGAAACAAAAACACCCGATTGTTTTTCAATCAGTTTTTCTAATGTTTTTAACTGTTGACCGACTATTTCTGTTTGCATTCTTTTAATATAACCATGGGTTTCCTGGTTTAGCGGGAAAAAGAAAACATCATCGCGGGCAATCAGGTTGGCAATATCGCTCCAAATTTTTTCTGCACCGGAATTATCCGCTGAAATTACCGCAACATTTTCAAAGCCGTTTTTATACAAATATGTTGCTAAAAAAGCAAGCGCAGATCCGGCTAATCCGGAAATGGTCACAGCTTTCTTTTCCTGCAACAGCTTAGATACTTTCTGAAACGGTTCTGACCGGTAGAGTTTTTCCTCTACTAATTTATACAACTTTGTGCCTTAATCTTTCGCAAATTCGATTGCCTTTCGTACAAAACCCTCTGTCTTTGCCAACGCTTTTTCAGCGATCTTCCCGTCGACCTTTGCAATCTGCATCACAACCGCTGTTTTGACATGGCCGCCCGCTTTTAACAATATTCTCTCAGCCTCTCCATAATCAATACCGGTGATGATCATAAGGGTTCTTTTGGAACGTTCTTCTAATTTCCTGCTGTTCATCTGCAGGTCAACCATCATATTTTCATACACTTTGCCTAAACGGATCATTGCGGTGGTAGTAATCATATTTAAAACCAACTTTTGTGCTGTGCCCGACTTCATTCTTGTAGAGCCCATTACTACTTCAGGACCAACAACCGGACAGATTGCCACATCCACATTTACATTCATCTCTTCCCGGGGTGTGCAGGTAACATAGATTGTTTTACAACCAATAGAATGGGCATATTCCACACCTGCCACAACATACGGTGTACGACGACTGGCCGCAATACCACATACAACATCTTTACCGGAAAGATTCCTTTCCTGCAAATCTCTCGGTCCATTTTCAATCATGTCTTCCGAACCTTCCTGCGCACTAACCAGCGCATCATATCCACCGGCAATGATACCCTGAACCATCTCTTCGGGTATGCCAAAGGTGGGCGGACATTCAGAAGCATCCAAAACTCCAAGTCTTCCGCTGGTACCCGCTCCGATATAAATTAACCTGCCGCCACTTTTAAAAGCATGAACCACCAATTCAACCGCCTTGGCGATATATGAAATTTCCTTCTCAACTGCAAATGAAATTTTTTTGTCTTCTTCGTTAATAATCTTCAAAATCTCCGGGACTTCCAACGCATCTATTTTCATGGATTTGGGGTTCCGGGACTCGGTTATTAAGCCGGCAATTTCATTAAAAACCTCATTGTCCATTAGATTTTCCTTTTCCCGTCATATTAACCATAACAATTTTTCTTTTCTCTAAATAAGGCTTGGCCCACAAATTTTTACATATATTATAATCTAAAACTTTCGCATCAAACTTCAAGGAAGATTTATTCCGGCGCAACTTTTCTAATTCCGCCTGTAATGCTTCTCCTTTGAACGCAATTAAAACGCCTTCTTCCCGTAAAAGCGGAGCCGTCCATCGCCACAAAAGAGAGAGGTCTGCAACCGCCCGGGAAACAATAACGGGAAAAAATTCTCTGAAACGCGACTGAATTTCTTCAGCCTCAACCCGGCCGGGGATAACCTCCGCATTTATTCCTAATTCTTTTACGGCTAAATTTAGAAAACCGGCTTTCTTTTTTTTTGATTCCAGTAAGAACAGTTTACTTTCCGGCCGAAAAAAAGCGATGGGAATGCCGGGAAATCCCGCGCCGCTGCCGAAATCCAAAACAGGTGATTTAATTTTTCCAAAGTTTTCCAGCCAGGCAATAGATTCCAGAAGGTGCCTTTCCGCTAACCGCTGCGTATCATGTCGAGAAAAAAGATTCATTTTACGGTTCCAACTCAGCAATAATTGTAAAAACATTTCCACTTTTGCTGCCTGCTTTTTACTAACCTCGATGGAAAGCAACTCTGCACCCCGGAGAAATTGTTTTAATTGTTCTTCTTGTTTTTTCATCTCATGTTTCACGTGGAACAGTAAAATTTAATTTGTGTTTCATTCTTGTCGGAATTCGACGAATTTTTCCCTGAAATTGTTGCCGGGTTCAACCCGGCTTCCATTTTTGGCCGGTCTGAAGCCTTCGGTAAACTCCGGATAAACTCAGTCGAAACCTGTTTTAATTTCATGTTTCAATTGGAAATCAATAAAACATAACTATTACTGAACCGTTCCCGATAAACGCTCTCCAGTTTCTCCCCCGCTTACACCGGCTTGCGGTGATATTTTTCTAAAAAAACCATCAGAACAGAAATATCGGCAGCTCTGACCCCCTCAATTCTTGATGCCTGGCCCAGGGTGCGCGGCCGGTATTTTTGCAGCTTTTCTCTGGATTCCGTGGCCAGCGCCGTAACCGACGCATAGTCAAAAATGGCCGGGATTGTTTGATTTTCCAACGCTTGCATCTTTTTAATCATTGCTTTCTGGCGGGCAAAATAACCCTCATATTTTACTTCTGTTTCCGCCTGTATTTCAATTTCTCTCTGTAATTTTTCATCTTCCTGTAAAGGCTGCCAGAAATATCGTATCGCTTCAATAGAAATTTCCGGGCGCTTTAATAATTGAAACAGACTCTCTTTCCGTGTCAATTGTTTGGAATGATGTCTTTTTAGAATTTCTGCTACATCATTCGGTTTCACCTTAATTCTCTTCAATCTTTCTATCAATTCGGGAATCTGTTTTTCTTTTGTTTTTATTCGTCGTATCGGTTTGTCGGGTAATAAGCCGTATCTTTCTGCGTAGCGATACAATCTCAAATCCGCATTGTCTTGCCGCAACAACAAGCGATATTCCGCCCGCGAGGTAAACATACGATAAGGCTCAACCGGGTTTCTGGTTACCAAATCATCGAGCAAAACGCCAATATAAGCTTCCGATCTGTCTAAAATAAACGGCTTTTCTTTATGTAATTTCAAAACGGCATTGATACCCGCCATCGATCCCTGCGCTGCCGCTTCTTCATATCCGGAGGTTCCGTTGATCTGCCCGGCAAAATACAGATGCTTGATCCTTTTTGTTTCCAGGGTAACAAAAATCTGATCGGTGGGAAAATAATCATATTCAATTGCGTATGCAAGACGTGTGACTTCTGCTTTTTCCAATCCCGGGATTGTATGCAAAGCTTTTATCTGAACATCCTCAGGCAAACTGGAAGAAAACCCGTTTAAATATATCTCCGTCGTATCTTTTCCCTCCGGTTCCAGAAATAATTGATGGTGGTCTCTGTCACTGAAACGAACGGCTTTATCCTCAATCGATGGGCAATATCTGGGGCCGACACCGTGAATCATCCCCGTGTAAAGAGGAGAACGATCCAGAGCACCCAGCAAAATTTTGTGGGTTTCCGGTGTTGTTTTTGTCAAATAACAAGGCACCTGTTCGATCTCTATTTTTTCTGTTTGAAAAGAAAAAGCCGGCGGCGGTTCTTCTCCATATTGCGGTACTAATCGATCAAAATCTACGGTTCGACCGTCTATTCTTGGCGGCGTTCCCGTTTTTAAGCGACCGACTTTAAAACCGTTTTCGATTAAATCTTTTGTAATTCCTTTTGCGGCAAACTCACCGGCCCTGCCGCCATCGATGGCGGTTTTTCCAATAAAAATCATACCGTTTAAAAAGGTTCCCACTGTTAAAATTACCGCTTTTCCCTCAATCACCGTTCCGGATTGCAACCGAATACCGACAATCTTTTTATCCTCAACAACGATTCCTTCCACCATCATCTGTTTTAGAAATAAATTTTCCCGTCTTTCAATTGCTAACTTCATCTGCCAGGAATAATCCATGCGGTCTGTTTGCGCTCTTGGCGACCATACAGCGGGCCCTTTTGATCTGTTTAGCATCCTGAATTGAATACCGCTACGATCCGTATTCAAAGCCATTTCCCCACCCAACACATCAATTTCCCGCACCAGGTGTCCTTTTGCCAAACCACCGATGGCGGGATTACAGGACATTTGAGCCACAGTGAAAAGATTCATGGTGGCTAATAGCGTTTTTGCTCCCATCCTGGCTGCAATCAGCGCCGCCTCACAACCGGCATGTCCCGCACCGACAACAATAACGTCGTAAGTACCGTATAGTCCCCCTTCTTCTTGATTTAAAACCCGATGTTTCACGTGAAACCTTATTTTCCAATGCAAAAATTTGCGAAAATGTGATTCAGAATATCTTCTGTCGTTGTTTTTCCTAAAATTTCTCCGATGTTGTCCAGAGCAGCTCTCATATCCACAGCTATAAATTCATTGCTCATATTATCTAAAAGTGTCTTTTTTGCTCTTTCTAAATTTTTTTTTGCTTCTTTTAGCAGATTAAAATGTCTTACGTTTGTAATTATCTGATTAGTTTGCAAACCACTATTTTTGCTGTCTTCGATATATTGAGCAAAATAGGTATGTAATCTTCCAAACCCCGCTTTTGTTTTTGCGGACAGTTGAATAACCGGCCAGTTTTCGCCCATACCTGAAAAAGGTTTTTCCTCGCCGATATCAATTTTATTTCTTATTACAGCAATATCCGGTTTAAATTCTGTTTCTCTGTTTTTAATCTGTTTCAATATCTGTTGTTTAACAGACAGATCGTCTTCTACCACGTCTGTGGAGGCGTCGATTAAAAAAAGAATTAAATCAGCAGATTTAATTTGGGCTTGTGTTATTTCAACTCCTTTTTTTTCTATTCTTTCTCCTTTTTTTTGCAAACCTGCTGTATCAATAAACCGGAAGAGTTTTCCCTCTATATCAACCTGTGCTTCGATGGCATCTCTGGTTGTTCCCGGTGTTTCATCGACAATAGCTCTTTCATATCCTAAAATAGCATTAAATAAACTTGATTTTCCCACATTGGGCTTACCTGTGAGAACAACTTTCACACCGTCGTGAATTAGTTTTCCCTGCCGAAAAGTTTGTAACTGTTCTTTTATTTTTTCCTCTGAATTCTCTATTTCTTCAAGAATTTTTTCTCTGGACTTCAACACGATATCTTCTTCGGCGAAATCCAGTTCCAGTTCTAAATCGGCCAGCATCCGGATGAAATGATCCCGAAGCTTGGAAAGGTTTTTGGAATATTCACCCTGTAATTGACGTGCTGCGGCTTTTAAACTATATGTTGTTTTTGCATGAATCAAATCGGCTACGGCTTCCGCTTGAGTAAGATCAAGTTTACCATTTAAAAAGGCACGCCGTGTGAATTCCCCGGGTTCCGCTAATCTAATGCCTCTCTCTAAAAATATGCCAAGAATTAAGCTGGTCAGATGTTTGCCACCATGACAACTTATTTCTACAACATCCTCTCCGGTATAAGAGTTTGGTTTCCTGAAAACAGTAACGACAACCTGATCGATTACATCTCCATTTTCCTTTTCCTGTAACTTTCCAACCACAACACGGTGCGAAGGTAATTTGTTCAGATTACCAGGAGATATAAAAAGTTTTCCCACTTCTGAGATCGCTCCACCGCCGCTCAATCTGATGACCGCTATTCCTCCGAATCCCTCCGGAGTGGCTAATGCAATAATTGTATCTTCGCCGGTATTCATATCAAAAAATTAGCCCCGCCGGATTGGAGGGGCTTTAATAGATTTATAATTTTTTATCTTTTTCCCCTTTTTCTCTTGTCCGGTTTTTTCTGAACCGGCTTCAATTCCATATCTTCTGTTTTTATCATTTTTTGCTGGATAATTGTCCAGACGTTGAATAATGTATAATATAGATTCAACCCGGATGGAAAAGAGTTGAACAGGAAAACAAAAAAGAACGGCATAAAATAGGCCATCATCTTTTGCCGCGGATCCTGCATAGTACTTTTTTGCTGTAAAAACATGGTTATGCCCATAACAATTGGCAATACCCCCACGTTTTGACCATATAAAGGTAATGTAAAAGGAAGCGTGAAAATTGAATCCGGTTTTGAAAGATCGGTAATCCACCAAAAAAAATCCGCACCTCTCAAATCAATCGTGGATCGAAAAACAATAAACAATCCAATCAGCAACGGCATTTGCAGCAACATGGGTAAGCAACCGCCCATTGGATTTACACCGTAATCTTTGTATAAACCCATCATGTGTTTATTGAGTTGTTGCGAGTCCTTTTTATATTTTTCCTTTAACTCCGTCATTTTGGGTTGTATCAACTGCATTTTTTTCATCGATATATAGCTCTTATGAGTTAAGGGATAGAGAATAAGCTTTATCAAAATAGAAAAAAGAATGATGACCAGTCCATAGTTTGGAATAAATTTATGAATAAACTTAAATGAAATTAAAATGATGATACTGAACGGCCGGAATATTTTTTCGTACCCTCCGGATCTCATGATTAATTTATCCAAACCTAAATTGAGTTTTTTTAGCTGTTTATACTCTAAGGGACCTAAATAAATTTTGTACTGATTCTGTGTTATTCGACTATTTCCAAGCGGCATATTGATGGTATATTCATAATGCTTAAATCTTTGATTGGGAGCATAAAAAAATCCAATTGCACGATATGAGAGACTTCTTCCTTTTTCAGATAAAGGCGAAATAGCTGATAAAAAATATTTTGTTCTCATTGCTACCCAGTTAACCGAGCCGGTAACCTTTTCCGTCTTCCAGGTTTTTTCTTTCTCGCTTACGTTAAAATCCTGTAAATCCTCGCCCAGATAAGCATAAATTTTATAATAACCAAGATCATCCTTTATCCGCATTTCCGTCGGCAACAGACTGGCATTCCAAACCAATTGATAGCTTTTATCCGTGCTGATATTTTCGAATCCTGAAAGTTTAACCGATAAATCTAAATCATATCTATGTGCATAGAAAGTAAAATCCTTTTCTATTTTCTTACCGTCCCGAAATTCCAGAATGTAGCGGATTGAAAAACTTTTATTTTTATCATCTAAAATTACATTATTAGAAGAAACGAAACTCTCTGTTTTTTGAATATAATTTTGCTGATTGAAGAAAACGGAATCTCCATCTATTTCAAATCCGATCGTTGGCAAGCCATATTTCACCCGGGGTATAAGTTCTACAAGTTGGCTATCTACATCCGCATATTTTCTTAATTTCCAACTCAGGAGTCCTCCGCCTTTATTACTGAGAACGGCTTCGAAAATATCAGAAGAAATTCTTATCTCTTTTTCTTCAATCTTGTCGCCTTTTATTTTTGAAAGAATTTCTTTTTCTTTTTGATTAATTATTGGCGCAACTACTTTTTCATCGACTTTCTGAGTAGTGTTTACCACCGTTACCGGTTGGTTTTTAATTGATTCATTCTTTTTAACTGAGTCTTTTTTAGTTTTCACAAATTCAATTTGGTCCGCTTTTTTCGGCATAACCCGGCTTTTGTAAAGCTTTGTTTGTGTCAGAATTAAAATGAATCCTATTAAGGCAAAAGCGATTAATGTTTTTTTATCCATCTAATTTCCCATCTTTTTTCTTGATTGGATTATATCCTCCTTTATTAAAAGGATTACACCGCAATATTCTCCAACTTGTCAAAATAAAAGCCTTTAGAAAAGAGTGGTACTGAAAAGCTTGAATTCCATATTCTGAACAAGTTGGATAAAAACGGCAGGAAGGAGGAAAAATCGGAGAGATTAATAATTGATAACCTCTTATGATCAAAATAAATAATTTGTTAATCATCTTTTTACAAATTTATCCAGAAACATTTCCAGATCATAGTTAATATTTTTATACCTGGGTAAGCGATTGAAATGTTTAGCATAAAACAAAAAATAACCCGGAGGAAAAAATTCTTTCATTTTCCGGTATGCTTCCCTCATTCTTCTTTTTATTTTATTTCTTTGAACCGCTTTTTTATATTGCCTGGAAACAAAAAAGCCAACTTTTTTTTCATCGGCTTTAATAAAAAAAACAGTAATCACTTTCCCGTTAAACTTTTTTCCTTCTTGCAAAATTCCTTGAAATGAACGATATCCTCTAATGATTTCTTTTTTTTTTAATGTCTGTTTTTTTAGACTTTTTTCCACAATAAGTTCAACTATTTTGTTGATTACTTCATAGAAAAACTGTCACTTACAGAGAGCCTTGTTCTTCCTTTTTCTCTTCTTCTTCTCAAAACATTCTGACCAGCTTTAGTGCTCATCCTTTTTCTAAAACCGTGTACTCTTTTTCTTTTTGTATTACTCGGTTGGTAAGTTCTTTTCATTAAAAATTCCTTACATTATATATTTTCAAGATTTATCCATCTAAAACGGTAGAAAATATACTATAAATTTTCTTGGAATGTCAAGTTTTTTTTAGATAAAAATTTATTGCTCAACCGTCTAAAAAAAATGTTTTTGAGATTTGACTTTTTATAATATTTTTCTATCTTTTTTTCAGCAAAACAAAACATAAGCAGTGTGGATAATTTGTGGATAACTTTTTTGTCGCTATCTCTTTTTTTGCTGTTTTGCTCGATTAATAATATTGTCGAACTCGTAAAAAGTCTAAAATATTTGTTATGTGTTATGTGTCCATATATGGTAGATAGTGAAATATTTTCAATACTATAATATTGATCTTATATGCCATTTCTTAACTTTTTACGAGTTCGACAATATTAACTTTTTAAATTTTATTTACTTTCAGCAAGGGTTGTTCTATGCAAAAACTGGCAATTAATTTGGAAAATTTATGGTTGCAGTGTATTTCTGAAATAGAGAAACGTGTTCCACCACAAACGTGTTCCACCTGGTTCAAACCGATTGTCCCGTTAAAATTGGTTGATGAAAAAATAATTATTCAGGTACCAAGTCGCTTTCATTACGAGTGGATAGAAGAACATTATCATAATCTTTTGGAAAATGTTTTTCTGGAGGTGTTGCGTTATATCCCTGAAATACAGTATACTATTGTTTTGGGTGACCCTTCTTTTTTGCAACCTCCTCAGGAAAATGGCAGTGAAATTTTTTCGATAGGAGAAAATATAAATAATGAAAATACACGTCTGAATAATCGCTATACGTTTGATAATTTTGTTGAAGGAAATTGCAATCAATTTGCCAAAGCTGCATCTCTTGCTGTAGCCGAAGCTCCGGGAAAAACAAATTTTAATCCACTGCTTGTTTACGGCGGCGTTGGATTGGGTAAAACACATCTTATCCAGGCAATTGGAAATCACGTATTTAAAGGAAGAAAAGCAAAAAGAATCCGCTACGTTTCCAGTGAAAAATTTACTATAGATTTTATCAACTCAATTCAAAATAACAAAACATCCAAGTTTAGTAAACTCTATAGAAACATTGATTTGCTTTTGGTTGATGATATTCAATTTTTCATTAATAAAGAAAGAACACAGGAAGAATTTTTTCATACCTTTAATGAATTACAGCAAAAAGGAAAACAGATTGTTTTGTCTTGCGACAGACCCCCTTCCGAATTGAAAGGATTGGAGGATCGTTTAATTTCCCGTTTTAATTCCGGTCTGATCACGGATATTCAAGTTCCGGATTTTGAAACAAGAGTAGCTATTCTACAAAAAAAATCCCTTCAGGACAATATTCAAATTCCCTCTGATATCATTGTATTTATTGCTGCCAACATAACAACTAATATTCGCGATCTTGAAGGAGCTATGATTAAATTATTGGCCCATGCTTCTTTGAATGGTGAGGATATTTCTATGGAACTTACAAAACGTGTATTACGAGATTTAATAAAAAGAAAAAATACAAATTTAACGATAGAAACAATCCAACGTATTGTATGTGAATTTTACGGAATAAAAGAAGATTTTATTCGCGCAAAAACAAGAAAAAAAGAAATTGTTTTTGCCAGACAGGTTTCCATGTACCTCTCCAAAGAAATGACAAATTTCGCTTTAAAAACAATCGGACTTCATTTTGGTGGCCGGGATCACTCAACCGTTATTCATGCCTGTCAGACCA
This sequence comes from uncultured Deferribacteres bacterium, assembly GCA_913009825.1. Lineage (GTDB taxonomy): Bacteria > Zhuqueibacterota > JdFR-76 > JdFR-76 > DREG01 > DREG01. The sequence goes on from CAJVYQ010000002.1 coordinate 78,338, forward strand.
TAGAAAATAAAATTCATACCGATAAAAGTTTTTCAACTGAAATAGATGAAATCAAAAACAAAATTGAATTAACCGTATAATATTTTTTATCTATCTCTATCTTTTTGTTAATCAAAAGGTTAAAAATACGATAAACAACTTATCCACAAAATTTTGTGGATAAGTTGTTTATATGCGTTGAAAAGAAATCATATTCCATTTTTCTTTCACAATATTTTTTTAAAAATTTTTTTTATTCACATTTTTACAGACTTCATCTACTTTCTATCCACACAATGAAAAAAATAAAAATTTTTGCAAACAGTTATTTTTTAATCAAATGACCAAAAAGAATAGGAGTTTTCCACATTTCCACACTCTCTATTACAATTATCTTTTTAATATATTTATTATATTCAATAAATCATTTGTACGCTTTCTGTTTATTTCTCTTGAATTTCACCATAAAAAGAATTAATTTTAAAGGTTAAATATTTTTAGGTAATTGATATATCATTTATAAAAAATAATGGTTTATTTAAATTCAGGAGGATATCATGAAATTCTCTGTTCCGAGAAATGAAATTTACAAGGAAATTCAAAAAATATTTGCCGTGGTGCCAAACAAAACAACAACGCCTATTCTATATGATATACTTTTTGAATTAGAGGAAAACACATTAAAACTGACCGCAACGGATTTGGAAATTTTAACATCGACAATTGTTCAGGTAAACGGGATTGAAAATGGCACCATTGCTATCCCGGCAAAATTTGTGAATGAAATTCTTCGGGAATTGGGAAATATTAATATAAACTTTGAAATGGAAGATAGATTCCGTGTTAAATTAAGTACCGATTTCGGTGAGTATATAATTGTCGGCGATCCTGGTGATGATTTTCCTTTAATGCCGGTAGAAGAAGAAATGAAGTCATTTAAAATAAGTCAAAAAGATATTCAACGGATGATTGAAAAATCAATTTTTGCCGCTTCACAGGATGAATTGAGACCGGCTTTAATGGGAATTTTATTTCAACTGCATTCAAATGAATTTAGAATGGTTGGTACGGATGGTCATCGACTTTCCCGAATCATCAAGAAAAATTTTGATTTTGATATGGAAGAACAGGATTTTGTTGTTCCCACAAAAGCGCTTACACTTTTGGATAAGAATATAGAATCGATCGATGATATCATTCAGATCAGTTTTAGCAATAATTTTGTTATTTTTGATTTAGCATCCATAAAAATTAATTCCAGATTAGTGGAAAGTGAATATCCCGATTATGAAGGTGTTATTCCGGAAAACAATGAAAAAACTCTTTTGGTTGAAACTTCTCTATTGTTAGGCAGCATTCGTCGTGTTTCTATTTTTTCCAGTTCTCTGACCCGGCAGGTACAGTTTTCAATCGATCATGATAAAATGGAAATTTTCTCCCAGGATATCGATGTAGGTGGCGAAGGAAAAGAAACAATCAATGTTGATTTTGATTCAGATCCTCTGGAAATTGGTTTTAATGCGCAATATTTCATCGATGTGCTAAAACATGTTACTACAAGTCAAGTAAAATTAATGTTAGACACTTCGATCACAGCCGTTATTCTTCTACCGGTTGAACAGGAGGAACAGGAAGATTTTCTGATGATTTTGATGCCGGTCCGTTTAAATGAATATTATGAAGAATCCGGGGAAAAACCTTCTGAAGAAGTAGGAGATTATTATTCGGACTATAGTGATGAGGTCGATGATTGATAATTCGTTCTGTTAAATTAAATAACTACCGAAATTTTTCAAAAAAAAAAGTAGATTTTTGTGATTCTGTTAATATTATTTTTGGTTTTAACGGGCAAGGAAAAACTAATATTTTGGAAGCGTTATCTGTAGCTTGTTTGAGCAAAAGCTTCCGAACCAGAAATGATGGAGATTTATTACAATTTGGAAAAGAAAGTTTTCAAATTGTAATTGATGTTGTATTAGATAATGAGATCGAAAAAGAAATAAAGGTTGATTATTCCGTTATCAATCATAAAAATATTGAAATAGACCACACCAAAATTAAATCTATTTTAGAAATTTTCGGCACCTTTCCCATTGTTATTCTATCTCCTGAAGATGATATTATCACTAACGGGCCTCCGCAGGAACGCAGAAATTTTATTAATTTTGTTTTGTCTCAATTGGATCGGGAATATCTAAAAAATTACCAGGATTTCGATAGAACGATCAAACAAAGAAATAAAATATTACAGGATGCAAAAGAGAACAGATATAAATTTTCTGAAAAAATTGACCCGTGGAATGAAAAACTGTATCAATTATCAAAAACAATTACAGAGAAAAGAAAGGAATTTTTGAAAGCATTACAAGAAGTAGCCTACCCCATCCATCAGGAATTAACGGTTTATTCTGAAAAGAGTTCTTTTAATTATAAACCATCTTTTCAACAGGGTTGGCAAAAAAAGGACCTGTTTTTTAAATATTTAGAAGAACATAAAAATGAAGAAATTTTAAAAGGCAGTTCTCTTATTGGTCCCCATCGGGATGAAATACGAATTCTATTAGATGGATATGATATTAGAAAATATGGATCAAGAGGGCAACATCGTACATTTTTACTTGCTTTAAAAATAGCGGTTTACAAATTAATTTTGCAAAAAAGGAGAGAAACACCGGTATTTTTATTAGATGACGTATACAGTGAAATTGACGATGTGAGAGAACAAGCATTTAATGATTATTTTATGGCATTAAAACAGGTTTTTATAACCACACATGAAAAAAATATAAAATTAGATTTACCGGAAAAATTTGATAAGGAAATAAAGTATATTTATATAGATAATAATAACTTAAAAACAACAGAAGAAGTTCTTTTTCAAAATGAAAAACAGTTTTGAACAATTAAATAAAATTCTTGCCGGAATATTAAAAGAATATGGCATGGAGAAACAAGTAAAGGAAGCGGAAGCTTTAAATATTTGGCGGGAAGAAATTGGTGTCAGAATTGCAAGGGTGACGGAGCCGTTAAAAGTTGCAGATGGAAAACTTTTTGTGAAAGTAAAAAGTTCTTCATGGCGAAGCGAATTGATTTTATTAAAACCCGCAATTTTAAATAAAATAAATAAACGTCTGGGAAAATTAATTATTAAAGATATTGTTTTTGTTTAAGTGGAGGTTGTTTTAGAAATATGGATGATAAAAAGAAAAGAACAAGTGCGGAAATTTACGATGCAAAGAAGATTACCGTATTAAAAGGATTGGAAGCAGTAAGGAAAACACCGGCGATGTATATCGGCGATATTTCCAGCAGGGGATTGCATCATTTGGTTTATGAAGTCATTGATAATAGTATCGATGAAGCGATGGCGGGTTTTTGTACCAAAATACAAATTACGGTACATAAAAACAATAGTGTTACAGTTCAGGATAATGGGCGGGGAATTCCTGTTGATTTACATCCCACACAGAAAAGACCGGCAGTTGAAGTTGTTTTGACAACTTTGCATGCCGGTGGTAAATTTGATCGAAAATCTTATAAGGTTTCCGGCGGTTTGCATGGCGTTGGTGTCTCTGTGGTTAATGCTTTATCAGAATGGCTGGAAGTCTCCGTATTCAGGAATGGTTCCATCTACCATCAAAAATATGAGAGAGGTTTTCCTGTAAGCAAGCTAAAAAAAATTGGCAGTAAAAAAGAAACAGGAACCCAAATACAATTTCTACCTGATACGAAAGTGTTCAAAAGAGTAAAATTTAACTATGATACTTTGCTTCAGCGTATACGCGAATTGGCTTTTTTAAATTCATCTGTAAAATTCATTTTTAAGGATGAAAATACCGGACAAAAAGATGAATTTCACTATAAGGGCGGTTTGGTTGAATTTGTCCAATATTTAGAAACAGACAGAAAGCCGTTGTTTAAAAATCCTGTCTATTTCAAAGCGGCAAAAGAGGATGTGGATATCGAAATAGCCATTCAATATGATGATACATACGCAGAAAGTATTTTCACGTACGTAAACAATATTCCAACGATCGAAGGCGGAACACACCTATCCGGATTTAAGGCGGCGTTAACAAAATCCATCAATACATACGCAAATAAAAATAACATATTAAAATCCAATGATCCTCCCCTTTCCGGTGAAGATGTCCGCGAAGGATTAACTGCGGTAATCAGCACGAAAGTTTTGGAACCGCAGTTTGAAGGACAGACGAAAACAAAACTCGGTAACAGTGAAGTACGTGGAATTGTAGAGTCGGTTACCACAGAGGAGTTGGGTAATTTTTTTGAGCAGAATCCGTCCTTGCTGAAAAAAATTGTCGATAAATGTTTATTGGCCGCGCGTGCAAGAGAAGCGGCCAAAAAAGCCCGGGAATTGACAAGACGAAAATCTGCTTTAGAAGGAAGTGGTCTTCCCGGAAAGTTAGCCGATTGTTCAATCAGGGATCCGCAGCACAGCGAAATTTACCTGGTTGAGGGCGATTCGGCAGGTGGTTCGGCAAAACAGGGGAGAGATCGCAGATTTCAAGCAATTTTACCGCTGAAAGGTAAAATTCTTAATGTGGAAAAAACCAGATTGGATAAAATCGTTTCAAATGATGAGATTCGTACTCTAGTAACAGCTCTGGGAACCGGAATAGGCGGAGAAGAATTTGATCCGGAAAAAGTGAGATATCACAAAGTAATCATTATGACGGATGCCGATGTCGATGGGGCTCATATCAGAACGCTGTTACTAACCTTCTTTTTCCGCTATATGCTTGAGTTGATCCAACTGGGAAGAATTTATATTGCACAACCGCCATTGTATAGAATTATGAACGGAAAAGAAGAACTTTATGCTTATGACGACGAAGAAAGAGAAGAAATACTGAACAAAATAAAAAGGAGTTCCGTAAATATCCAGCGTTACAAAGGGTTAGGAGAAATGAATCCTAACCAATTGTGGGCGACAACGATGGATCCGGAAAAGAGAACAATTCTCCAGGTAACAATTGACGAAGCATTTGAAGCGGATCGAATTTTTAATATTTTAATGGGGGATAAAGTGGAACCCCGGCGGGAATTTATAGAAAAAAACGCAAAGTATGTTCAAAATCTTGATGTTTAATTTAGGAAGATTAAAAGTTTTAAGGAAAGAAAAGGAAAATACAAGATGGCAATAAACAGAGAAAGAATTATTCCGGTATTAATAGAAGAGGAAATGAAAAGCTCTTATCTGGATTATTCAATGTCGGTCATTGTAGCAAGAGCTTTACCGGATGTCCGGGATGGATTGAAACCGGTTCACAGAAGAGTCCTTTATGCAATGAATGATATGGGGTTACTTCCGGATCGGCCTTACAAAAAGAGCGCCAGAATTGTAGGGGAAGTATTAGGTAAATATCATCCCCACGGTGATTCTGCTGTTTACGATTCGATGGTTAGAATGGTGCAAAGCTTTTCCTTGCGCTACCCTCTTGTAGATGGCCAGGGGAACTTTGGTTCGGTAGATGGAGATTCTCCGGCGGCGATGCGTTATACGGAGGCGAAGTTAGAAAAAATTTCATTGGAAATTCTTCGTGATATTCAAAAAAATACGGTAGATTTTATTCCGAATTTCGATGAATCATTGAAAGAACCGAGAGTTCTGCCTTCGGTCTTGCCCAATCTTTTGGTTAACGGTTCATCAGGAATAGCCGTGGGGATGGCAACCAATATTCCGCCGCATAATTTAGTTGAAATTATTGATGGTCTGATAAAATTGATAAACAAACCTGAAATTGAAATAAGAGAGTTGATGGAGACAATAAAAGGTCCCGATTTTCCGACAAGTGCCATTATTTACGGAACCTCAGAGATGGAGAAAATATATACCACGGGCAGAGGCAGAATCATTTTGAGGGCACGTTCTAATGTTGAATCCACAAAGGGAAGCAAAGAAAAAATTATTATTTCTGAACTTCCATACCAGGTTAACAAAGCCAATTTGCAGGAAAAAATGGCCAATCTTGTCCACAGGAAAAAATTGGAAGGTATTTCAGATATACGGGACGAATCCGACCGGGATGGTATGCGGGTGGTTATCGAACTGAAACGAGACGCACAACCGGAAGTTGTTCTCAATCAGCTTTTCCAGCATACACAGATGCAGGTGACGTTCGGCGTAAATTTGCTTGCCCTGGTAGACGGAGTTCCGCAAACATTGAATTTGAAACAAGCTTTACAACATTTTGTTAATTTTCGCCATGATATCGTCGTGCGCCGCACACAATTCGATTTGGATAAAGCGGAAAAACGAGCCCACATCCTTGAAGGATTAAAAATTGCGCTTGATAACATCGATGAAATTATTTCGATTATTCGTAAATCGAGAAATCCGCAAACGGCAAAAGCAAATCTAATAAGAAGCTTTAAACTATCGGAGATACAGGCTCAGGCTATCCTGGATATGCGTTTGCAAAGATTAACCGGCCTGGAAAGGAAAAAGATAGAAGATGAATATCTGGCGATAATTAAACTGATAGCGTACTTGCGGAGTATTTTGGAAAGCAATGCGTTGCGGATGAAAATAATAAAAGATGAATTAATTGAATTAAGAGAAAAATATGGAGACAAAAGAAGAACGGAAATAATTGAAAATGTGGAAGAATTTAAAATTGAAGACCTTATCGCGGAAGAGGATATGGTTATCACCATTTCTCACAGTGGTTTCATTAAGAGATTTCCTGTTTCCGGATATCGGCGTCAATACCGTGGTGGTAAGGGTTACACAGGCGCAGCTACGAGTTCCGAAGACTTTGTCGAGCATCTTTTTGTTGCGTCTACTCATCACTATGTTCTCTTTTTTACCAATAAAGGAAAATGTTACTGGCTGAAAGTGTACGATATTCCACAATCCGGCCGCGTAAGCAAAGGCAGAGCAATTGTTAACCTGCTGAATCTCGAGAAAGGAGAAAGAATCCGTTCTTTTATTTCTGTTAAAGAATTTGATAATAAACACTCATTGATTTTTGCCACGGAACGCGGATTGGTGAAAAAAACCAATTTAATGGCTTTTTCTCATCCGCGCCTGGGTGGTATCATTGCGATGACCATCAACAAGGGTGACAGCCTGATCGAAACCAAAATGACAGATGGTACGCAAGAAGTAATTTTGGCCACTACAAATGGAAAGGCGGTTCGATTTTCGGAAAAAGATGCACGGGAAATGGGCCGAAATGCAGCCGGAGTAAAAGGAATTAGGCTTACTGCAGATGACCGGCTGATAGGAATGGTTACCGTTTTACGCGGCGCTTCCCTATTGGTTGTTTCTGAGCTCGGTTACGGAAAACGAAGCGATATTCTTGATTACCGCATGACCCGCCGGGGCGGAAAAGGCGTCATCGCCATGAAGACGAATGAAAAAACAGGAAGATTGGTGGCGATTAAATGTGTTTACGAAAATGAAGATCTGATGTTGATCACGAAAAATGGTTTGATTATCCGTCAACCTGTTAAAGGAATCCGCTCCATTGGAAGAAACACGCAGGGAGTCAGGTTGATCCGCTTAGCTGAAAACGATGAGATCGGCGATGTCGCCCGTGTCATGGAAGAAGAAAATGGTAATGGAAACGGCGAGAAAGAATAAAGCAATTTTTTTTGATCTTTCACTGCAGTAGGCCAGGAGAAAGAAAAACATTTTGCCGGCCATCTCCGGGCTTTGTGCAGTAATCAAATATCAAAGCGGAAATAATTTCTGCTTAATCATCTTGCAATTGTTTGTAATTCCACTTATGTTATTATAACCTAAATTGAGCGATTCTCATGTTATCCAGTAGGAATCTTGCGGGTCATTCATAAATATGTATTTTTTCCGTTCAATAAAAAGGTGAGTAACTTTTTGCGAGACAAACCGATAAAAATTTTTATTCCGATGGGTGATGCGAACGGAATCGGCCCGGAAATTACAATAAAGGCTTTGGAACAAAGCCAATTTTTGGATGATGTTCGTTTTTATGTTATTGGAGATAAAAAGGTTTTTGATTATTATCGAAAACTGCTAAAAATTAAACGGCCGGTTCCTGATCCAAAATCAGATAAAACCGGAATAATATTTATCGAAAAAAATATACCGAAACCCAATTCATTTTCACCGGGTAAAATATCTCAGGAAACCGGAAAAAACAGTGTGGAAAATCTTTATAAAGCGCTGTCTCTGGCAAAAAAAGAAGGGTTTGCCGGTATTGTCACGGCACCGGTTTCAAAAGAGGCGATGTGGCTTTCCGGTATACCTTTTCCAGGACAAACAGAATTGATTTCCGATTATTTTGGCGAAAAATATTTTGCCATGATGTTAATTTCAGGTAATTTCCGTGTGGCTTTTGTTACCACGCATCATCCTTTGAAAAAAATTCCCGGCTTGCTTTCGCAAGCCCTGGTGGAAGAAAAGTGCCTGGTTTTACAGAGAGAGTTGATAAATCGTTTTCAAATCCGGAATCCGGTAATTGCCATTGCCGCGCTTAATCCCCACAGCGGCGAAAACGGTAAACTGGGAGATGAAGAGATAAAAATTTTAACTCCGGCAGTAAAAAATTTACAGGTTTCAGGTCTGGATATCCGGGGACCTTTTCCTTCGGATACTTTATTCACGCCACAAAAAATAACTCGGTTCGACGCATTTGTCGCGCTGTATCACGATCAGGGAATGATTCCCATAAAAATGCACGGTTTTGGCAAAGCTGTGAATATGACGGCGGGATTGCCTGTTGTGAGAACATCGCCGGATCATGGTACGGCTTTTGATATTGCCGGGAAGGGAATTGCAAATGAATCGAGCATGGTGGAGGCAATTAAGCTTGCGATTGCGCTGGTCCGTCAGGGATGTTAAAAAAGTAAGACCCTATGAAAAACTTGCCTCCATCTATGATCATTTGATGAGTCATGTTGATTACCAATTTTGGGCGGAATACACACATGACCTGATTCAGAGATGGCATCCCCAGGTGCAAACTTTGCTGGACATTGCCTGCGGTACCGGAAATCTGTTAAAAGAGATGAACGAATTTTCTTACAAGCTTTTTGGTTGCGATTTTTCTTTTCCCATGGTCTTACAAGCTGCAAAGAAACCGTCTCTCTGGAATGTTTCTTTATGGCAAAGTGATATGGTGCATCCGGCATTCAAACGGCGGATGGATGTAATTCTCTGTTTATATGACAGCATAAATTATATTATGAAAGAAGAAAAAATTGCACAATTTTTAATAACCACAAATGCTTTATTGTCGCCGCAGGGAATTCTTATTTTTGATATCTGTACGGAGCGAAATTCTCTTAATTATTTTTACAACTATTACGATCATGATGAGAATGAAAAATTCTCTTATGATCGCTGGAGTCACTACAATCAGAAAAAGAAAATTCAATTCACGGAATTTAAAATTCGTATAAAAAATAATCCGGTTACTTATCATGAAGTTCATGAGCAACGTATTTATCCAATCTCCATCTTCCTCCGTTTAATCAAATCTTCACCGCTAAAAATATTAAGTGTTTACGATGAATTTTCTTTCGATCAGCCACAGAATAAATCTAATCGTATTCATTTTGTTCTGCAAAGGAGAGAATTTTAAAAACATGTTGCATTTTTTTAATGTAAGTTTCCAATATAAGTATGGTTACGGAGTTTCAAACCTTTCTTTTTCCGTGGAGAATGGCGAATTTGTTTTTTTGGTTGGCCCCTCCGGAGCAGGAAAAACAACCATATTTAAATTGATTAATCTGGAACTTTTTCCTCAAACAGGGAATATTGTTTTAGGTGATAGGAACTCTATTTATTTGCGGAAAAAAGACATCCCTTATATACGGCGGAGACTGGGAATTGTATTCCAGGATTTTAAATTGTTGCCGGAAAAAACCGTTTATGATAATGTGGCCTTCGCAATGCGGGTCGTCGGAGCTTCCGGGCGTCGGATAAAACGCAGGGTTTTGGAAGTTTTAAAAGATGTGGGCCTTTCTCACAAAAAGCTGAAAATGCCCGGGGAACTCTCCGGCGGCGAACAGCAAAGAGTAGCCATTGCACGAGCGCTTGTAAATGAACCGTACCTGCTGCTTGCCGATGAACCGGCCGGAAACCTGGATCAGGAAACAGCTTATGAAACCATGAAGCTGCTTGAAAGATTAAACTCCCGCGGAACCACAATCCTGATGGCAACACACAATGAAAAGCTGGCAAAGGAAAGACAAAAAAGAATCATCTATATCAAAGACGGAAGGATAACCAGTTGAGTTGGTTCTATTCAATTAATGAAAGCATCTCAGCGCTGAAGAAATCCTGGATATCCAGTTTTCTTTCTATTTCATCCATGGCAGTATCTTTATTTTTTTTGGGTGTTTTTATGATTACTATTTTCCATGGATGGAAATTAGTAAGACATTTAAAAAGTCAGATTGAGATGGAAGTGTTTTTAAAAGATGGCATCAACAATGAACTTTTGAAATCTATCCGGTTAAAACTTGAACCGATGGAGGAAATTGATACACTTATTTATATTTCCAAGGAAAAAGCACTGGCAGGTTTTCAAAAGGAGATTGGCAATGAAGAAATTGTGGATCTTCTTGGTGAAAACCCGCTACCGGCCTCTTTTCGTATCCGCCTGAAAGAAGCATATCATAATAAAGAGAATGTTGCAAAGATGCAGAAAAAAATTGAAAAATGGGCAGGAGTTGACGAGGTTCTCTACCGCTACGATTTATTAGATGCCATTATGAAATATTTAAAAACAATTATTCTCGTTGCATTTTTTCTGGGAGGAACGTTGGTTATTGCCTCCATTTTGTTGATCTCAAATACAGTCAGATTATCAATTTCCACAAAAAGAGATTCAATTAAAATTATGAATTTGGTGGGCGCAACTCCCGGGTTTATTCGCCGTCCTTTTATTTTTGCAGGTGCTATACAGGGGGCATCGGGGGCTTTTGTTGCCATTATCGCTCTATTTTTTTTGGCAAAAATAGTCGGTTTTTTCCTTCCGGAAATCAAGCTGCACTTCGTTTATGTTTATCTTGGTTTACTAATTTGGGGAATCTTTTTGGGTAGCATGGGAAGTTGGATTGCCATGCACCGTTATTTAAGGCTTTGAATTTTAAGGAAAAAACAGGATAACTTCCTTATTTTACTGAATTAAATTTAAGTAATTTTTCTTGACAATACTTACAAAAATTATTAACTTAAACTTTGAATTTTTTTGAATTAGTAAAAAATTTCGTAAATAAATTTTTACACAGATGAAAAACAGAGCCAATTTATGGTTTTTTTTCATTGACAGGTGATTGGTTATGATTAAAACAAATGATCGTGAACGACTTATTTTAAAATTGGTCGTTGAAGATTTTATCGATTCGGTATTTCCCATAAGTTCCCGGACACTGTGTAAAAACCATGATTTGGGATTAAGTCCCGCAACGGTACGAAATGTGATGATGGATCTGGAGGAAAAGGGATTGCTCGCCCAACCTCATGTTTCAGCCGGACGCATTCCTACAGATTCCGGGTACCGTCTTTATGTAGATGATTTGATGTCTGTCGATCCACTGTCACGTTCAGAAAGAAGAAACGTATTGGAAAAACTAAAGAAAGTTTCTTTAGATATCGACCAGATTCTCGAAAGAGCGTCGAAAATACTGGGTGAAATTTCAAACCAACTGGGTATCGTTTTATTGCCGCGTTTTTATGAGGGGCTTTTCGAGAAATTGGAGTTAGTGCCCATCAATTCCAGTCGAACACTGTTGGTGGTTAATATCCAATCCGGGTTGGTAAAGACGATTATGCTGGAGCTTGATTTTGAAATATCGCGGGATACTCTGGAAGCAACCTCCAGAATTTTGAATGAACGTCTGCATGGTTTGCTACTTTCGGAAATAAAAGACAGCATCGATGATCGGTTAAAAAATGTAAATCAGGGACACCCCAACCTGATTCAATATTTTCAATCCTCGGCTGAAGAAGTCTTCGATTTTGAGGATTGGGAAGATTATTATTTTGGCGGAACCAGAAATATTCTTCGCCAACCTGAATTTACACCGGTTTCGCAGTTTGATAATTTAATGGAATTGTTGGAAAACAAACACAACATGATTCAGTTTTTGGAACACACGTCTACTAAAAGACCGTTGAGAATTTCAATCGGGCGGGAAAACGACGAGCCGAAAATGAATAGTTGCAGTGTTGTTTCATCTGATTATCAGATTGGTAACGTCCGGGGAGTTGTAGGAATTATCGGGCCAACGCGCATGGATTATGGCCGGATGGTTTCTATTGTTAAATATATGTCACATGCAATTACCAATACAGTCACAAATTAAAAAACAATCTAAGGAGTGTTTTACATATATGCCAGAAACCGAAGTTAAAGAAACGGATGAAAAAATTGAGGAATTAAAAGAGAATAATGAAAAGGAAGAGAAAAGCAGAACAGTAAAGACAAAAAGAACGAGCAGTCGTGGCAAAGTAAAAAAATTAGAAGAAGAGATAAAAAAACTTCGGGAAAATATTGTTCTGCAAAAAGAAAATTATCTCCGCCAAGCTGCAGATTTTGATAATTATAAAAAATTGATGAACCGGGAAACGGAAAACCGGATTCGATCATCAGTAGAAAATATTATTTTAGAGATGCTGCCGGTTTTGGATGATCTGGACAGGACAATAAGCGCTGTGCCGGAAGATGAACAGGAATCATCCATTTTAGACGGAGTAAAAATGATTCGCAACAACATGAAAAAAACGCTGGAAAAATTCGGTGTTCAGGAGATAGAATCGGTTGGCAAAGAGTTTAATGTGGAATATCACGAGGCAATGATGATGCTGAAAGATGAAAATTACCCATCGGATATAGTGGTTCAGGAACATCAAAAAGGATATAAATTCCAAGACCGTGTAATTCGACATGCAAAGGTTGCGGTGAATAAACTTGATTCATGAATGGTTGGGTTTGTTGCAGCGATAATAAATAATGACAGGAAAAAATGAACAGATGGTGATAAATAGTGAAAAAAGATTATTATGAAATTTTTGGGATTAGGAGAGAAGCCAGCGAGAGCGAGATAAAGAAAGCCTATAGAAAGCTGGCGATGCAATACCATCCCGATAGAAACCCCGGGGATAAAGAGGCGGAAGAAAAATTTAAAGAAGCAGCCGAAGCTTATGAAATATTAAACAACCCGGAAAAGAGACAGCTTTACGACCAGTACGGTCACCGTGGTGTTGACAGCAGTTTTGGCGGCGGTGTTGATTTTGATATTTCCGACGCTTTGCGAACCTTTATGGAAGGTTTTGGTGGTTTTGGCGATTTTTTTGGCGGCAGGCGGTCTTCCGGTCGACAGCAACGGGTTGGCAGCGATTTGCAATTACGCCTGGCATTAACGCTGGAAGAAATTGCCAAAGGAGTTGAAAAAAATATACGTATAAAAAGACTTGGTACCTGCAATAAGTGTGGCGGCACAGGTTCGGAAAGTAGTAACGGAGTTACCACTTGTCATATGTGTCACGGAAGCGGTGAAGTGAGGCAGGTATCCCGGTCTGTGTTCGGTCAGTTTGTAAATGTATCTACATGCCCAACTTGCCATGGCGAAGGGCAGATTGTTTCCCAGCCGTGCAGTGTCTGCCGCGGGGAAGGCAGGGTTCGAAAAGATGAAGAAATAAAGGTAAGAATTCCAGCCGGAGTGTCAACCGGAAACTATTTGTCCCGAAGAGGTGAAGGCAACAAGGGGCCGCGCAACGGTCCGGCCGGAGATTTGATTATTTTGATTGAGGAAAAGGAACATCCACTTTTCGAACGCCACGGTGATGATGTTTTATACGAATTGCCGGTAGGTTATTCTCAATTGGTGATGGGCTCTGAAATTGAGGTGCCCACGTTAAACGGCAAGGTAAAATTGAAAATCCCGGGAAGAACACAAGCAGGAAAAATCTTTCGCCTTAAAGGGAAGGGAATCCCGGAATTAAACGGTTTTGGCCGGGGAGATCTGCTTGTGCAGGTTTTTCTGTATACACCGGATAAGCTAAATAGTGAAGAAAAAAAATTAATCGAAAAACTGGCTGAATTTGAAAAAGAACATCTTAAGAAGTACAGCCGGCATAAAAGTAAAAAGAAAAAAGGATTTTTCAAACAGTTTGTTTAAATTCGGGAAGAGTATTTTAGTCATCTAAAAATGATGGATAATGGGGACGCCGGGTTTTAAATTTTGGCGGAAAGAACGCTTTGACAGTTTGGGAATTTCAACGAATCAAATTATCATCATGGCCGTTCTTGTCGTTACTTTATTGTTTGGGTTGGTTTTGTCGCAAACACAAAGGACACGGATTCCAAAAGTATCTGTTGCTGATGAAGAGAGAGCGGCAGGGGAGTTAAAATTAAAAGTTACTGAAATTGAAAGTTTATGGTATGCAGAAAGGTCGTCAGCCGGTAGGGGTAAGGCAATTGAACTTTCATTTAAAATAAACCTTAATGAAGCGGTGGAAAAAGATCTGATGCGTCTGCCGGGAATTGGGGCGGTATTGGCAAAGCGGATCATTGATTATCGTAATCGGAACGGCAGTTTTAAAAAGCAGGAAGATTTAAAAGGAGTTAGAGGTATTGGCAAAAAGAAATACGACCGTTTGGCACCATATATTAAAATAAATTAAGTCATGATAGCGTTGCCCTCTTTTCTGATTGAAAACATTAAAAAAGGCGGCGGGCGAAATTTGAAAAATAGTGTTGTAACAGGAGGAGAAATGGCAAAGAAAAAAGTTAAAGGTTCGTTGGTTTATGAAATTTTGATTGTTATTCTTACGGTTGTATTGGTGGCAACGCTTCTCTACCCGAAATCAGTTTGGAAGCGGGTAAATTATGAAGCGATGTTGTGCAGAGACCAGATGGAAAGAATTGTCGATGCGGAAGGGTTATACATTAGTTTTCATGAAAGCCATACGTTTGATTCCTCTTTGGTGAACGTGATGAATTATATACGGAATGATTCCATATTCGGTCTCGATTCTGTACATTCGACTATGAGGGATACATTTTACGTGAAGCTAATTTTTGATTACTTACGGGATTATCAGGATATTCCCACTAAAAAGGCGGACGATTCCGCTGCTTCGCTTTTGGAAAAAAGATCGGATTCCCTGGCAACGGCTCAAGTTGATTCCATTATAAATGTTATGTTAAACAAGATATTAACTTGTCCTACCTCCAGAGATACCTATAAGGTTCAGGTTGTGGACACATCTGCAATTAAAATATTAAAGGTTTCTTGTCCATTAGATTCGGTTACATTGGATAGTCTTAATCATAATTTCTGGTTTCGGGTTGTTGGCAGTGGAAAATTTGAAAATCACGGCACAATTGATAATGGTCAGCCATCCTGGGAACCGATGAAACGTAAATAAATCAGGTTAACTCAAAATTTTGACCGATTGGAGATGTTAAATTATGCTCGGGTTTTCATTATTAAAAAACAATTTTCATTTTGTTGATATTCAGTACCAGGATGGCAAGCCGGTTGTGAATCAATTTGCCAAAAGAGCAACGCCGGTCCCGTTTACTCCGGAAAGTGTAATGGATGAAAATTCTAAGAATGAATTTCGGATGCTGATTGAAGAGGCTATCAATTATTACAAATTAAGTGGCCCCGTTGCCGTTTCTCTGGATAGCCAGTTTGCTATGGTGCGAAAAATAATGGTTGACCTGACATTTTCTGAGGTTGAAACAGAAGAACAAATTGTCTGGGAAATGCGGCAAATTATTCCGGAAGAATCTTTGCCGCATTATCAATTCGTTTATGAAGAACTTCCCGGTGGCTATTATCAGGATAAAAAAGCGCTGCTGTTTGTAACCTTTCGGAAAGAACTGCTTGCAGTTGTAAAGGAACTGTTTTTGGGCACGCCGCTAAAGGTTCAGTTTATTGAACCCGATCTGTTTTCAGCTCTGTACGGAACCAATCGGCTTTTTGGCACCAGGGAACACGATTTATGTTTTTTAACAGATTTAAAACAGCACGCACTTGAGGCCGTTGCTGTCAGAAAGGGCGAGTTTTTTGAACAAGATCGGATTTTATTTAATCAGGATGGAGAGGAGCAGGAAGTAGAAACATACGATTCTGATGAAAATCTGGCCAATCTGATTAATAAGGAAATGCGACGCAAGCTTCTGGATTACGGATTGGAGGAGGAAAAACAAGTTGATATGTTATTCCTTTATGGTGAAAGAGCAGGATCAGACCTGCTTGATCAGGTGAAACAGAATACGCCGGCAAAGGAAGTGGTTTTGGTTGAACCGTTTAAAAAATTGGAATTGAATCAGGAAATTGAAAATCAGGTTGAAGAACTGACAACATCCGGAGAATATCTGATTTGTGTGGGTTCGGCCTTACGCTCTATTCTTTAATTAATAATTGGTTGGGGAGGTTTACATGCCAAACATCAATTTGTTGAACGGGAAAGATTTTTCTCGGGAAGTAGAAAAAATCGATCCGGATGCGGTCTCTTTTGAAGATTTTAAAGCTATGGAAGAGGAGCCTCCCAAAGTTGAAAAAGCGGCGGAAACGGCAGCCGAAAAAGTAGAAGAAGAAACCAGGCCGGAACCATTGCCGGTGGAGGAAGATACTTATTCCCGGTTCAGGGAGCATTCGTCAAATATGCCTCTGATTATCGGAATCGTTACGGTGATCCTCGTTGCTATTCTGTTTGTGTTTCTTTATTCAAATTACAAATCCGGTGGAAAAGGAAAGACGGCTTCTTCTCAGCAACAGAAGCCGGCAGATACGACCGCTTCGGCTAATTTGCCCGGAACAGAATCACAGACAGGTTCGGAACAAACGACGACCCCAAAAGAAGTAGAAGTGAAACCGGGAAAAACACAAACCCGGGAACAACCGGATATCAATCAGCCGGAAAAACAGATAGGGGCAACCCAAACCACAACCGTTTCTTTTCTTGGGTTATCCGCGGCCAGGGCAGCAGGAATGGCCGGCGCGTCTCTTCTTGGTGATGTCCAATCTGCGCTCATTCCCGGTATGGAACTACTTTTCTTCCGTTATAGCGGCGGTGTGTTTATCACAGAAATTGCCGCCCCATCAGAGAATTTATTAACACAGTTCGAACATAACCTGAAAGCCAAAAACAGCGCAGCGAAAACGAAGATTCTCTCGGAAAGAGAAATGCTGGTTAACGGACAGGTGATGAAAATCCGCCAAATCAGCGGTAATTTGCCTGTTGGCGGCTCGGCTCCCTCTGCAACTCAAACGTTGGCTTCCGAACGGATCAAGCGGGAATTTGGTGCAAAAGCCAGGCAATTCGGTTTAAAAACGGATCAGATAGAAATTTCTCCGGTGGTTGCATTGCAGGGAAGAAAATTGAAACTGGTTACGTTAAAAACTTCGGGTAGTCAGGAAAATATTTTAATTTTTGTTTTCGCTTTAATCAAAAGTTACGGCAATGTGGGGATTGACAAAATTATGGTTTCCCGGTTGTCTCCGTCTCAAACAGACAATAGTCGTTTGATGGCCATATTGGATTTGGATATTTACTTAGATTGATACAAAATGCGCATAATTGCTGGCCACTGGAAAGGCTTTCATTTAGATGGCGGGCGATTTAAGGATGTAAGACCTTTAACAGACCGGATCAAAGAATCTCTTTTTGGCATTTTAGGGAATGAGATTGAAGGGGCGATCATCCTGGATGTTTTTGCCGGCAGCGGTTCTTTTGGTCTGGAGGCGTTAAGCAGAGATGCAAAACAGGTTGTCTTTTGTGAAAAATCAACAGCGGTAACGGATTTAATTCAGAAGAATTTAAAAAAAACAAAGTGTGACAGAAGCAGATATCAAATCATTACTGCCGATGTTTTCAAAATTCTTCCACGTCTTGCCACTGGAGATATTTTTTTTGATGTTGTGTTTGCCGACCCTCCTTTTCGTTTGCCACAAAGTGAAAAATTTTTACATTCCCTTTCGAAATTTGATATTCTGTCCCGGGAGGGAATTTTAATCTACAGGCATCATAAAATGGAGACAGCCCCGCAGAGAAGTGAAAAATATATTCTTTACCGGGAAAAGATTTTTGGCGATTCTGTTGTCAAATTTTATCGAAAAGAGCACAATGAATAGAATAGCAATTTATCCGGGCACATTTGATCCGATTACAAACGGACACATTGATATTATCGAGCGGGCTAGTCACCTGTTCCATCGTGTCATTGTCGCTATTGCCGTTAATCCCGCCAAACAGCCGTTGTTTTCAGTTGAAGAACGCCGGGAGATGATTCTCCAATCCACCCGGCAGATTAAAAATATGGAAGTGGATTTTTTTAACGGTCTTGTAGTCAATTATGCAGAAGCCAGGGGTGCCGTGGCTATTGTCCGGGGTTTACGGGCTGTGTCGGATTTTGAATATGAGCTGCAGATGGCGTTGATGAATCGAAAACTAAAAGAACAGGTTGTAACCGTTTTTTTGATGCCTCATGAACAAAACATCTATTTGAATTCTTCTATTGTGAAGGAGGTATTTTCTTTTGGTGGAGACATCTCATACTTGGTACCGGATGTTGTATTGAAAGCGTTGCAGGAAAAGATTCCCCGTAATTTAGATAAGTAGATAATGGCTGCCGATTAAAAGTAAGGTATAAAATGAATTTTATAGAAAACATACACAGTAAAGCACACAACCGGAAACGCACCATTGTATTACCGGAAGGTGAAGAAGAAAGAATGGTCAAAGCGGCCGGGATTATTCATGAAGAAAACCTGGCTGATTTAATTTTGATCGGCCGTGAGAAAAAAATAAGAAATCAGGCGGATCAGTTGGGAGTGAATTTATCCGGCATGGAGATTCGCCGGCCGGAAGAGGATCCCAGGTTTCAGGAATATGCCGCCGCTTATTATGAACTTCGCAAAGAGAAAGGGATGACGTTAGAAAAAGCGAATAAAACCATGACCAATCCTTTGTTTTACGGAGCCATGTTGGTGCGCCGGGGAATTGCCGCCGGAAGTGTCGCCGGGTCCATCAATACAACCGGTAATGTTTTGAAGGCAGCACTGCACCTCATCGGTCTGGAATCCGGGATTTCGGTGGTTTCCGGTGCATTCGCCATGGTCATCCCCGGTTGGGAAACGGTATTTACCTTTGCCGATAGCGCCGTTGTGCCGGACCCCACACCGGAGCAGTTAGCTGCTATTGCACGAACATCGGCGAAAACCCACCAACAGTTGACAGGCGAAGAACCGGTTGTTGCACTATTATCGTTTTCTACCATGGGTAGTGCGGACCATCCATTGGTTGACAAAGTGAAAGAAGCGTTGCAGATTGCCCAAGCAGCGGATCCCCAACTAAAAATTGATGGTGAATTACAATTGGATGCAGCCATCATTCCTGAGATTGGGAGAAAGAAGGCGCCGGAATCTGCCGTTGCCGGCAAAGCAAATGTGCTCATTTTTCCTGATTTGAATGCCGGAAATATTGGTTATAAATTAGTCAATCGATTTGCCGGGGCAGAAGCCATCGGTCCTATTGTTCAGGGATTACAAAAACCGGCCAATGACATTTCCCGTGGCTGCAGTGTCGACGATATTGTAAATGTTGTGTCCATTTGTTCATTGATGGCTAAATAGTGAGGTGAATATGAATTTTGCTCGACGGTTAGACAAAATTTTGCCATCGAAAACATTGTCTATTACCAATCGTGTCTTAGAGATGCGCAAAGCCGGAGAAGATATTATTAGTTTAGGTGCCGGAGAACCGGATTTTGCCACACCGGAACATGTTAAACATGCGGCGATTGACGCGATAAACAAAGGTTTTACCAAATATACTGTTTCTACCGGCATTCCGGAACTGAAGGAAGCGATTGCGACAAAATTAAAAAAGGATAACAATATCGATGTAAACCCATCTCAAGTTATCGTTTCCTGCGGCGGGAAATTTGCCCTTGCTGCTGCGGTTTTGGCCTTGTGTGAAGAAGGAGATGAAGTATTAATCCCTTCGCCGTATTGGGTAAGTTACCCGGAAATGGTTCGCCTAGCCGGGGCAAAGCCGGTCTTTGTGCCCACAAAAGCAGAACAATGCTTTGCATTTGATTTTGATGAATTACAGCGGGCATTAACTCCCAAAACCAAACTGTTGATGTTCAACAATCCGGTCAATCCGTCCGGTGCGGTTTACGATGAAAAAGTGACCGATAATTTGGCAGAGTGGCTGAAATCGACCAATATTTTGGCCTTAACCGATGAGATTTACGAGTCAATCATCTTCGATGATATCGCAATCCGTTCCCTCGCTTCTTACCCGGAAATTAAGGAACAGGTGATTACCGTGAATGGTGTCTCGAAGACTTACGCGATGACGGGTTGGCGCATTGGTTATGCTGCCGGGCCGAAAAAAATCATTGCACAAATGGCCAAAATTCAGAGCCATACCACATCGAATCCTACATCGATTTCTCAATGGGCGGCGGTATCTGCAATTTCCGGCGATCAATCTTTTGTTACGGAGATGAAAGCGGCATTTAAAAAAAGGCGGGATTTTGTTTATGATCGCCTGAATAAAATGTCCGGCCTAACATGTACAAATGGGCTTGGCGCTTTTTATTTATTACCGGACGCTTCTTACTTTTTAAACCAGAGAACCGGTAAGGGTAAAATGAAAGATGTAGTGGAATTATGCCAATATTTGCTGGAAGAGTACAGAGTAGCCGTTGTGCCGGGGAATGCGTTTGGTGTTCCGAACCATTTTCGCATCTCTTTTGCTGCATCTATGGAACAGTTGTCGGAAGCGATGGATCGTATTCAGGCCGGCTTACATAATTTGGATTCATAAAACAGAACATTAAAACATTTCTATATTTAAGTCGATATATTTTAAGAAATAGACCGGATGTGGAATGATTTTTGTAAAATTCTATTTGCTGTGTGCGTTTCTATTTAGAAACAGCCGGTAAACAGTCCATATTTTATCACTGGTTCAGGATGAAACAGGGGAAGTATCGACTTAAGGAGAAGCGTTATGAATTATATAGAATTTCGTGATACAATTGTAGCATGGAATCGGGAATTTTTAATAGAAACTGAATATAATGAAGAAATAAATGAAGTCACTGCCCGCGTTTCCGAAAACGAACATATCTTAAATACTTTCCATTTTCCGCTCCGTGAAAAACCTGAAAATTCCGAATTGGAACAGATCGCTAAAAAAAATCATAAATCCATATTAGGCGATTGGGAACTCCTGTTTTATATTTATGCCAAAGTAAAAAAATCCAATCACGCTTCTTCTCTTAATAAAATGGGCCAACTTTTATCTAAAAAGAACCTGATTCAGGAGGCCATCGATTGTTTTACCCAGGCAATCGTCCGGGATGAAAAAAATATCGATGCGTACATCAATCTTGGTAAAGCTTACATAAAAGCGGAATTTTATCCGGAAGCCGAGGATATTTTAACCCGGGTACTGGAGATGTCGCCGGAATATGCGGATATTCATCTTTATTTGGGAATTGCCCATCTTAAACGGCTTGATTTTCCCGATGCCGTCAATTGTTTGGAAAAAGCCCTGCAAATCAATCCCAAATACGATTTTTCTCACTTCATGATGGCGGTGGCTTATTTACTAAGTATTGTCGATAAAGTGGATGCCTCGGAAATGATCCCGGTTTCCTTTCGTCAAAAGAAAATTTTAGGCCATCTGCAGAAAGCGATGGATCTCAATACTTATTTTGAACATGCGAATGTGCGCCAGGTGATGAAAGAAATTCATGATGAAAACTACCAAAGCGCCGCAAATTTATTGGAGAGTGTGGAACAATCATTCGAACCAGAGAAAGACAATCATTACGATGAAGAATTTTATTTAAACTTTATGTTTGGCGGCAAAAGCAAAGATGATAAAATCATTTCCGATTATATCGATTTGCTGCACAGAAGAAGCCAGGATAAACCCAATTTTCCGGATATTCGAAATAATTTAGGCATTGCGTATCTGATTCAATGCCGGAATATGTTTTTAAAAGCGATAGAACAATTCCGCAAGGCGCTGAAGATAAATCCCAATTTCAAAGATGCCAAAAAGAATTTAAAGCTGGCTGAAAATGAAGGAAAGGGATTTATTATTTTATTGCGTGCGTTATTAAAATAAATGTTGGGAGGGAAAACAGATGGTTAAAAAGTGTGTTTTATATTTTATATTATTTGTAGTCTCTGTTCCTTTATCGGGATTTGGCCAAAACAACGCGATAGACAGTTTAATTGTTCGCCCCCTCAGTTCAAAGGTCAACGCAAACACCTTGTATAAAATAACCTTTGTTTCTCCTGTAATGGTTCCGACCGATGCACAATTTATTTTAAGATTTCCGGATCAATTTGATCTAAGTCAATTGAATTTAGCGGGTTCAAGTAAAATTGACGGTGGATTTTTACTTATTAAAAAGGGACAACAAATAGTCGTGAAAAGGAGAGGAGAAGGCAATATTATTGATCCGGGAAAAGCTCTTGATTTACTCCTGAGCGTTGTAAAAAATCCCGGTAAAAAAAGTACGGATTATCAATTACAATTTCAGATATTAAATAATCAAGGTGTTTTTTTAACAGATAGTCAGACCGTTGCTGTTGCTATTGACCAATGAAATTTATCATTTCGATGAAAAATTAATTTTGGAGCCTTTATAGAATGTTCAATTTAAAAAAGTTCTTTACAAGCTTTTTTACTTATTTTTTTATAATTGGTTTTTCAACTGTTTTTGCCCAAATTGAAGCCATTAATACAGAGGCAGGTATAAGCACTAATTATAAATTTACATTTGGGATAACAGGCACTTTAGACCCATCAGCTACTTTTTCAATTACTTTTCCGTCCGGATTCGATGCGTCTAATGTTCAAATTGTTGGATCTACTACAATGACTGGTGGATTTACCAATATTGCAGCAACTGCTGGCACGGTAACTTTTATTCGAGATGGCACTGGAAATAATGCAAGTGGCGGGGGGCATATTATTACAATCGGGATTGTTGAAAATCCCTCTACTTCTAAGATCACCGGAAATATATCATTTTCAGGTGCAAATAGTGGCGGGGCCGGCTTGGGAAGCGCAAGCCTTTCTAACACTGTCACAATAGCTCCCAGTTCTTTAAATTACTTTACCATGACAAGTGTTCCAGGCAGTGCAACCGCGGGAGCCACTTTTGACGGTGTTTTGGTTACGGCCAAAGATGTTTACAATAATGACAAAACAGATTACGCCGGCACCGTGAGTTGGAGCAGCACAGACGGCAGTGCAACGCTGCCGACGACAGGATTGACATTTTCGGGGGAGTCAAAGACGTTTAATGGTTTTGTATTGAAAACATCGGGCAGTCAAACAATTACGGTTACCGATGGTTCCATCAGCAAAGAGAGCAGTGTGATCACGGTGAGCGCAGCCGCGCCATCAAGTTTTAATATATCGAATCCGGGCACTCAGGTAGCGGGCAGCGGCTTTAGTTTAAGTATAACCGGAGCCGTAGATGCTTATGGGAATTCAGTAAGCGGCACTGCAACAGTCGCGTTTTCCGATGCCGGGGCACACGCATCGCCCAATGCCACCTCGCCGACTATTACGAACATCACCGTAACCAATGGCAGCGGCAGCGCTACCCAGGTGTTGGTAAATGCGGAGAGCGGAGTGCAATTGCAGGCGACGTTAGGTAGTGTCTCGCAGTCAACAAATGCGTTTACGGTGAATGCAACGACGTTGAATGGTTATACATTGTCCAATCCCGGCAGCCAGACAGCAGGCACGGGATTTGATTTGACGATAACGGATGCGATAGATATTTATGGCAATGGAGTAGACGGCACCGCCACGGTAGAATTGTTACCGTCCGGGTCTCATAATTCCCCGGATGGTTTTTCGCCGTCAGTTCAGAATATAGCCGTAACGGCCGCGAGCCCGGGAACGGGAAGCGCAGTCCAGATTTTATACAAGTCGGAGAACAATGTTCAGCTCCGCACCAGTATGGGGGGGATTCAACAGACGGGCGCTGCCTTTAATGTTGGCGTGAGCAGTTTATCTTATGTGAAAGTCTTAACGGATGCAAGTGGTAACACCGGAGAAGTTGGCGCGCAGACCTTAGGAGCGGGTAATACGCTAACGGTACATGCCGGCGGATTTGATGGCTATGGTAATTATAATGTTGACGAGCCTGTAAGTTGGAGTGTCTCCGGCGGAATTGGGAATATGTCTCCGGCAAGTGGTACATCTTCAACTTTAACGGCAAGTACAGAGGGCAGCGGGTCGATCAAGGCAGACCATGCTGCCGCAACCGATGGAGTTAGTGGTACGATAACGGTAACGAAAGGAACATTGAGTTATGTTCGTGTAGTGGAGGGGTTGAGCGGAGCCGGTTCAGCCCTGGGTTCCCGAACCTTGACGGCAGGTCAATCGCTTACGGTTCATGCGGCGGGCTATGATGCGACGGACAATTATCTGGGAGATTACACGGTAAATTGGACGGTAAGTAATGGGATCGGTAGTTTCAGTTCCGGGAGCGGGGCAAGTACTGTATTTACTGCAGAAACGGTTGGTAATGGAGTGATCACGGCGCATCATTCTACGGCTACTGATGGCGCTTCAGGTACTATTACTGTGAATTATGGAACATTTAGCACATTCCAGGTAGCAGCGGATTTAAACGGAACAAATATTGGCAATAAAACAGCAGGGCAATCCTTTAACATTAGTGTTGTTGCAAAGGATGCCTATAATAATACGGTGCAAAATTTTACGAACACAGCCAATCTTACTGATCTAACCGGAGATTTGAATACTACTACCGGTAATTTTGTTGAAGGTGCCTGGACAGGTCAAATAATAATAATGAAAAGTAAAACGGGAAACACAATTACGGCCTCAAATTCTGGAAAAAGCGGCACATCAAATGCTTTCAATGTAGCCCCGGCATCGCTGGAACATTTTACGTTTGCCACCGTTTCAAGTCCGCAAACGGCGGGAACGGATTTTAGCGTGACAATTACAGCAAAGGATGTTTATGAAAACACCGTTACTTCCCACATGGCGGCGGCAAATTTAAGCGTAAACACAGGCGCCGGAACATTCAGTCCTACTACTACAGGCGGTTTTACCGCCGGCGTGTGGACAGGCAATATGACCGTTACCAAAGCGCAGACGGATGTGAAAATCACGGTTAGCTACAGCAGTAAAAGCGGGCAGTCCAATTTGTTCAATGTAGGTTCGGGCGCGCTGTATCACTTTTCCATCGCTCCGGTCAGCAGTCCTCAAACTGCGGGCGCTCCGTTCAGTATTACCGTTACGGCGCAGGATGCCAACGATAATACGGTTACCGGTTTTTCCGGTACGGTAAATATAAGCAATAAAACCGCGTCCATCAGCCCCGTCATCAGCGGGAATTTCAGTAATGGAATCTGGATTGGCAATGTGACGATCACACAAGTTAAAACATCCGATCGGATCACCGTCTTGAGAACCGGAGGGGGAACGGAAACCGGCGTTTCCAACACATTTGATGTAACCACAACGGACATAGACCATTTTACCGTTGCCACTATCAGCACTCCGCAAACGGCAGGCGTGGCGTTCACCATTACGGTAACGGCGGAAGATGCCAATAATAATAAAGTAACCGGTTTTAACGGCACTGTTTCTATCGGCGATGAGACAGGTTCCATAAGTCCCAAAACCAGCGGCAGTTTCAGCAATGGCGTTTGGTCGGATGATGTTAGCATCACGGAAAGCAAAACAGGCAACACTATCACCGTAACAGGCGCCGGGAAAAGCGGTCAATCCAACAGTTTTAATGTGAACCCTGCTTCGCTGGATCATTTCACTATTGCCGCCATTTCCAGTCCTCAGGTTGCCGGAGCAGCGTTTGGGGTAACCATTACTGCTAAAGATACTTACGAAAATACGCTGACAAATTATACAAATTCAGCCGGTTTGAGCGTTAACACAGGCGCAGGAACATTCTCGCCAACGACAACTACCGGAGGGTTTACGGCAGGAGGTTGGTCGGGAAATGTTACCGTTACAAAAAAGCAGGCGGATGTTTTGCTCGTTGTAAAAGACGGCTCCGTCAGCGATACTTCCAATGCATTTAATGTGCGCGCCGCGCAGGTGGCCGGCATTACGGTGCGGGATGCCGCCCTGGGTTCCGGAAATGATGTCGGCGATCGTTCGTTAACGCTTGACCAAACTCTAATCTTGTATGCAGCGGGTTATGACCAGTATGGTAATTTTTCTCATGACGTGACCGTAAGCTGGAGCGTAACAGGAAACTTGGATTCTCCCAATCCGTCTACCGGAAACTCAACCGTTTTTGATCCCGCCACGCCCAACACAAGCGGTACCATTGTGGCGGACAGCGCGACGATTTCCGATGCAACCGGAACCATTACGGTTGGCGCTATCGCATCCATTAAAATACGCGATGCGGCAAACGGAGCGGGAAATGAAATAACGACAGCGCAATTGACGGCGGACGATTCATTAACTCTTTACGCCGCCGGGTATGATGCCGGCAACACGTTCATCGGCGATGTACAGGTTGACTGGTCTTCTACCGGTTTGGTGCCTGTTGTATCTGTTATTTCTGTCTCCGGGGTTGTTTTTTCTCCCATCGAAGCGCCAAAATCGGGCACAATAACCGCTACACATGCAACGGCCGGAACTAAAAATGTTACCGTCACTGTTACTCCGGGTGTTCCAACGGGCGCTATCAGTCTTACGGCAGATCCTACGGCGCTGCCCGCGGACAACAGCAGCACTTCCGCCATCACTTCCGATGTGATTCACGATGCGGATGGAAACGCTGTTGCTTCAGGGACATTGATTACGGTTTCAATAGATGATACAGATTTGGGCACCATCACTTCTCCGGATGCCGGCGCAGGCTATGCCGGAACTCAAATTGCTACGGACGCTTCCGGTAAAATTACGTTTGTCCTTCAAGCCGGATCGGTTGGCGGTAAAGCTTCCATTTTTATTTCCAGTGTAACCGGCAGCGCTGCCGGCAATACGGTGGTTCAGATTACAAATTTGCGAATTTTGTCCATTGAAGCGCCGGATCTGGTCAGCCAGGGACAGACGTCGGTTCCGGTTACCATGACGGTTTACAATCTGGGCGATCAGCCGATAACGGATGTTACGGCCAGTTTAAGCTTTACGGGACCGGCCTCACAAAATTTAAACGGCGATTATGCCAATATTTCCACAACTATTCCTTCTGTCCCGGCAAATCAGCAGATGTCCATTCTGTTTAATGTAACGGTTTCCACCGGTGCAACAACAGGTATTCCCGTAACTATCGATGGCGGACTGAGCGGAAAAGTAAACGGTAATCCTGTTTCCAACCAGGGCGCGGAAACAACGGATAACTGGACGGTGCAGTCACCGGCGAGTTTTAAAATAACAAAAGTAGCTACCGACATAGATAGCGTTACCATCGGTCAGCAAAACCTTGCCGTGGAAATGCGGGTGGAGAATACCGGCCAGGCAACGGCGCAGATTACCAACGCTACGCTTCATTTTAAAAAGGGCGCGACCAACGTCAGTTCACAATATTCTGTATCGCCGGCGCCGGCAAATCCGACAAGTTTGACAGGTGGTACAGCAGATATTTTTGAATTCGTTGTGGATGTTTCCGCCGGCGCCGAGTTGGGAACTATCACGCTGGACGGTGAAATCGCCGGTACCGACAATAATTCAAACCGCGTAATTACAGACACCGGCGCAGATACTACAGATAATTGGGAAGTGATCGCAGCAGGCGTTTTACAGATTACATCGCTCACCACAACCCAGACGACGGTGACGCAGGGTCAAACCACACCCTGGTACATTGATCTGAATGTGAAAAACAACGGCGGCGCCAATTTCACCCTGGACAGCGCCAGAATCAGCATTTACATCGGCACGGAAGTGACGCAGGAATACACCATCGTGAACCCGGCAAAATTTTGGAACAACGGTCTGTTATCCTCCACACTGCCGGCGCATGGCCAGGATAAACTCCGTTTCAAAATTGATGCTACCGGTGTAACAAAAGGATTGGCTACAATCCAGGGGCGTTTGTGGGTTAAAGATGAAATCAGCGGTTCACAATTATCCGAACAGACAAACGGAAACTCCGGCAGCGTAACGGTTCAGTCTCCGGCACAACTGCAAGTGGTATATGTATTGGCAGAAAAATCCACGTTTACTGCCGGCCAGAACACACTGTGGCGTTTAATTGCCAATGTAAAAAATTCCGGTGAAAGCGCTATCCGGATCGATACTTCCAAAGCGGTATCGTCCCTGGAATTCAAAATCGGCCAGAATGTGTTAACAGATTTTGAAGTTGAACAACCGGTGGGTATCGATCAACAGCAGGGAGCCTTTGTTTTGGCAGGCGGGCAAACCGGATTGCTGACGTTTAATATCGTTCAGACGACGTATTCCACCGGCACATGCCGGATAAAAGCGATCATCGGCGGCAGAGAGGTAAATAGCGACCGCTCTCTGAATAGCAGCAATTTAACTTTTGTAACCATCGTGAATTCTTCCACGGTTTATATTCAATCGACAATGAACAAAGCCGTAAACGAGCCCAATGTTAATACCGGACAAACTTTTGATATCGACGTGAATGTTTTTAACGGCGGTGGAGAAGCGGTTAAAAATGTCAGGGTTGCGCTGCAGAGTGACGATGCCTCCACATTTAATACCCCGGTAACTATTTCACGCATAGCGGCGGGAAATGCCGGCGTCGCCTCTTTCCATGTGATTGTTTCCAGCAATGTCGATTCCGTTGAGACATTTACCGCCGCTATCCTCTCGGCTATATCCGAAAACACCGGACAGCCGGTGGATATCGCACCTGCTCAGGATTCCACTGCCACGGCGTTCGTCCGAAAGCCGGGTGGTTTGCAGGTTCTTTCCGTGACCACTTCCCAGGATACGGTAAGCGCCGGACAGAGGTGGCCGAGAACCTGGGATATTTACGTTGCGGTGAAAGATACCGGAGATGCGGCTCTGGAGTTCAAGTCGGTTAGTAAAGAGAATATTCAGTTTTCGATTAGCGGCAATGTGCAAACCGACTATTTAGTCATTCCTCCCACGTCCCTTGGGGGTGAGGATTTTATTTTAGCCGGCGGAGAAATTGATACGTTGATTTACACGGTTCGAACCACCGGCGGTTTGGGCGGTAATGTGACCATTGCAGCCAATGTTTCTGCAGAGGATAAAAACGATCAGAGAACCGTTACCGCATCGGGAAACGGGTTTATACGGGTTAACACGGCTGCCGAAGTAAGAATATTCCGTACCGTGATAAGTTCATCCAATCCGGCGGATGTAAACACAAGGCAGATTTTTTACATTGCCGCCGAGATTGAAAATGGGGGTTCCGAAGCAGTGGAAAATATGCATCTCAGTCTCTCCACCAACGGTCCGTCCCAAATTATTGATAAAACCAAACTGGTGAATTCCATTGCTGTGAACAAAACGGAAACGGTTCTGTTTGCCGTAAAAGCTGATTCTGTGGAGAACCTTGTTGGTGAGACTTTCATTGTTACCATTGACAGCGCCAAATCGGCGGTCAGCCATGAACCGGCTCTTGTCCGTGTTCCCGCCGATAATAACGCTGCGGTTAAAATTGAAAAGCCCGCCGAAGCGCGTTTGGAAATTGAATTGAACGACCGGGACGGTATTTTAACGGCTAACCAATTGTTGGATGTAAAATTGTTTTTGCGTAACGAAGGGACGGCGGCTTTTAAAGGAACAGGGCAGATTGAGTTGGTTATACCTGAAAATTTTCGCAAAATAATGCCGTCCGATACCTTTTATGTTGCAAGAGACACCGTTTTGATTTCCGCTAGTAATCCTGCCCAATGGCAATTTCTGGCGCCCGATTCTTCCCAGGGACCGGATACGTTATTTGCCAACTGGATTATGTCTCCCCTGGATGAAAACACAAACGCCGCCGCAGATATTTTTGCGCCGGCAGATACGATGGAATTAACCACTATAGGTAAAAATGAGATTATCGGATCACTGGCAATTGTATCTCCGGATGGCGCAACAGATAATGTCGTTTCCACGGAACAGGAATTCGTCCTGCGCCTGACCGCAACAACATCGCAGAATTTGCAGGATGTGACCGCCACGCTTATTCTGCCCGCTAATTATTCCACCGTTTCAAATTTGGTGCAAAAGGTACCGAATGACACTTTATTATGGACAATCAGAGCTCCGGAAATAAAGGATCAGACGGAGAAAAATATCATCGTAAAATTACAGGCGAAAGATGATAACAATTCCGTTTTTAACGGCGATCCGGACACGCTGAAAATTAAAACGGTCAGCCGGGCAAATTTGAATATGAGCGCCGGAATTTCGCAGCCACCCGGCGCCCGGAACGGAGTTTTATCACGCGGACAACAATTTACCATACGGGCGATTATTTCTAACCTGGGGCAGGCGGATGTCACCGGTTCGGCAGAAATCAGTTTGGATTTGGGGGCGACGGGTGTAACCGTCGCTGAACCGCTAACCGGAACGGTGCATTTTCAACCCGGCGCCGCTACGTCTGATCCCGTTGACTGGAGTGCAACGGCGCCCAACGAACTGACTTCATCGGCATTTATCACGGTTCGAATGGAAACAACCCCCAACGATGAAAATACAAATCGAACCGCGTTTTATTCGGTGGATGTAATTCAGTTTGAAGTATCCACTATCGAAGCGGCGCAACTTTCCAATAAACTTGAAATTACCGATCCGGCCGGTGCGCTGAATGGGGTTTTATCCACGGAGCAGAATTTTACGCTGAAAGCAACCATTCAATCGCAAAACAGCACAAACGTTCGTGCCGAACTGATTTTGCCTACAGGCGCCAATTTTTTCACCGAAAATGCGGTAAAGACGGCCAACACGGGAACAGATGTTGTTTCGTGGATTGTAAAAGCGCCGGCGACTACGGTTCAAAATGCCAAAATATATGTCGTCACCCGGGCTGTGGATGAAAACAGCAATAAACCCATTGAAAGCGACCGGGACTCCATACTTGTAACCGTGCAGAAAAAAGCAATGCTGGAATTAACGGCCGGCACGCCAAAATCTATTCTTTCTGTCGGCGAAGAATTTGAAATTAGCGCCGTAGTTAATAATTCAGGAGAAGCGGCTCTTTTAGATGAAGCGGAATTGAGAATTAATTTACCGGCTGGATTTACTACCGCGGCTGATACAATTAAGGAAACTGCGCAACTTACCACTTCCTGGATTGTGAAAGCGCCATCCGTGCCAAGCAGTGTGCCGCAAAATATCCGGATATCTATCCAACGTACGCCTCTGGATCAGAATACAAATAATTTTGCTACGGTGAACATTTCAATCAGTACCGTTGTTGTGCGGGTGGAAGCCAAGCAAATGGAATTTCTAAAACTAACTTCGTTTACTCAATCCTCAATTGCTGAAGGTGATAAAAATGTACCGTTGTTGGGTTTTCAGCTCAAAAACAGAGGTAGCCGGGGCTCTAACCCAATCCATTTGCGGGGAATAAAAGTTTATATTTATGATAATGACGGCAAGCTGATTTCTCCGCAATCGATGTTTTCCGGTTTAACAGTGCGTAATTTTACAGATACTACCATTGTTTACGGTCATGTAACCAATCTTCCTGCAGAAAACCCGGTGAGCATCCCGTTCACGAATATCCTAATTCTGACTGCTGGCGCGCCTTATTCTCTTATCGGTATTTACGGGGATGTGTTGCCTGCTGCGGCAAAGGATATATTCTTTGTAACCGTGGAGAACAATTCTGATGTGGATGCGGTAGACGGCGTAACCAAACAGAGTGTAACCCTGGTTGATGAACGGGGAATTTCCATCACCAATTTGGATATAAGCTCTACTAAAGCGGTTATTTTGGCTGCTGATTTCAACACCACGTTCAGAAATTTTCCCAATCCATTCGGAAAGCAGGATCGTCCGACGACAAGTTTTGTTTATTTTTTAGTAAATGATTCGGATGGCGAGCTGCGATTGTTTACTCTGACCGGCGATCTTGTTTGGTTGTATAAATTTTCATCATCCGATCCGGCCGGACAACGGGGCATTCATTCGGCAGATATTGTATGGGATGGTAAAAACGGGAATGGTTTCACTGTTTTAAACGGTGTTTATGTCGCCGTTTTAACAACCGCAGACGGAAGACGTACCGTAACAAAAGTTGCTTTTGTAAAATAGAAGGTTAAATATGAGAACAAAATTTTTTCGATCCCTCTTTTCAGCACTTTTTTTACTGGTCTTTTTAACCGGTGCCACGGCACAGGATGTTCAGGAAGGAGGGATTGCCAGTATTTTTTCCAAAGGAGTAGGCGCCCGTCAGATGGGTTTGGGCGGCGCGGTTGTGGCTTATCCGCAGGATCCAACGTCCGTTTTCTGGAACCCGGCGGGGATGGAATATTTACAGCAAAAGAGTTTTTCTCTGTTTTACGCTTCTTTACTGGCAGGTGCGTCCTATAATTTTGCCGGATATGTTCATCCCACGTTAAATATCGGCACCTTTGGCGTTGGCGTCTCCAGGATTACAACAGGAGATATACATCACTTGGAATTTACACCGGATATTCTGGATAATTTCAGTTCTGACCAGAGTGAATTTTATCTTTCTTATGCAAAAATCATCCGCAATCTGTTCTCTTTTGGCATAAATTTAAAACTGGAAAGGGAGGTCATTTTTAATTCTTCCGGAGTAGGTTTTGGTGTTGATGTTTCTTTTCTCTACCGTCCGGGAATTGACAATGTTTTTCTACGGGATATTCAACTGGGTTTGACGGTTTTAAACGCGTACGCGCCCAGAATAAAATTAGAGGATCAGATCGAAGCCATTCCCCATCGAATTTTTCTGGGCTTTGCCAAACCGTTCCGGCTTGGCAGAGACCGGAAGCCGCTCTATTTTCTGTTTTCCGTGGAAGAAGGTGATCGGGAGTCGATCAAATTCAGAACCGGTCTGGAGTACTCTTATCAAAATTTAGGCATGCTGCGATTGGGATTCAATGACGACGGCCTCTCCTTTGGCGCCGGCGCGGCATATAAACAGTTTCAGCTTGATTATGCATATGGGAAACTGGCAAACGGCACTTACAACGGTCACCGGATTTCTTTTACGGCGCAATTCGGGAAAACCAAAGAGGAGCTGTTGGAAGTTGCCAGAGTTAGGAGAGAACGGGAAATCAACCGGAAAGTGGCATTGGAACAACAACGCAAACGGCAAAAAAACATTCAAAAGCTGTTGAAAGACGCCAACCAACTTTACAAAGAAGAAAAATATTTTGAAGCCAAAGTAAAGTTTTCACAGGTGCTGGAGCTGGATGCCGATAATCTGGAAGCCGCTGAAATGATCGATGAAAGCGATGCGCGCATGAAAGAGATCAGCGATCAGGATATTCAAAGGATTTTGGCCGCCAGACAGGAGGAGACAGAAAAAAGTAAGACGGAAGAATATGTAAGCAAACACGTAAAACTGGGACAGGGGTTTCTGACCAAAAGGGATTTCAATTCGGCCATAAGGGAATTTAATTTGGCGCTGGAGCGGGTTCCGGAAAGTGAATCGATCAAGGATTTGGTTGACAAAGCAAAAACCGAATTGAAAAAGATAATCAACAAATTAATCGATAAAGCCGATAATTTAGCTAAAAAGGGTGAAATTGACGGCGCGCTTGAGTATTTTAATCAAGCCGAACTTCTTAGCATGAATGATGAGGTGCGCTACAAGGAAATTGAAAAACGGATTTCGCAGCTTGAAACAAAGCTGAATGTTGACGATTATCTCACAACCGGTATCATTGCCTACCGGGCGAAAAACTGGACGGAAGCCAGAAAGAATTTTGAGAAAGCAATGAAACTGGTGCCGAATGACACCCGGATTACGCGATATTATAAAGAAGCGGAGAGGCGTGAAAATGCCCGGGAAGAACGAATGACGCCCGATGTTAATAAGCGTTTTATAAAGGCGTTTAATCTTTATATGAGCGGCCACCTTCAGGAAGCTATCGATATTTGGGAAGCTTTGTTGGAAAAACAACCATACAATAAAAGGATTATCGATGTCATCGACAAAGCCAAAGATGATTTGAAAAAACAGCAGAGAATAAAAAAATAGAGCGAATGGCAGGTGTTTAAAAAAGTATTAAAAGAAGAACTTCGGGTTGCGGCCGAGAATGCATCGTTGCAAAAATTGCGGGATTTTGTGACCCGTGTCGGCAAAAAGCACCGCTTTTCCGATAAGCTGATAAATGCATTTAAATTAGCCGTCGATGAAGCCAGTACAAATATTATCCGTCATTCTTATCGGGACCGGACCGGTGAAATTACTATTCGGGCAGTGATACGGAAAGAGAGTTTCACCATTTCTTTGATCGATCAGGGCAGATATTTTGATCCCACAAATGTGAAGAACCCGGATCTGAAGCGCTATGTCGCCATCGGTAAAAAAGGCGGCCTCGGTATTTTTATGATCCGAAAGTTGGTTGATGATATCAGCTACTCCAAAACTGCTGAAGGGAATGAACTTCGCTTAACAAAAAATAAAGGGATTGAACGAAAAAAACGATTTGCTCTGCCCAGGGTTCCCGGCTCCATGCGGGTGAAATACTACTCAACCTCCATGGCTATTGTAAGTTTCATCGTAGTTTTCGGCTATTTTTATAATTATTTTAAAACGGATGGCAAAATCGTTGAAAATTCCCTCGATCGCATGGAATCAATCTCGCGCATTTTTGCTCAAAACGTCATCGATGGGCTGCAAGCGGGTGACTTTCTCAGTCTCTCGAAAGCGGCAAAAGTGATTGCGCAGGAAGATTCTTCCTTCCTGAAAGCGGCCATTGTCACAGATTTGGATAACCTGGTTCAGGGAACCACAGATCCGGAAAAGATTTCGCCTTTCAGTCCGTTTGATTCCGGTCAAAAAACAAAATCTATTCGGAAAAACATACAAATTGTCCGGAAAGATATTTCGACTTCAGCCGGAGCAGACGAATATTTTTTGGTAGAAAGACCGGTTTTTTCTCCCGGTGCTAATGGAAAAGTGCTGATCGGCCGGGTTTATCTTTTTGTTCCCATTAAGCCTGTTTATGATTCCGTTTCCCAAAAAAGAATCGGCGACTTACAAACTGCGGCACTTATCCTTATTTTAGCCAATTTGGGTGTAGGCTTGCTTATTTTCCTCATTTTAACTCCTCTACAGAAGCTCTCTAATTGGGTGGGTAAAATGGGGCAGGAAGATATCCGTGATCAAATTGATATCGATACGTCCAATGAAATTGGCAAGATTGCCCAGGCTTTCGGCGAAATTACAGACAAATTCCGTGAAAGTCAGCGCTCCTTAGCGGATCAGGAAAGAATCCAGCAAGAGATGCACCTGGCCAAAGAGATTCAGCAAACTCTCCTGCCTGCCGGTTTTCCGGATGTACAGGGATATGAAATTGCCTCCTATTATGAATCAGCCAAAGAGGTCGGCGGTGATTACTACGATTTTGTTGATGTGGACCGGGATCGGATCGGCGTGGTGGTTGCGGATGTTTCCGGAAAGGGTGTGCCCGGCTCTCTGGTAATGACCATGATCCGCACAGCACTCCGCACGGAAGCCAGAGGAGTCTCTTCTTCGGCAGAGGTTCTGGCAAAGGTGAACAACTTTGTCATCGGCGACATCAGAAAAGGCATGTTTGTCACTCTATTTTACACTATTTTGGATTCCCGGAAACGCCGCGTCACATTTGCCAGCGCCGGTCACAATCCCATGATTCTTTATCGGTTCAGCACCCAAAAAACCTACTACCTTAATCCCAAAGGATTTCCGGTGGGTATTTCTGTAAGTGATAAAGACCTGTTTACGCAATCAATCGAAGATGATACGATTCAATTGACCAAAGGAGATATCATCCTCTGCTACACGGATGGCATAACCGAGGCGATGAATTCCAAACGGGAGCTTTTCGGCGAAGAGAGATTGCTGGAAGTTATCCGTAAATTTGGACATCTTCGCGCCAAACATTTCACCGAAAAACTGAAGGAAGAACTCCTCTCTTTTACGGAGGGGCAGGTTCAGTATGATGACATCACCTTTGTGGTGATTAAAGAGAAAATGAGTGCGGAAGAATCGGAGTTCGAACGGGCTAAAGAGATCTATTATGATATGCTCAATGGCAAATCAATGACAGAGGCCTGTAAAATCCATGGGATGCCGGGTTCCACTTTTTCTCATAAATACCGGGTAAAACTCGAGGAACTAGGTGTCGAGGAGTTTAAAAAGGAGTTTGAAACCACTTCCGTTGAAGCCAAGCACCTGAGTATCGAGGAATTGACAAAAATTTATGATATTATTCGTAAAAATCCTCAATGGGGAGCAAAAAGGATTTCCAACCAATTAATTACCGCAGAGTACGGATTAACAGAGATTCCGGAAAAACGGATTTACGAAGAGTTGATCAGAAAACGGTTGAATACAAAAGCTTTGCGGGAGGCCTATGTTAATCGCGGCACCAATAAAAAACGGATGAAACCTCCCGGTACCCCCATGCTCACGCTGGATGGGGAGATAATTATGGACGACCAGCTTGGGCCTAAACTCCATGCCCCGGTTTTGGATGAAATGGAGATCGAGAAACCGCTGGTTTTCGAGGAAAAAGAGGTGGAAAAAAAACCGGTTGCCGAAAAACCAAAGCCGGTGAAAAAACCACCGAAAAAGAAATCCATCGAAGAAAAAGAAACGTCCGAATTAATTCTGGAAGATATTATTGAACTATTCGATAAAACCAGGGACAGCGAAGAACCGGCAGAACCATCTGCAACAGGAGATTTGAGTGAGGATTTAAAACCTGCAGAGATACCCGAAACCGACGGGTTGGAAGATGTTTCCTCAGATGTGGAATATGACCGGGATATTCAAAAATTGTTGGGAAATATTACAGAGGAACCGGAAGTTGCCGAACAACACGCCGGGGCGGAAATCGATTTCTCTGATCTGTCTGCTTCCGAATATGCCCAGGATCTTTTCAAAGATAAAACCAATGGTGACAGCAAGGAAGGAGAATCTCCCGAACCGCATCTTACGGAAGAGAAATTTGATGAAGAAAATGTGGGAAAGAAAACCCCGGAACAGATATTTGACGATCTTTCTGTGAATATAGATAACGCTTCGGAGAAAGAGGTTGATTTTGATGATTTTGCATCTCTGATTACAGGCGATGAAATTAAGACATCCAATGAGATTGAGGCGGATGAAAAATTTCTTAAAACAGAAAGCGCAGGACTTGTTGTGGAAAAAGATGAGGATCAAACCCTGATCGATGATCAAAGAAGAGAGCAACATTTATCTTCGCCGGCAGAAGATAAAAATGTAGAAGAAATTTTTAAAGAAATTTCCGTTGATATTGATGGAGATGAAAATGAAACGGCTCATGATTTAATAGATCAAGCCGATAATAATATTGAAGAATTCTTCGATTTTATTTCCGGCGAAGTAATTAATTTTCAGGAAGAGTTAATTGATATTTCCGGTGAACCGGATGCCGGCTCAGAAGATAAAAAGAATGCGAAAAAACGGGTCAAAAAACGGAAGATCGACGGACAGCAAAAACTGCTCATCGCCGGCGGGCATTTCTATATGCAGAAGAAGTACGACAGGGCGATTCAAATATTTCATCGTATTATTGATAAATATCCCAATAATATTGAAGCCCATTATAACTTAGGTAACAGTTATTTTAGATTGCGCCGCTTTGATGAAGCACAGTCTGCCTATGAAAAAGTGTGCGAATTAGACCCCACATTTCTGGATGCGCTGGAAAATCTGGGTGTCATTTTTGCCAATAAAAGAAAGTTTAAGGAAGCAATAAGAACGTGGAAAAAGATTCTGGAGTTTGATCCAAAGCGAGAGGACATCAAAAAAAACATTGAAAAAGCGCTAAAGATCAGTAGAAAAATAAAATCTTAGGGAAAAAGATTCGCTAAGTCGATCAAATTCAGGTTGATTTTTTGAGAAATAAAAACTATATTAGCGAAAAATTATTTAAGGATTAAGGAGGGAGTTATGGAAGGAATCCAGGTTTCTATTTCGGCTGTTGGACCCAATAACGATGTTTCTGTAATCAAAGTCGGTGGTTATATCGATACCACTACCTCCGCGGAAGTTGAACGGGCTCTGGATTCAATTTTAAAGGAGAAGAAGTACAACATCATCATCGATCTGAGTAATGTTGATTACATCAGCAGTGCCGGTTGGGGTATTTTCATCAGTGAAATAAAAGGAATCAGGGAAAAGAGCGGCGATTTAAAACTTGTCAACATGATTCCCGATGTTTATGAAGTGTTTGAACTTTTGGAGTTTCATTATATTTTAAAAGCATTCGACACCTCAGAAGAAGCGCTGAACGATTTTAAACATAATTCTTTCAAATTATCCGGAAGCTCTGTCCTGGACCAGGAAGATAAAACGCAAAAAGAGGATACTGCGTCTTCTGCTTCACAATCCTTGCTTAACTCAACTCAATCAACGGCGCAAGTTGCTGCAAAGTCTGCTGCCGGTTCGGTTAATGAAAAAATTAAACAGATTATTATGGAAAAACCCGATATTTCTGTTTTGGATATCAAAAAAGAACTTAATACAGAGGCGTACAATTTTACAAAAATAGGTATCCTTGAAGTTTGGAAGCGGTTGCGAAAAACAGGTCTTTCTTCAAAGAAAAAAAGAATGAAATATTTTAAAACTCATGCATTCCAATCATAACTAATTTATTTCACTGATCTGTTTCTTTTCCGGGGGCTGTTTTCACATGCCGAGATTTATTTTAGTACAAATCAAATCTTTTTGATACAACTATATCGATAAAAATAGATTGATTTTTCTTATTCTTTTTGTTACTATTATTTTATAGAAAATCATTTTACCCGACAGATAATTCAAAAAAATCATTGAATTTGGAGTTCATCATGAGTTCACTAGCGCCGAAGAGAATCATCGCTTTCTTGTTGGATTTGCTGGTTTATGTGCTGTTGTGGGTGTTTTTTTATTTTAATTTCCATTTGGGTGATTATCTGTCCTGGTTGCTGGCAAGCTCCTATCTGTTAATTAAAGACGGCATGGTGCATGGCCAGAGCCTGGGCAAATTTATGTTAAAGTTACGGGTTGTTAACAGAGAAGATAAACAGCCGGTTTCTATGATCTCATCGCTAGAAAGAAATGCAATATTGGTCTTACCCAATTTTTTCCGGTTTATCCCGTTTTTAGGTACTCTGATGTTGATTGTTATCTATGTTTGGGAAATATATTTAATCTACAGTCACACGGAAGGCATCAGATGGGGCGACCAGTTTGCCAAAACGGAAGTAGTGCAGATATAGGAGGAACGACCCGTTTTAAAAGGAGAAGAATGTTTGTAGATCAGGTAAAAATTCAGATTGAAGCCGGAAAAGGCGGCGATGGTTGTGTAAGCTTCCGGCGGGAAAAATACATCCCCAAAGGCGGCCCGGACGGTGGAAACGGCGGGAAAGGCGGCGATGTTGTTTTAATGGTGGATTCCAATCTGCGTACTTTATTAGATTTCAGGTATCGTCGCATTTTCCGGGCAAAAAAGGGTCGCCCCGGAGAAGGCAGGAACCGGGCCGGCGCCGGCGGTGAAGATTTAATTATCCGGGTTCCGCCGGGAACGATCGTTTATGACGATGTCCGCAATGAACAGATCGTTGATTTGGTAGATGCCCACCAGAAGTATGTGATTGCAAAAGGCGGAAGAGGCGGCCGGGGAAACGCCACATTTGCTACTTCTACCAACCAAACTCCCCGGCAGTTTACTCCCGGCAGATTAGGGGAAGAATGTTTTCTCCGCTTTGAATTAAAAATAATTGCCGGTGTCGGTTTGGTCGGTTTTCCCAATGCCGGAAAGTCCACGCTGCTTGCCCGTGTCTCCAAAGCAACGCCAAAAATTGCCAGCTATCCATTTACAACTTTGGCGCCGAACCTCGGTTTGGTTGAGGTGGACGAATACCAGAGTTTTATCATGGCCGATATTCCCGGTCTCCTGGAAGGCGCTCATGAAGGCAAAGGACTTGGTTTGCAATTTCTCCGCCATATTGAGCGCACCCGGTTGCTACTTTTTATGATTGAATGCACCAACAAATCGATTGAAAAAGAATTTGCAATTCTGGGAAACGAACTAAGATCACACGATGAAAAACTACTCAAAAAACCCATTCTGCTTGCGTTGACAAAATCGGATTTGAAAATAGAAAACACATCTCCATCTGTGAAAATAAAAAATATTCCGGTATTCGAAATATCTTCTGTAACCGGACAAGGAATAAAAAAATTACTGCGGGAAATTTACAAACGTTTAAAATGAAATTTTACCCTGCGTCATGTAATTAAATTTATTTAATCTCCATCTAGTATCATAACGGGTTGAATTTTCGTCAAATAACGGGGAAAATCTTTACAGCTTATGACTGAACATGAAGAAAGATATCTTCATTCTCTTCTACGTCTGATCTCAGTTCAAGGGATGGGTTCATTTCGCATCCGGCGGCTAATTAGTTACTTCAAAACAGCTTCCGAGGTTTTATCTGCGGACCTGCTGTCCCTCACCGGAATTGATGGCATAGATAAAATTCTGGCGAAAAATATTCGTGCGGGTGGGAAACCGGATTTTGCCGGTCGGCAACTGCAAGCCTGTCGAAAGCATAACATTCAGATCATTACATATTATGACGAGCGGTATCCGTCCGCATTAAAAGAAACTCCGGACCCTCCCATCCTGCTTTTTATGAAAGGGGCGTTCCAGGACAGAGACGTGATTTCAATTGGCGTTGTGGGCACCCGTATTCCCTCTCAGTATGGAAAGCGAGTTGCGGAATTATTGAGCAAAGATTTAATCCAAAACGGATTCACTATTGTCAGCGGACTGGCCAGGGGGATTGACACCATCGCCCATCAAACCTGTGTAAAATTGGGTGCGAGAACGATTGCCGTCATGGGAAGCGGATTGGATATCATCTACCCGACTGAAAATAAAAAACTGTCGGATTTGATTATAGAAAATGGTGCCCTGCTTAGTGAACTTCCCTGTGGCAGCCTGCCCGATGCAGTTAATTTTCCCAAACGAAATCGGATCATCAGTGGACTTTCTCTGGGGGTTCTGATTGTAGAAGCGGGTGAAAAAAGCGGCGCACTCATCACAGCAACTTCGGCATTGAATCAAAACCGGGAAGTATTTGCTATTCCCGGCAGCATTTTTAGCACAAAAAGCAGCGGCACGAACCGGTTGATAAAGGAAGGAGCAAAATTAGTGCAATCGGTGGATGACATTTTGGAGGAATTACAGCACCGGGTTCGTTCATTCTCCTTTGAAAAGTCCGATTTCAAAGCGTTGCCCATCGACCTGTCCGATAAAGAGAAAAAATTAATGAGTATATTTTCCGATGATCCAATCCATATCGATATGATCGCTCAAAAAACCGGGTTTTCAACTGCGGAAACGTTGTCTGTTTTATTGACATTGGAATTAAAAGATGTAATCAAACAATTCTCAGGTAAAATGTTTGTGCGGATTTGACCCCGGCGGCCTTTTTCTGAATTGTTGCACAGATTAACCCGGCATCTCAAAACTATTCACCCGAGGAAAAAACATAAGAATATAATTAGTGTCTGTCCGAAAATTCCCTTTTTCTGTCATTCCCGCGAAAACCGGAATCCATAACCTCTTGTATTCTTTAGATTTCTGCCTTCGCAGGAATGACGTTTTTTACTATTTTCATGGTTTTCGGACAGACTCTAATTAATCGAAAAATTTTTAACAATAAAAAGCAGGAAATTCTGTACTCCAATTAGTTTTTCAGGTTGAAGTTTTTACTAATTTGCGTTAAAGGGATAAAAATTTCAACTTTTATGTTGAAATTCGAGATGAATAATATTACCTTTATATTTGCTGTTCCGATGCTTTAATGAGAGGAAAAAAGAGCGTTTACTGAGTATAACCATTTTGGAGAGGTGCGAGAGTGGTTGAATCGGGCGGTCTCGAAAACCGTTGTCCCTTTTCCGGGACCGTGGGTTCGAATCCCACCCTCTCCGCGCGAAATGAATGAGAAAATTTCAACACATGTTTTTTGAAATTTTGGAGGGCTAGTCCTAATTGGTAAGGCGGCGGTCTTGAAAATCGCTGGGTTTTCCCCTTGGGGGTTCGAGTCCCTCGCCCTCCGCGATGTATTACGTTTATATTTTACAAAGTCAGAAAGATGGTAAACTGTATACCGGCTTTACTGGTGATTTACAGAAACGAATAAAATCTCATAATAGCGGAAAAGTTTGATCCACAAAAGGTAGGAGACCTTTCATTCTTCTATCTTATGAGGAGTATGAAGATAAAACGGAAGCCCTAAAAAGAGAGTTGTTTTTGAAAAGTGGTCCAGGGCGAAAGTTTTTGAAGGGAATTCTTTGATAAAGGATACAGGGCTTGTCAGCCGAAGGCTGATCCGCCTTGCGGAAAAATCGCTGGGTTTTCCCCTTGGAGGTTCCCTGCTTGCGCGGGCAAGGAGTCCCTCGCCCTCCGCGATGTAGCAACAAGTTTGGAGAGGTGGCCGAGCGGCTGAAGGCAGCTGCCTGCTAAGCAGTTGTAGGTGCAAGTCTACCGTGGGTTCGAATCCCACCCTCTCCGCATATTTTACTAAATCGGGTGATTACAATGTATGAACTTAAAAAATTGGACGTTTGGTCCGTTGTAAAAGTTACATTTATTCTGTCTTTTTTTGTTGGTCTTGTTTTAGGTGTCTTTTATTTTTTTATTATGTTCTTTGTTTCTCAATTTACGGGTTCTTTCGGTGGCGGTGTAGAAAGAGAGGTTTTAAGACTTGGTGGAATTATCGGTTTTTTTGTAATTATCTTCATCGCCATATTTACTTCTGTTTTTTATACAATTATCACGGCTATTTTAGCCGGGCTGTATAATTTGGTCTCCGGATGGACCGGCGGAATAAGAGTGGAATTGTCGGAGGAGAAGACGGCGGAAGGCGTAGTGCCGCATGAATGATTCTATGGAGGCAAAGCAGATTCGGGTACGTTTTGCACCAAGTCCTACTGGATACCTGCATATTGGGGGTGCACGCACGGCTTTGTTCAATTGGTTGTTTGCTCGAAAAAACAAGGGTAAATTTCTATTACGAATTGAAGATACGGACCAACAGCGTTCAACGGGGGAAATGGTCGATGAGATCCTGCAAAGCTTGCAGTGGTTGGGTTTGGATTGGGATGAAGATATTTGGTTCCAATCCAGAAGAATGGATGTTTACAGGGAGAAAGCAAAGGAATTGCTTGCCGACCGCAGGGCTTATCACTGTTTTTGTGATAAACCGGATGCGGAACCGGAGGATAGGTGGCAGTCAAAATGTACTTGTCATTTGTTGACGGTTAAGGAAAAAGAAGAATTATTAAACCAGGGAAGGCAACCGGCGATACGTTTTTGGGTGCCCGATGGTACTACTGTATTTAAAGACGTGGTTCACGGTTCTTTGGAATTTAACAACGCAGAAATTGATAATTTTATCATTTTACGGGCGGATGGAACACCCACCTATTACTTAGCGGTGGTTGTAGATGATTATGAAATGAGAATAACCCACATTT
Organism: uncultured Deferribacteres bacterium; assembly: GCA_913009825.1. Lineage (GTDB taxonomy): Bacteria > Zhuqueibacterota > JdFR-76 > JdFR-76 > DREG01 > DREG01. Next base: position 121,969 of record CAJVYQ010000002.1, read on the forward strand.
TGCGGGGTGATGACCATTTGTCGAACACGCCCAATCAAATTTTACTTTATCATGCATTCGGTTGGGATTTACCTCAATTCGCTCATGTGCCTTTAATTCTGGGTGAAGATAAAAAGCGTCTTAGCAAACGTTTCGGTGCCACAGCGGTTTCCGAATATTTTAATTCTGGCATTCTGCCGGAATCTTTGGTAAATTACCTGGCGCTTTTGGGTTGGTATCCCGGTGAAGATCAGGAGATCATGACGCAAGATGAATTGATCGAACTATTTTCATTTGGTGGCATTTCCAGAAAAAGCGCCGTATTCGATCAGGCTAAACTGGAATGGGTGAATGGCGAACATATAAAGAACCATTCTTCGGAGGAATTGCTAAAATTTGTCACCGACTATCTTCTCAATGCAAATTTAATCCGGGAAGAAGAGCTTGAGGAAAAGCACGATTACCTGATTAAAGTTCTTGATCTCTTCAAAATGCGCATGAGAATGGTTGGTGATTTGGCAAAATATGGCCGGTATTTTTTTATCGATCCGGAAAGATATGATAAAAATGCATTGAAAAGATACTGGGAAAAAAACACAAAAGATTATCTCACTCAATTTAGGGATAGGTACGAAAAGTTAGTAAATCACAATGCCGGGGAAATAGAAAAAACACTGAGGGTATTGGCCGGAGAGCTGAGCGTGGCTGCGGCAAAAATTATTCATCCGGTGCGAATCGTTTTAACCGGATTTGCAGTGAGTCCCGGTTTGTTTGAAATGATGGAAGTGTTGGGAAAAAATGTTTGTTTGCAACGAATAAATAGAGGAATAGAAACTATCTGATTTTAACTCTGGGGAGTCGTCTAATGGCAGGACGGTGGTCTCTGGATCCACTGGTCGGGGTTCGAATCCCTGCTCCCCAGCAAGATAAACAGACGCGCCCGTGGCTCAATTGGATAGAGCATCTGACTTCGGATCAGAGGGTTGGGGGTTCGAATCCTCCCGGGCGCGCTTAAGAAAAACAAGAGTTTAGAGGCACACGTTCGCTTCTCATTTGCTGCAAAAAGGTGTTTCGCTTTATATCGTCTCAAAGTTATTAGACCACAGTGATATTAAGACCACAGAAATTTACGCTCATTTAGCCCCTCAGACTTTTAATGATGTGGTTAGATTATTGAATGATGGGGAGATGAAGTTGGGGGTGAGTAAGACATAAAGTAACACGTTTGAATTTTTTCTTGACATATAATTTTTTTCAGATTATTTTAAATTATTCAGGCAACAACTAATAAAACGAATTTTAATTGATGGTTTATCTTGCGAAAAAAACTTTATTCTGATACAGAAGTTTACCCTAACTCTCCCTTAATTGAAGTTGTATGTGAGTGTAGATTTTCAGGTGATTTAAGTATAGAATGTAATAGGGATACGTACTTTAAGAAAATAAGAAAAGATTATCCTAATATATTAATACCACAGTTAAAAACCGGTTCAGCTTCTGCTTTAGTCCCATATCGGTTTGAAAATAAGGAGAAAAATTCTGGAATCATGCTATCTATTGATAGATTTTCCTATTATACCAGAAAATATGAAGGACACCAAAAATTTATTAAGGAGTTTTTAAGATTATATAATCTATTAATACAAACATTTGATATAAAAATCTTCAACAGGCTGGGATGGAGATATATAAATATTATTCCATATAGCCGGGAAGACGATTTATTGCCGGTGAATGAATTTTTTAATCTGGAAATGAACATTGCACAAAATAAAAACATCAATTTTGAAAATCTAAGTTTAGTATTTATATCTAAAATTGATGTTGGAAACATAACGACTAAAGTAGAGTCAATAATAAAAGAAAATGGTGAACAAGAAGCGTTTTTATTGGACATTGATTTTGCTTATACAAAAAATTTAAAATCTGAAAGTATAGAGAATCTTATAAAAAAAGCACACAAACAGGCAAGAGATTTTTTTGAGAATTCCATAATAGAAAAATATAGACAGTTTCTTAGAGGAGAATCTTTATGAACGACACCATCGTTCAGGAAACCTATAATATCGTTGAAGAACTAAAAAGTTATCCACCACCATTTAAGATGAACAGATATAATTCTGTAAGTACAACTTCAGATTTTATTCCTGCTAATTACATGAAGGTAAAAAACATCTTTACTTTACCCAAGTGGGTTTTTAAAAGTTTAGATGTTTGTATAAAATCAAGAGTACCAATTGAAATTGTTCTAAAACGAGAAACAGAACTATTTACTGCCGAAAATGAAAATTTAAACATTTATGCTTTGGGGACAACCGCCCAGGAAGCAATTGACGAATTTAATAAGCATATAATCTTTCTGTTTCATCATTATAAAAACGCTGAGAGAGAAAAACTAACCGGCAGAGCAATTGAATTAAAAAATATTTTTGAAGAAAAATTCTTTGAAGTGTAATAGATGAATATTAACAGGAGATTGGCTCAAAAAAGCTTATCAAAAAAAGGTTTTCGGAAAGACAAATCAAGAGACCATGTTTATTACTTCCATGAATACAAAGGAAAAGAATCGGGTATTTTTACTTATGTTTCACATTCTACAAAATTCCGAGATTTAACCAGAGACATATTATCTAAAATTAAAAAGGAACTTAGACTTAACACCAATTTGGAAGTATATAATTTTCTTACCTGCCCAATGGATGAAAATGAATATAATCGTATTTTAATTGAAAGAGGGATTTTAAAGCTCTAAACATTTCCATCAAAATGTTACCAAAACATTACCAGTTTACAATTCAAACATATAAAGCTCAACAAAAGTAAATCTAAATAATTCTTTGTTTTTTCAGAAGGTTGCGTTATCTCACAACAGGGTTTTAAATTACTTCGGATCAGAGGAGTGGGAATTCGAGTCCTCCCGGGCGCGTTTAAGAAAAACATGAATTTAAGCCTGATTTTTTTCGGGCTTTTTTTATTCCCCCCGGTAGTGTCAAATGAGTCATTTTACATGTTTTCACATCTGTATTTTCATATTAGCCATATTTCATTCTGCACATACTTGACCCCGGGGGAACCCGGGCGCCAAAATTTTACGTAAAAACAAAAAATTGTTATACTCATTACTTATCGGTTTTATCTTGATTTCCATGCGTTCGCCTTGTAAATTATTTCAGATAATATTTATGCAATTTAAAAGAAAAGGATAAATCATGGCAACATCAAAGATTATTTGGACAAAAACGGATGAAGCGCCGGCCTTGGCATCGTATGCGCTTCTTCCTATCATTCAGGCCTACGCAAAGGGTACGGGTGTCGAAATTGAGACGAGTGACATCTCTCTTCCTGCCAGAATCATAGCAAATTTTCCCGACAACCTAACTGAGGATCAAAAAATTCCGGATTCTCTCCAGCAACTGGGCGAGCTTACCAAGAATCCTGAGGCCAACATCATCAAATTGCCGAATATCAGCGCTACTATTCCGCAATTACAAAGTGCAATTAAAGAATTGCAGGAAAAAGGATATGATATCCCAGATTACCCGGAAGAACCCAAGAACGACGCCGAAAAAGCCTTGCAAGCGAGATATGCCAAAATTCTCGGTTCTGCTGTTAATCCGGTTCTGCGTGAGGGAAATTCCGATCGCAGGCCGGCGGTTTCGGTGAAAAAGTTTGCCCGGAAAAATCCTCATAAAATGATGAAACCCTGGCCGGCGACCGGGTCTAAAACACGTGTGGCCCACATGGATGAGAAAGATTTCTACGGAAGTGAAAAATCCATCACCATGGAAAAAGCCGGCGATGTAAAGATTGAATTCATTGATAATGTCGGCCAGACAACTGTATTAAAAGAAAAATTGTTGCTTTTGGAAGGAGAGGTCGTCGATTCGGCCGTAATGAATGTGGCAGCGCTGCGTAAATTTTATGCAAAGACAATTGATGAAGCCAAAAAGAAAGAAGTACTGCTCTCCTTACACCTCAAAGCAACGATGATGAAAGTGTCCGATCCGATCATGTTTGGCCACTGTGTTTCCGTCTATTATAAAGAAGTGCTTGAAAAACATGCCGATACACTCAGGGGAATCGGTGCGAATGTAAACAACGGTCTTGCAGATATCCTTGAGAAAATCGATAAACTTTCGGCTGATAAAAAGGCGGAGATCAAAATAGATATCGAAGCAGTATATGAAAAACGCCCGGCTCTTGCGATGGTTGACGCCAGAAAAGGCATCACGAACCTGCATTTACCCAATAAGGTCATCATCGATGCTTCGATGCCTAACATCGTTCGTGATGGCGGCAAAATGTGGAACAAGGAAGACCAACTGCAGGACACCATTGCCATGATTCCGGATCGTTGTTATGCTACTATCTATCAGGAAATTATTGCAGATTGTCAAAAACACGGGCAATTCGATCCTGCAACAATGGGAAATGTTTCAAATGTCGGTTTGATGGCTCAGAAAGCGGAAGAATACGGTTCACACGACAAAACCTTTGAAGCGCCCGCTGACGGAAAGATTTACGCAGTCGATGAAACCGGCGCGGTAATTTTAGAACAATCTGTGGAGGCAGGCGACATTTTCAGAATGTGTCAGGCGAAAGATGCTCCCATCCAAGACTGGATAAAATTAGCGGTTACACGGGCAAAAGCGACCGGATCGCCGGCAATTTTCTGGCTGGATGAATGCAGAGGGCACGATGCGGAAATCATCAAAAAAGTGAATGAATATTTGCCCAACTATGATACTACCGGTTTGGATATTCGTATCATGAGACCTGAAAATGCGATGAAGTTTACCTTAGAAAGGGTACGCAGGAGAGAGGATACCATTTCTGTTACAGGTAATGCTCTGCGTGATTATCTTACCGATCTGTTCCCCATTCTTGAACTTGGCACCAGCGCCAGAATGCTTTCCATTGTCCCTCTGCTGAATGGCGGCGGACTGTTTGAAACCGGTGCCGGCGGTTCAGCTCCAAAGCATGTGCAGCAGTTTTTAAAAGAGGGTCATTTGCGATGGGATTCTTTGGGTGAGTATTGTGCGCTTGTACCATCGCTTGAAATGGCAGCCGAAAAAAACAAGAATGAAAAAGCTGCGCTCTTAGCAGAAACGCTTGATCTGGCAATCAGCAAATATCTGGAAAACGCCAAATCTCCTTCCCGGGTAATGAATGAACTTGACAACAGAGGGAGCACATTTTATCTTGCCATGTATTGGGCACAAGCGTTAGCAAAACAGAATAAAGACAAATCGATGCAGGCTCGTTTTGCCCCGATAACAAAAAATTTAGAAGAAAATGAAGCAAAAATTACAGAAGAATTATTAGCTGCTCAGGGTAAACCGGTTGATATCGGCGGCTATTATCTTCCTGATCCGGGAAAAACGACAAAAGCGATGCGGCCCAGCGCGATTTTCAATACAATTATTGATGAATTGTAGAACCGTGGAGATTGTCATCAATCGATAAGGTTTGGAAATTTTTCTCCCGGGCAATTCGCAAATTTGAAAAGACTCTTTTCGTTGAATCCGCGTCACCGGATCAACAAATTTACCGGGAAAGGAATCTGAGTTTTTGCAGGATGTGTTTTTTCAGAGGAATTTCGCAGGGCGAAAATATATTGTCGGGGCAGAAGTTCGACCCCTGCCCCTTTGGTTTTAATTTCTTTTCTACTCAAAAACAACGCGCTTAGAATTTGCTTTTTTCGGATCGTGTAAATATGTTCCTATACCTTTTTCGATGACCTCGGCGTACCGGGGAATGTTGCGACAAACCAACGGTTTTTTGGGATGATCTTCTGTCCAGCTTTCCATGGTTTGCAAAATCGTTGATGTGTGCCGGCCAACGCGAACATCGATGGGCCAACCGTTCTCATCGATTTTTTCAAATAACAAGCCATGTTCGCCCGCTTTCATTACAAATGCATCTTTACCGGTCAATAATTGTTCCCGTGTGGTTTTTCCTCTGGTTGCGTCTAAAAAAGGTTCCGGAGCTTCAAACAGAAGAGAAATGGCGTTAGAATAGTCCCCAACTTCCCGATGTGACAAACCATGAAGGTTTTTGGGTGAAAATTCCGTGCCAATATTAAATCCTTCCATATCTGTCAGCATCATGGAAACCATAGTTGCCAATTCCTGGCCTTTCTCGTGGGTAACAATTGTGCTGATGACCGGATATTGAAGTTCTGCTTCATGGAGATCGATGAAAATATCCACGTTCTCTTTCCGGATTAATTCCATGAAGGCATAAGTTGTTTTTTCAGTTAAGGTGCCGTTGGGTCGGCCCGGCCAGGTACGGTTCAGATTTCTGATATCCACATAAGCCAGATTTTGATTGCTTGGGTAGTGAATATAAACTTCCGGATCCGGCCATTGATCCAACGGATTGGACCACCGGTCACCCATGCGAAATTTTTGTCCACCCCAGGCGGTGGGAATAGTGAAATCCGGAGGATAACCCCCACCGATTCGGGTGACGGTAGATGCGCTTCGGTTTGCACTGAGAACCACAATCAGCCTGCCCTTTTCCATCACCGCATTTTCGGCAAACAGCCAGGGTGCAAGGCGGCCGGCGGGTTCTTCCGGGTGGGTTCCGCCGAGAATCATCAACGTTGCCCCTTTTTCTTTACCCTCAAAAAAATAGATGTGACAATCGTCAGTGCTTCCCTTTATGGCAGGAAAGTAATCGCTCAACCGTTTCACTGTCGACACACCCGGACTCAGGACAACCGGTTCTTTCAGATGTCGGCTCTGATAAAAGCTAATTCCGGCCGGAATAAAGAGGATCAAACCAATTGCACTAAAAATTATTTTGCGTATTGCGGAAATGTTCATTTCTACGCTTCCTATTTCAATCTGAACAACCGTAAAAGAAAGGGAATTAAAACAATGATGTAAAGAATTTCTTTTTCCCATGTTTTGCTTTTGATGAGATTAAGAACTAAAATAAAAACGATATAGGCAATGAATAAATAGTAAAGAATTGTAACGATTGTGGTTAAAAAATCCATATCTATTCCCAATTTAAGCAGCGTATTAAACCGATTCCTTTATCCGGATTTAAAGCCCGGTTAAAAAGCCCAAATGTTTACTAAAAATAACCATAACTGTGCCAATGATCATGATGAGCACAGCAGGGACGATACATGTTTTCAGAAATTTGGTATAGGAATCTTCATATCCAACTACCTGAACCGTTAATCTGCCAATGATGGCGGTTGGCGGTAAAGCGTCTCCCAATGGCCAGATTACGCTTAGTCCGGCTAAGGCAACGATGGGGTTCAAGCCAATTGTATTGAACAACAAAACCAAAGGTACCCCAATCACCGGGGCGGCGCCATACATTAGAATGGCTTCAGAAACCGGCATCATTAAAAAGAGACCGGCAAAAACCAAAGTTACCGGCAGAGTAACCGCTGTTACTGCCAGCAAACCGCGAACTCCTGTTAAAGTCATTATTTGAATCAATATTCCTACCGCGGTTAGTGTACCGATAAGCGGCAGTAGCTGTTCAATAGTATCGCGGGAAATTTTGATAAAATTCAATTTTACCGGTGAAAGCAAAAATGAGGTAAGTGCGGCAAATAAAAACATCAAAGGTAATCCGATTATCGGCGTGGAATGGGGCCACTGCCGGCCCATAAAAATAAAAAATAGAAACACAAAAAACGGCAGGATTACTTTAAACCAGTTCATTTTATCCGGCGGCAAAGGAAGTTCCTGTAGCGCTTTTTCGATATTTGTGTCCTCTCCTTTCCACCCCAGCAGAAAAATAGTAATCAATGCTGCAACTACACAGGGGATCAGCAACGGCATAAAAAATCCGACGTATGGCATATTAACACCTGCTGCTGTCATCATAGCCCAAAGACTGACGGGTGGCGCCGCTGCGCTTAAACCGGCAATGATAAAAATGATGGCGGCGGTTTTAGATTTTGAAATTCCCATATAGTTTAAAACAACGGCAACCATGCCACCGGTAATCAAAACCGTAACACTGCCGGCTCCGGTAAGTGCTCCCGGTACCAGCAGCAAAAAAGTTAGCAAAATTAATAATAGCGCTCTGTTCTTATGAAACTTTTTTAAAATACCACGCACAACAAAGGCAATACCACCGGATTCTTTTAGAATATTCATAAATAAAGTGGCGGTGATGAAAATCAGGTTTATATCCAGGTATGTGATGGAACCTTCTGCAATCTGACGTGGCGGAATACCAAAACCACCGGCAAGGCTGCCGGCCAGTGCGGCTGCCAACATAGAAAGTTCGGTGGAAATTTTAAAAATTTTTGCGAGAATGTAGACCAAAACCATGACGCCGAGAATGATCTCGGTATATGTAAACATATTCACCGATTCGGTTCCTATTTTTGATAAAGTTTTTTAAGAACGTTCCCCAATTCCATGTTTTTTTCGAAAAGAATCACAGGAATTTTTTTTACTTTTGAAATAGTAGTAAATCTGCCATCTTCATCCCCGTCTTTGCGGACAATGAGCAGATCGGATTGGGGACAAACAACATCGATGGAAAGCTCATCAGAATTATCACCTGCAGCGGCGCCCTGTGATCTCCTGGCCATTCCTTCGATGTGCGACCCAATAATCATAATTCCCTCTTTTTTCGCCTCGGCCATCAATTTTTTAATGCGTTTCAGTTCATCATCAATAGAAATTCCAGCAGCTCCCATTCCTTTCAGGCTGGCGCCGGTGACAATTATAAGAGATTTAAAAGGTTTTCCGGCTTTTTTTTTGGCGATGAGGTCTTCGGCGGTTGCCTGTAAATTATATTCATAATCGAATTTTAACCGTTTCATAAAAATTTTCATTTTTATCGGACCCGGACTTTGGCCGCAGGATGTGATCAAAACAGGCAATTCAGCTTTTTTCTGCTTTTCCTGGGAAAATAAGGGTTGCAGGAGTGCAAGCAAAAAAAAGGTTGTAAGAAGGATTGTTGTTTTATTTACCATTTCTATCTCCTTTCTTTAATATTTTGCGTTTCTGACTTAATCATTATAAAATTCAGGGAATCGAAAAGGTTCAATTTAATTATCTGAGACCCGGTTTTTTTACTAAACTTATTTTACTAAAATTATTTACAAATGCAAGAGGAAAAAGATAGGCTACCCGAAAACGAAAAATATTTTTCACAAGAATTGCATAAAAAATATTTTGTGCTACTGTTTTGCTCATTATTTGCCAAAAAGGCTTGATTTTTTTTTATTATTGCCTTAACTTTTAAAGTCTGAATTGAATAGGCTCATTGATAAGGATTTTTGTTTGCTTTTGAGCGGCGCATTCGTTTAGTGGCTTGGGACGTCCCGTTCAAACGGGATAACACGGGTTCGCAAAACATAGCGAATTTTCAATGGATGAAAGGATGCCCGGCAAACAAAACAGATCGATGGACTAAGATTTTGGTTTATAATGGCGCATTCGTCTAGTGGCCTAGGACGCCGGCCTCTCACGTCGGTAACACGGGTTCGACTCCCGTATGCGCTACAAATATTTTGCGCCCGTCGCTCAACTGGATAGAGCATCTGACTACGGATCAGAAGGTTAGAGGTTCGAATCCTCTCGGGCGTACTTGAAGTAACTATGATGAATAGTGAAGATCAACATAACAAATGGATGCGCGAGGCTTTTCGTGAAGCCGTGAAGGCGTATAAAGAAGGTGAGGTTCCTGTAGGCGCTGTTGTTGTGTTGCATAGTCGCATCATAGGCAGGGGACATAACAGAGTGGAAGCGTTACAGGATGCCACGGCACATGCGGAAATTCTGGCATTAACGGCGGCATTCAATACTCTGTCATCGTGGCGGTTGGATGATGCCGTGCTTTATGTCACTCTTGAGCCGTGTGTGATGTGTGCCGGAGCGATCATGAACGCCAGAATCAATCGGATTGTTTTTGGCACGTTTGATTCGAGAGCCGGCGCCTGCGGGTCACGGTTCAATTTGCCGGAAGATCCCAGGAGTTTATTTAATGTTGATATTACCTCCGGGATTATGGCACTGCAGTGTAGTAAGATATTGCGATCGTTTTTTCAATTGAAGAGACAGCAGCAGAATTAAATTTTGGTGGTTGGCGAAAGCGTTGCCAGTCACCTTATTTTATGTTGGCATAATTTTTCCGGGAGAGGTGTCCGAGTGGCCGAAGGAGCACGCTTGGAAAGCGTGTGTAGGATTTCTTACCGTGGGTTCGAATCCCACCCTCTCCGCAGGTTTTGTTCTTTGCAATTGTTCTACCGGAAGACCAATTGAAATGAATTCTACGATTTATTTTAACAGGCCTTCCATCCTTTTCGCAAACACTGGGGCAGTAGCTCAGTTGGGAGAGCGGTACGTTCGCAACGTATAGGCCGAGGGTTCGAGTCCCTTCTGCTCCACTTTTGTTATTTGACAAAAGATAGAATATGCACGGTTTATCTGGAAAGTTTTATTCTGTCTGAAAAGGTTTGGCTGTGCTAGACGGGGAGCTAGCGGTGCCCTGTACCTGCAATCCGCTATAGCAGGGTCGAATGCCCACATTGAGGTTCAGCCGCCCGATTTTTCTCGTTGACTTTCCGGTGATGAGAGTACAAGTCTCTCGCAATGCAAAGGTGCCCAATCCCGTCAGGACCGGGAGGTAGCAGCGGTCAGCATTCTGAACATGTGCCGGGAGGTAGCTTGTCTTGAACCGGGAGTCGATAGAGTGGATCAGGTACAGCGAATCGAAGGTGGGTGCACAGCCATTATTTTTCTGTAGTTACATTCAAGTTTTTAGTATCCGTTTTTTTATTTACTTTATATGTTGAGACGATTCTTTATGGCCTATCAAGTTTTGGCATTAAAATGGCGACCCTCCGGTTTTGACCAGGTGGTTGCGCAGGACCATGTGACGCAGACTCTTAAAAATGCGATCACTTCTAACCGGATTGCCAATGCATATCTGTTCACCGGCCCCCGGGGTGTGGGAAAAACTACCACAGCCAGAATTTTTGCCAAAGCCCTCAATTGCAAAGAGGGGCCTACGCCAAACCCCTGTAATCACTGCTCTATTTGCTTGAAAATTACGTCAGGTCAATGTTTGGATGTGTTAGAAATCGATGGCGCTTCCAACCGCGGCATTGATGAGATTCGTAATTTGCGGGAAAATATCCGCTATGTCCCAAGTTCTGCAAAATTTAAAATTTATATTGTTGATGAAGTCCACATGTTAACAACGGAAGCGTTTAATGCTCTGTTGAAAACTTTGGAAGAACCGCCGCCTCATGTTCGTTTCATCTTTGCCACAACCGAACCACACAAAGTTCCCGCTACTATTCTCTCCCGCTGTCAGCGTTTCGATTTTAAACGGATCCCATTGGAGCGAATTATCGGTCAGTTAAAATTAATTTGTGACAATGAAAACATTCAAGCCGATGATGAATCGTTGTTGCTTGTGGCTAAAAAAGCGGACGGCAGTTTGCGTGATGCGGAAAGTCTGTTGGATCAGTTGGTTTCATTTTGCGGCCCGGAGATAAAGGTAGATGAAGTACTCAAAGCCTTCAGTGCGGTAAGCCAGGATTTGTACTTTCAATTGACTGATATTATCCTGGCAAATGATATTAGGACGGGATTAAATTTCGTAGATAATCTGATCAGTGCCGGCCATGATATCAATGAATTTTTAATGGGGTTGATTGAACATTTGCGTAATCTTCTCTTTTCTCTCGCCACTGAAGATAAAAAACTTCTTGAAACATCCGAAAACTACAAAACCCGCTATTTGGAAGTAAGTGGAAAATTCACACAAGAAGACTTGTTGCGAATGATTCAGATTGTTTCGGATACGGAATTTAAAATCAAGAAAAGTCCCAATCCCCGGGTTAAACTGGAAATGTGTATTTTTACCCTTTTAAAAATGAACAGAAGTGTAACCCTTACCCAGGTAATTGAACAGTTGAGCGGTTTAAAGAGCGACACTGTGGCAGATTTGAAGAACAAACCCTCTGGTGTACCGGTTACTCCCCAGCCGTCTCAGCATGCCCATGCTGTAGCCAGAGAGCCGGGGCAGAAAGTTTCCGGGCAAGCAGATCAAAAAAAAAAACCGGATTATCTGAACCAACCTTATTTTGAACCTTCTGTTTCTGAAATTCACGAATCCTCTCCCGGGGTCGCCGAAGAAATTTCGGCCCAACCGACTTTAACAATCGATTTATTCAAAACGAAATGGCAGGAAATCATCGCCAATGTTCAAAAACGCCGCGTATTTGTTAGTGTCTTTTTGAAAGAGGGGCAGCCGGTTCAATTTAGCGAAAACACGCTTAAAATTGAATTTCACAGCGAAAACGGTTTTCAATTGGAAGCGGTTAAAAAAAACAGGGATCTCATTCTACAGGCGATTCAGGATATTGTCGGCTCAACGGTACAGTTGGAATTTATTAAATCAGATCAGGCAAAAAAAAACGGCGAGATGATTGAAGAACAGGATATGCCGCACAACCGTATTCCGGTGCAAAAAAAAATTGATCCCAAAGTGAAAAGATTGATCGATATATTTGAAGGCGAAATTTTAACAAACGGAGGCTATCATGGCAAAACCTAACTTAGGAGCCTTGTTAGGACAAGTTCAGAAAATGCAGGCAAAAATGGAAAAAGCTCAGGAAGGGTTGGTTGAAATAGAAGTGGAAGGCAGTGCCGGCGGCGGTATGGTAACCGTAACGGCCAATGCTAAGCAGGAAATTTTGCGTATAAAAATTGATCCGGAAGTGGTTGATCCCGATGATATTGATATGTTGGAAGATCTGGTTGTTGCTGCGACCAATCAGGCGCTGGAGAAAGCGCAAGCGGCTGCTAATGAACATATTCAAAAAGAAGCCGGCTCCATGATGCCTAATTTACCCGGTGGTTTCAAGATTCCCGGATTTTAAGGAATTGTCATTCCATGTTCTATTCTTCACCTTCCCTTGAAAATTTAATCGGAGAGCTCTCCCGGTTGCCGGGAATTGGCCGGAAAAGCGCCCAGAGGCTGGCGTTTTTTATTTTGAAGCGATCCGATGAAGATGCGGAAAAACTGGCCGAGGCAATTGTGCGGATAAAAAGGAACACACGGTTTTGTTCGGTCTGTTCTAACATTACCGAAACCGATCCGTGCAGTATTTGCAGCGATACTAAAAGAGACCGCAAAACAATTTGTGTGGTAGAAGAACCTCATGATATTTTAGCGGTTGAAAAGTTAGGTCAATATTTTGGTCTCTATCATGTTTTAGGTGGCGTGCTTTCTCCTCTGGACAATATCGGCCCGGAGGATTTAAACATTAAATCACTGTTAAACAGATGCACAGAGGATGTTGACGAAATAATTGTCGCAACCAATCCAAGTATTGAAGGAGAAGCAACCGCACTTTATTTGTCCCGGCTGATTAAACCGTTGGGGAAAAAAATTACCCGCATTGCCCGTGGAATACCTGCTGGCAGTGACCTTGAGTTTGTTGATGATGTTACCTTAATTCGTGCCTTTGAAGGAAGAAGTGATCTTTAATGCTTGAAAAATGGTTTAAAATTTCTTATTCTTTTAGAGAAAGTATCTTATCAATATACAGTAAAGCAGGCTTGGTAAAATTTCCAAACAGGAGAAAAACCGCATGACATTGCCAAATCAATTGTCAGTGCTGCGTATTATTCTAACGCCTCTTTTTATCGTCACTTATCTGATGAATGGTATTTGGATGAATTACCTGTCATTCCTGATTTTTTTTATTGCTTCCATAACGGATTATTATGACGGCGTTTTGGCGCGCCGCTATGGAGTTTCTACAACCTGGGGCCGGTTTTTAGATCCTCTGGCCGATAAAATTCTTGTTTCCTCAGCTTTTATTGCTTTTATGGTCAGCGGCATCGTTGAAGTGTGGATGGTAATTTTAATTGTTGTCCGCGATGTTATAATCACTGCGCTACGCTCTTACGCCATGTATAAAAACCATCCGATTGTCACTTCTTACCTGGCTAAAGTGAAAACCTTCGTTCAGATTGGAGTGCTTTATTTTATCTTTGGATTTGTTCTGCTGGAGAAAACCTTTGTTCTGAATAACAGAGATCTCTCCATCATCGACAAAATCAATTCCTGGAATTTAATTTATCTTTCCATGTTGTTTGTAACCTTACTCACTTTAGCAACAGGGGTAAAATATTTGGTGGAAAATCATTCCCAGCTCAAAAATTTGGCACTGGATTTCTACCATGTTTTTGTTCCTTCGGATCTGTAAGTTTTCATGTTTCGAACCACCTATTTTCTCGCAACAGGATTTTATAGCGGTTATTCTCCCCTTGCACCGGGAACTGCCGGGAGTCTTGTACTTCTCTTGATTTTTTTGTTTCTACCACCGTTTAGTATCCCGATTCTTCTGATAAGCGCTTTTTTCTTTTTTCTGATTGGGGTATGGGCTGCCACAAAAGTGTCCCGTGAAAAAGGGGAAGATCCGTCCATTGTGGTGATCGATGAAATGTTAGGGATGCTTGTTGTGCTAATCGGATGTCCCAGAACCCTTTTCTCCGTTTTGATCGCATTTGTTCTGTTCCGGTTTTTTGATATTGTAAAACCGTTCCCGGTTAGAAATGCAGAACGTTTGCCTTCCGGTTGGGGCATCATGATGGACGACCTTCTTGCCGGACTCTATGCGCTTTTGATTGTGCAAATTTTACTAGCGGTACAAATTTTATGAAAACGGAAATCATCACCATCGGCAATGAGTTGTTGAACGGTAGTACACCGGACACCAATGCTACCTGGATTGCAGACCAACTTTGGTGTGCAGGGATCAGGACGGAGCGGATTGTAACCATCGGCGATGAATCGCAGGAAATCCGGGATGCTTTACGCCAATCCCTGGACCGGGCGCAAATTATTCTGGTTACCGGTGGTTTGGGGCCCACACACGATGATATTACCAAAAAGAGTGTGGCGGACTTTTTCAATCTTCCCCTCGTGGAAAATTTGGTGTTGCGGCAGAAAATCGAAGAGCGCTTTGCAAAGCGCGGAATTCCAATGCCTAAAATCAATTTGGAACAGGCGTGGATACCGAAAGGGTCAAAAATACTACCCAATAAAATCGGCACCGCAGCCGGTTTTTCCATCCAAAGAGAGAAGAAGTTTTGTTTTGTCATGCCCGGCGTTCCCTCGGAAATGAAAGGAATGCTAAGGGACTCGGTACTGCCCTTTCTGCAAAAGAAATTTGGCAACGAAACCGGGAATCTGTTTTCCCTGACCATCCGAACTACCGGTATTTACGAATCTAAATTGTATGAAATTTTGTCACCGGTTTTTGAAAAACACGGGGAAGTACAAATTGCGTCTCTACCTCACCGCTTCGGTGTGGATTTGCGTTTAACGGCATCCGGAAATTCCAGGCAGGAAGCAGAAAAGAAAGTGACAAATGTTAAAGATAGTATTGTAGCCAAAATTGCTGCTTATGTTTATGAAGTGGGGAATCGCAATTTAGAGAACGTGGTATCAGAATTATTAAAACGGAGACAGGCAACGCTTGCCGTTGCCGAATCCTGCACCGGCGGGTTGATCAACCACCTTTTCACAAATATTCCGGGAAGCTCCGATTTTCTATTAGGAGGTGTGGTTGCGTATGAAAACGCTGTAAAAATTAATTTGCTTGGGGTGTCTCGGAAGACGCTGGAAAAATTTGGCGCGGTCAGCAGGGAAACCGCGTTGGAAATGGCGAAGGGCGTACAAAAAGCAACAAATTCCAATTGTGCTATCTCCACAACCGGAATTGCCGGGCCTTCCGGTGGAACGGAAGAAAAACCGGTTGGACTGGTTTATATCGGAGTTGCTGTCGATGATGATGTTCAGATTGAAAAATATATTTTTCACAAAGAGAGGATGATCAATAAATACCGTTTTGCTTACGCTGCGATGAATCTGTTGCGCACTAAATTACTGACTTAAATTGTTTTGGCCGTTTATTTTTTTTCAATGTCCTCTTTTTTTAAATAAAATACAAGATTATTTTTGCATTTTCAGGTAACTTTATTTACTTTATATAGTTATTATGGTGAAGATTCGTACCTTTATAGCATTATCCATTTCGGATGAAGCAAAAGCGGCAATTGCACAGTTGATATCTAACAGCCGGGATTCAGTTACCGCTGTACGTTGGGTAAAGCCGGAAAATATGCATCTGACAATTAAATTTTTAGGTGTTGTGGACGAAAAAAATTTGCCGGAAATAGAAAACGCATTAACCGAAAGCGTTAAAAAGATTGAACCGTTTCATTATCAGCTTAACGGAACCGGTTGTTTTCCCAATTGTCGGCACCCCCGTGTTCTTTGGGTCGGAATTGGCGAGTCAGGCGGTTCCCTGCAGCATCTGTATGAAAACATAGAAGAAAGATTGGTAAAAATCGGCTTGCCAAAAGAAAAAAGAAATTTTAATCCCCATTTAACCGTGGGCAGAGTGAAAGACAGTCGTAAAATGATGCCCGACCTCTCACCGTTTTTGAGTTCCTCTATCGGCGAATTAAAAACTGAGGTAACAGAGGTTAAGCTGATAAAAAGTATTTTACAGCCCTCGGGTGCGAGATATGTACCCTTGTTTGCAGCAAAATTTTGACAATAAAAAAAGAAAAGGATAAAACTTAATGAATGATAATTCTGAAGTACGCACAGAAAAACAGAAAGCTCTGGAATTGGCCATGGCGCAGATTGACCGGCAATTTGGCAAAGGATCGGTCATGCGATTGGGTGACAATCGGGCGGTAATTGAGATTACTGCCATTTCAACCGGCTCTATTTCTCTGGATGCAGCGCTGGGCATCGGCGGCATTCCGCAAGGGAGGATCTCGGAAATATTTGGCCCGGAATCATCAGGGAAAACCACATTGGCCCTGCATATCATCGCAGAAGCGCAGAAACGTGGTGGTTTGGCTGCCTTCATCGATGCGGAACATGCATTGGATGCGGTATATGCGAAAAACCTGGGCGTAGATACAGACAATCTGTTGATTTCCCAGCCGGATACGGGAGAGCAGGCTCTGGAAATCACGGAAACGCTGGTAAGGTCTAATGCTCTGGATGTTTTGGTTATAGATTCTGTCGCGGCGCTTGTGCCCCGGGCGGAAATTGAGGGCGAAATGGGTGATGCGCAGATGGGACTGCAGGCCCGGCTCATGTCTCAGGCGATGCGGAAACTTTCCGGCGCTATTTCCAAATCGAAAGCGTGTGTTATCTTTATCAACCAGATTCGGGAAAAAATAGGCGTCATGTTTGGCAATCCGGAAACAACTACCGGCGGACGGGCGCTGAAATTTTATGCATCGGTTCGCATCGATATCCGGCGTGTGGCTTCTATTAAATCGGGCGATTCCATTGTGGGTAACCGTACACGGGCGAAGGTTGTGAAAAATAAAGTAGCGTCGCCCTTTAGAGAGGGTAATTTTGATATCATGTACGGAACCGGAATTTCCAGAGAAGGCGAGCTGCTTGATTTGGCTGTTAATGAAAATGTTGTGGATAAATCCGGGACCTGGTTCTCTTATGGGGAAGAAAGATTAGGACAGGGTAGGGAAAACGTGAAAAAGATGCTGCAGGAAAATCCGGATTTATTGCAGGACATCGAGAACAAGGTGCGGGAAAAATTAGGCCTGATCAAAACGGCTGAGAATCAGGCAAAAACATCCGACACAACCCAGCGGAAAGGAAAATAATTTTTTTATGTGGCGTATCGGGTGACGAATTTTGTTAAGATAACGAAAATCGAGCAGCAGAAAAAGAGAAAGAATCGTTATTCGATCTTTGTTGACGGCGAATATTCTTTTTCCGTTGACGCCGAAATTCTTTTACAACATAATTTAACTGCCGGCCAAACGGTTTCTGAAAAACAGACTGCAAAACTTCTGGTGGAGGATGAATTAAAAAGGGGTAAAATTCAGGCCTTTCGCTATTTAGCTATTCGGGATCACAGTGAAAAAGAGTTGGCGGACAAGTTAAAAAAGAAGGCTTTTTCCGAACCGGTTATACGGGATGTGATCTCCGCTTTGAAAGAGAAACATTTTTTAAACGATGCCGCTTTTGCTGAAATATTCGCCCGCAATCGTTTGATACAAAAACCGGTAGGTCGCCGTCGACTCAGATTCGACTTGGGGAAAAAAGGAATCTCAGAAACGATTCTGGATGAAACGCTGACTGCCGTGTACGAAGAATTTAACGAATCTGAACTTGCCCGGCAGCTTGCAGAAAAGAAGATGAAATTATTACAAAATCAAGAGCCCCAAAAGGCAAAACAAAAGTTGGCCGATTTTTTACTGCGACGCGGTTTTGACTGGGAAATTGTTCAGCAAATATTGGCAGAATTTGAACGGCATAATTAAGAAAAGAATGTGATTTGAATATGATGACAGCAAATGAAATCAGAAGCACTTTTTTAGATTTTTTTAAAGGTAAGGGACATAAAATTGTTCGCAGCGCGCCGGTGATTCCTTACGCTGATCCCACTCTGCTGTTCACCAATGCCGGCATGAATCAGTTTAAAAACTTATTTTTAGGCGTGGAAAAACCGGAGGCGCCCCGCATTGCCGATACGCAAAAATGCATCCGTGTGAGCGGGAAACACAACGATCTTGAAGAAGTAGGCAGGGATACGTACCATCACACTCTGTTTGAAATGCTGGGCAACTGGTCCTTTGGCGATTATTTCAAAAAAGAAGCCATAGAATGGGCTTGGGAATTATTAACTGAGGTTTGGCAGATTCCCAAAGAGCGTCTCTACGCTACGGTTTTTGGCGGCGACGACAAGGAAGGTTTACCCCCGGACGAAGAAGCCGAACAATACTGGAAAGAAGTGGCCGGTATCGAACCGGCACATATTCTGCGATTTGGTAAAAAAGATAATTTCTGGGAGATGGGAGAAACCGGGCCGTGCGGTCCCTGCTCGGAAATTCATATCGATTTAACCCCGGATAAAACCGCCGGAAATCTTGTGAATGCCGGTCATCCCAATATAATTGAAATCTGGAATTTGGTTTTTATTCAATACAACCGGACAGAAGACGGCCAATTGGAACAACTTCCCGCCAGGCATGTGGATACGGGGATGGGATTCGAGCGCCTGGTTGCTGTTTTGCAGGGTGTGAAGTCCAATTACGACACCGATGTTTTTAAACCGTTGCTGCAGGCTATCGATGAACTCACCGAAGTTGAATATTCTTCTTATGATGGTATTGCCCACCGCGTCATTGCCGACCATGCCCGTGCTTTGACCTTTGCCATTGCCGATGGCGCCCTGCCGTCCAACGAAGGCCGGGGTTATGTTTTACGGCGGATTTTGCGCCGCGCCGCCCGTTACGGCCGTAAATTGAACATGCATGAACCGTTTATTTACAAATTAGTCTCCGTTTTGGCTGATACTATGGGTGACACATTTCCGGAATTGATTGAAAAGAATCAATATGTGGCGATGGTCATTAAAGCGGAAGAGGAAGGTTTCAATAATACACTCGACCGCGGCATTGAAATTTTTGATCGCATCAGTGACAACTTGATCAAAAAAAATAAAATGATCTTTCCAGGGGATGCCGTTTTTCAATTGTACGATACGTTTGGGTTTCCAACCGATTTAACCCGCTTAATGGCTGAAGAAAAGCAGTTGCAGGTGGATATGGCCGGTTTCGAAACAGCCATGGCCGGGCAGCGCCGCCGGGCGAAAGATGTCCGGCAGCGTAAATTTGAAGTTAAAGAATTTTTTACCGATGGCAAAGAGGTGAAAAATTCCGAATTTGTCGGTTATTCTGAACTCCGTGCCAGAGTAAAAATTGTGGCTTTCAATGAAAATGAATTTCTCCTGGATCGAACACCGTTTTACGGCGAATCCGGCGGTCAGGTTGGTGACAAAGGCGTTGTTTACGATCCGTCCGGTTCGTTCAAAGTCCGCGTGATTGATACTATAAAATCGGCGAACCGGATTGTGCATGTGGGCAAATTGGCAACCGGGACTTTCGCCGGCGCAATCAACAAAGGACTCATTGCGGAAGTGGAAGCACGTTTACGCAAATCCACAGCCGGAAATCACACGGCAACCCATTTGCTGCATAAAGCTTTAAAGAGTGTTTTGGGCGATCATGTGAATCAGGCGGGTTCGCTGGTAACACCGGAGCGGCTGCGTTTCGATGTAACCCATTTTGAAAAAATTTCCGATGATCAGTTAGACCGGGTGGAAGAGATTGTCAACGAACAGGTTCGCCGTAATCATCCGGTGACCGCTTTGTCACGCACCTATGATGAAGCAAAACAGATGGGGGCCTCGGCGCTGTTCGGAGAAAAATACGGCGATGTGGTGCGGATTGTCAAAATCGATGATTACAGCATGGAACTTTGCGGCGGTACTCATTTGAATGCGACGGGTGAAATCGGCTATTTCCGGATTGTTTCGGAAAGCAGTGTTGCCGCCGGGGTTCGCCGGATCGAAGCGGTAACAGGCGAAGCGGCTGACCGGCTGGTTCGGACAGAAAAAAATGAAGTAAACAGAACAAAAATGATTTTAGGTGTACCGGAAACCGGAATTACGCAAAAAGTGAAAAATCTATTGGAAGAGCGCAAACAACTACTGAAGGAAGTAAGTGAACTTCACATTAAACTTTCTTCGCAAAATCTGGATGCGTTAATTAAAAATGCCGAATTAATCGACGGGTTTAAATTTGTTTCCGAAAAAATCACCGTGGAATCTGTTGATGAGATGAAAAAATTGGGCGATTTGGTGCGTGCCAAATTGAAAAGCGGTATCGGCGTTCTCGGTTCAATTATTGATGAAAAACCGTTTCTTCTCTGCGTTGTAACCGATGATTTGATAAAATCGAAAAATCTGAGGGCGGGAGATATTATTAAACAACTGGCAAAATACATCAACGGCGGCGGCGGCGGACGGCCGCACATGGCGCAGGCCGGAGGAAAAGATGCCGGTAAAATAGATGTTGCGCTTACAAAAGCAAGCGGCGCCATAAAAGATCTAATCGCTTAAATATTGAGGTATGATTGAACAACACATATCAACATATTCTCTCTACAATTGAAAAGAAAAGCACGAACTTTTTTGTGCTGATCGATCCGGATAAAACCAATATTGCCGATGCTATTTTGACGTGCAATATGGCCCAGGAGGCCGGGGCGGATGGAATCCTGATCGGCGGCAGTTTGCTTTTTTCCAACCAGTTCGATGAATTTATTTTGGGTGTAAAACGTGAAACCACGCTGCCGCTCATTATTTTTCCCGGCAATTCCCGGCAAATATCCCCCCATGCCGATGCGATTCTGTTCCTGTCCTTTATCAGTAGCCGTAATCCTAATTATTTGATCGGTGAACAGGTAATCGCCGCGCCGATTATCAGATCGATGAATCTGGAACCCATTTCAACCGGTTACATGCACATCGAATCCGGCAATGTAACCACAGTTGAATTTTTGAGCGGCTCCCGTTCCATTCCCAGAAACAAAACGGACATTGCTGTGGCACATGCCCTGGCAGCGGAATATATGGGCATGAAACTGATCTACCTGGAAGCCGGCAGCGGGGCGCATCTTTCTGTGCCAAATGAGATGATTGCGGAAATTTCCAGCCAAGTGACTGTTCCGGTTGTTGTGGGTGGCGGTATAAAAACGCCGGGGGAAGCGCGGGAAAAAGTGGTGGCAGGTGCAAAAATAATTGTCATCGGTAATTTTTTGGAGAAACATTTTTCTCTTCAAAATGTCCGGGAATTTTCTAATGCCGTGCACGGCGCGTAGGGAGTTCTTTTTTTATGGTTGATATCCATTCCCATCTTCTCCCCGATTATGATGACGGCCCCCCCACCATCGACCACACCCGCAAAATGCTGGAAGTGGCGGAACAGGGCGGCACCAGAATAATTGTCGCCACACCGCATATTCTTGATATAACGGATTATGACCGGGAAGATGAAATACTGCATAAATTTAATCTGGTGCGGGAGTTGATTAAAAAAGACGGCCGGAATCTAAAAATTTTTCTTGCCGGTGAAATTTTTTTGTTTCCGGATACAAAATTAGACCGTGTCTTTTCTACGTTTAATAATAAAAAAAAATATGCTCTGGTTGAATTTGGCATGCGGCAAATTCCGGATTTCGTCCCGCAAAAATTATTTGATTTTGTCATGAAAGGGTTGCGACCAATTTTGGCTCATCCGGAGCGCTACATTCCCATTATTAAATTCCCCCAATATGCTTATAAATTTGTCCAGATGGATGTGGCGCTGCAGATGAATGCGGGCAGTATTTTGGGCGCTTTCGGAGATTCGGTAAAACGCACAGCCCGGCAACTGCTCGAACATCGTTGCATTCATATCATTGCTTCCGACGGCCATAATATCAATTCCCGCTCTATTAATTTGGAGGAAGTGCGTAAATATATTGTCAACACTTATGGAGAAAAACAGGCAAAAATTCTACTGGAAGAGAATCCGCTGCGGGCAATCCGGGGCGAACCTCTGATCAAAGAAGAACCGATTCCCTTTGAAGAGGAAACGGACGACAGGTCGATCTGGAACAGATTCAAAAAGAAAACAGGATTGGGTAAGTTTATTTGATGGATACAAAACGCAAAATGATCGAGCGGCAATTTACGGAAAGCGCGTCTGTGAAGACAAAAATGGCTGAGATGCTTCCCGCGGAAATAGAAACGGTTGGTGATGTTTTAATCCGGGCAATCCGGCAGCGGAAGAAAATTTTATGGTGCGGCAACGGAGGAAGCGCCGCCGATGCCCAGCATTTGTCTACCGAACTGGTCAGCCGTTTACGTTTCAACCGACCGGCGATCGCTTCCATCGCACTGACAACGGATACTTCCTTCCTGACGGCTCATGCCAACGATTTTGGCTTCGATGATATTTTTGCCCGGCAGGTGGAAGCTTTGGGAAACGAAGGGGATGTGCTGATCGGTATCAGTACCAGCGGCAATTCGGAGAATATCATTCGCGCCATGGATCGGGCAAAACAGCGGAAAATTACCATGGTGGTTCTCTCCGGCAAAGACGGCGGTAAATTGAAGCGCATCGCTGATTATAATTTGTCGGTCCCTTCCCGGGAAACGCAAAGAATTCAGGAAGGGCATATCACCATCGGCCACATTCTTTGCGATTTGATTGAACAGGAGTTGTATGCAGCAGAGTATGACCGGAATGGATGAATCCCGTTTGTTAACCGAAGGTAGTGATAAATTACGCGTAGCTGCACTCTATTTTCTGTATCTGTTCGCCGCGTTTCTTTCCATCTCCATTGCCGGTACGCAAATTTCCTACACTTTTTCTCTGCTCTTGTTTCTGGTTTTGCTTGGCAAAAAGAAGATAGATTTTTGGGGCAATCGCGCCATAACCCTGCCGGTTTTATCTCTTTTTGTTGTAGCTGTTTTGGCGACCATTTTTTCTCTGTCACCTGCAGACAGTCTGTACAATTTGCGCAAATTTTTACTTATCCCAATTGTTTTCCTGATTCCCGGTTTGATTAAAACCAAAAAAGAATTAATTGTTCTTGTTGCTGTATTTTTAGGCACCGCTTTTTTGATGGCTTTGTTTGGCACCGGGAAATATCTGTACACAAGCTGGAACAAAGTAATTGCTACCCAATCTACTACAATGACCTGGGGCGCAATGTCCCTGTTTTTCGTTCTTGGTTGGGCCTCTTTGTTTGCCGTTTTGAAAGATTTTCGTTTTCGTATCATTTCAGTTGCTGCTCTGATCCCTCAAATTGCCGCGCTCATTTTATCTTATGTGCGGGGTTCCTATCTGGGCATGCTTGCCGGATTGCTGGTTATCGGTTTCCTGAAACAGAAAAAATTGATGCTGTATCTGTTTATTGTGATCATCATTTTGCTCATGTTATTCCCCGGCTCTGTCTGGCAGCGAGTAAAAAGTATCCCCGATTTAAATGTAGGCAGTACCCAGGTGCGGTTAAATCAATGGCGGGATTCAATCGGTATTTTTAAGGACTATCCGGTCCTGGGTGTCGGTTGGATCGATCTGCATGATGTTCATATTGCCCACGCTCCGCCCGGCGCAGATTTGAGCCGGCAGGAATTTCAAATCGGCCATTTCCACAATAATTACATTCAGATATTAATGATATTTGGCATTCCGGGACTACTGATTTTTCTCTGGTTATGCTGGGCGTTGCTGCGTCAGGAATGGAACATTTTCCGGAAAACGGCAAAAGATGATTTTTTGCAGGCGGTTTCCCTGTTTGCTTTTGCCGGCACTGTCGGTTTTATGATCAACGGATTTTTCGACTGGACATTCGGCGATGAAGAAGTTGTCATGATTCTGTGGTTTGTCGTTGGCCTGTCTTTGGCGGCGCAAAAAATTTCCGGTTTGGAAACGACAGAGAAACAGAAATAGATTCATCATTGCTCTCCTTCTCATAATTCTGTGGAAGGTTGACAGATTGTTTGCTAAATTGATAAAAAGACATTTTATACAGAGATTGTTAAAGAAGTAAATTCTGTAAAAAATCTTTGAGGTCTGTATGAAACTAAAAATAATTCTCCACCATGCTGAAGAAGGTGGTTATTGGGCGGTAGGTTCCTGCTATTCCTGGCTGTGCAACGCAGGGCGAAAATTTTGAAGACCTATTGGCGAATTTATATGAGGCGATTGAAGGATGTTTATCCACCGATATTGATGAGAAAGAAATATCTGAACAGGATAAAGTTTTAGAGATTGCTGTATGAAATCAGTCTCGGGAAGACAATTTTGCAGAATATTAGAAAAAAATTGTTGGAAATTAGCACGGATTCACAGCAGCCACCATATTTTTGTAAAACCGGGTGAAAGTGAGTTATCGTAAGAAGATTAAAATATGTTTTCATTCCTCCAAAGCACTTTTCTTTTTGCCCTCGCAGCAGTAAGTTTACCGTTTATCATACATCTGCTTAACAAGCGCAAACCCAAACGGGTGCGTTTCAGCACGTTATATTTTCTCAAACAGTTGCAGCAGAAAAAAATGCGCCGGCTCAAAATCAGGCAATTACTTTTACTGATTTTGCGCGCGTTAATCATCGCCATGTTTGTTCTGGCTTTCGCCCGTCCAACACTAAAATCCCGGTCGTTTCTGCTGGGCAGCGCCAATGTCCGTACGGCCGCGGCCATTGTGCTGGACAACTCGATGAGCATGCAATGGGAAGGCACGCAGGGGCAATTGTACGGTTCGGCCCTTGAAGGCGCTAAAAATATTCTACAGCAGTTAAAGTACGGTGACCGGATAAGCCTGTTTCTCACCTGTCCCGTTTCGGCGTATCCCGAACCACAGGTGTTTGAAAGCAATGAAACTCTGCTAAAAATACTGTCCGGTACCAAAGCGACCGATCAATACGGTAATCTGATTTCAACCATAAAAAAAGCGCAGGCGCAGTTGGAAAAGTCAATTTTTCCCAACAAAGAACTGTACGTTGTTTCGGATTTTCAAAAAACTTCCTGTCCGGATTTGATGCGCGACAAACAATTTAAAAAGATGGCGGGGATTCGAACTTTTCTGTTAGATGTAAGCAGCGGCGAACAAAACAATTTGGCCCTGAAAGATGTGAAACTGAAAAATCAAATCATTGAACTGGGAAAAACCGTTACTGCTTCAGCCGTTGTGGAAAATGAGGGTAAGCAGGATGCGCAGGATATGATGGTTCACGCCTTTCTGTTGCACAACCGGGTGGGGCAAAATACAGTAAGTATTGCCGGCGGCCGCAGCAAAGAGGTGGCTTTCAACATTTTAATTAAACAAGCCGGTTTTTTATCAGGGATGATAGAACTGGAAGATGATCCCCTTGTTGCCGATAATCGCGGCTATTTTTCGTTTTATTTGCCGGAAAGAATTAAAATTTTGCTGTTTGGCGATCCCGCTGATTTGCGTTTTTTTCAACTTGCTCTGGCGCCAAACAAAAACCGCCGGCAGATTTTTTCCTTTGAAACTACGGAAAAGCTGCAAAATTTAACCTCGCCTCTTTCCCGCTTCGTCGCGGTTGTTGTTGCCGATCCGGCCAAATTTTCCGATTCCGATGCCGCCGCACTGATTGAATATTTAAAATCGGGCGGACATGTGCTGTTTTTCCCCGGCGATAAAACAGACATCCGTCTGGTGAATGATAAACTGTTCAAACCGTTACACCTGCCTCCTTTCCGGGAGACAAAAGGCCATATCGGAGATTTTTCCAGCTACGTTGAGTGGGGTTCGGTTAACCTGAATCATCCGATTTTTAAGGATATTTTTCGCAAAAAAGTTGAAAACATCGATTCACCAAAATTTTATTTCCGCATTCTTTTGGATTCGCAAGCTGCTAATGGTTCGGATATTATTCAATTTTCCGATCATTCTCCGTTCTTTTCCGCTATCAAAATCAACAAAGGCCTGCTGTTTCTATTTACTTCCGCAATGGATCCCGATTGGAGCGATTTTGTTTACAAACCCATTTTCCCTCCTCTTCTTTTTCGAACCGTTATTTTCGCCGCTTCTCAAACACAACAGAACACCGGCGGAGCTGTGTTGGGAGATGAACTGAGCGCCGGGGTTGTAGAACCTTACGCGAATTATACTATGCACCGTCCTGATGGGACAGTTGAAAAATTACCCACAATTAAAACCGGCGCCGCTCTTTTCGTTAAATATAACCAAACACAGGTGCCGGGAATTTATACATTAAAAAAAGAGGATCAAATTATACATCGATGGGCGGTAAATATCAATCCGAAAGAATCTGTAATGGAACGGATTCCGCTGGAGAACATAAAAAAGATATTTGGTGAGCAAACATTCGAGTTATCTTTAAAATCAAAATATGCAGCACAAATTGAACAATTCCGTTACGGTAGTGAAATGACAAAGTGGTTTTTTCTCCTCGCTCTGTTGTTTATGTTTCTGGAGATGATGCTTGGCCGTGAAGATCTTTTACGCAGCATTCCGTGGGTGAGAAATTTATTGAAAGAAGGGGATAAAGCGTAGTTGCAAAACATACAAACTTTGAACGAATTTACAAATGTGAAGGAACGAGCCATATTGGTTGCGGCGCGTATCTCCGGCCAACTCAGAAGAGAAGTGGAAGAATTCCTGGATGAGTTGGCATTGCTTGCAGACACAGCCGGGGCTCAAATTTCGGCCAGATTCGTTCAGGAAAGAAAACAGATCGAGCCCACTTATTTTATCGGCAAAGGGAAAATAAAAGAGCTCGCCGAATTGGCAAAAAAACTCCATGCCGATATCATCATCTTTGATGACGATTTAACGCCCGCACAGTTGCGCAATATCGAAAATTATACCAGGATTAAAGTGATCGACCGGACAAGTCTGATCCTGGATATTTTTGCCCGCAGAGCAAAAACCAGAGCAGCAAAAACTCAGGTGGAATTGGCCCAGTTGCAGTACCTGCTGCCGCGCTTAACCAGAAGATGGACCCACCTTTCCCGGCAGGAGGGGGGAATCGGAATACGCGGCCCCGGTGAAACTCAGCTTGAAACCGACCGGAGAATGATTCAAAAACGAATCGGCACACTTGCCGGCGAGTTGGAAAAAATTCAGAAACAACGGGATACGAGGCGAAAAGCGAGAAAAGGTCTTTTCAAAGTTGCTTTGGTCGGCTACACGAATACCGGTAAATCCACGCTGCTGAATACTCTTACAGAAGCGAATGTTCTTACGGAAAACCGCCTGTTTGTTACACTGGATTCAACTATCCGTGCTTTTGAACTGGACAGCCATGCCAAAATTCTCCTCATCGACACCGTCGGTTTTATCCGCAAACTGCCCCACCATTTAATCGCTTCTTTCCGCAGTACGCTGGAAGAAGCAACAACCTCCGATCTGCTGCTCCACGTGGTGGATATCAGTCACCCTTTTTTTTTAGAACAGATCGCCGTAGTAAACCGGGTATTGAGAGAATTAAAGATCGAAAACAAGCCGTCTATTCTGGTTTTTAATAAAATTGATCTGCTGCAGGACACCAAACTTTACGCCAGACTGCGGGAAAAATATGATTACGCTGTTTTCATTTCAGCACAAAAGGGCTATTTTTTACAGGATTTGATCGAGGAAATTAAAAATCGGTATGATCATGAATTGGTTAAGGTTGAATGTGTCCTCAAAAACAAGGTGGATGAACTGCTCAATGAAATCGGTAGCATGGGCGTTATTTTAGATTCTGATTACCAGGCCGGTAATTTCATCCTGCAATTTCAAATTTCACGTATCAATTTCAACAGATTGGAAAACCGGTTAAAAAAACGGTATAACGGCACGTTACAGACCGAATTTGTTTTTACTAATCATGAATAAAAGAAGATATGACAATCAAAGACCAGGTTAAAAAAATCGGCAAGGAAATTTCTCCTGCACTGGTAGAAATTCGCCGCTATATTCACCAAAATCCGGAATTGTCTTTTCAGGAATTTGAGACGACGCAATATCTGCGCTCCCATCTGCAGAAAATCGATGTGACTGTTTTGGATAATTATGCCGAAACAGGCGTTGTTGGTTTGTTAACCGGGAACCGTTCCGGGCCGGTGGTTGCCTTACGCGGCGACATTGATGCTTTGCCGCTGAAGGAAAAAACCGGACTCCCCTTTTCTTCCGTTAAAGATGGGGTTATGCACGCCTGCGGCCATGATTCCCATGCAACGGTGATTATCGGCGCTGCGATGATACTGTCAAAACTGAGAGATCGATTGCCGGGGACGGTGAAGTTCATTTTGCAGCCGGGCGAAGAGAAGAATCCGGGCGGAGCTTCCATCATGGTGAAGAATAGTGTTTTAAAAAATCCGGCGGTGGATGTGATTTTCGGTCTGCATTCCGATCCCCGCTTTCGTGTGGGGGAAATCGGGTATAAAGATGGGCAGATGATGGCGGAACCGGATGAATTCCGCATTACCATAAAAGGGAAAGGCGGTCATGCTTCCACACCCCATTTGACCGTGGATCCGGTAGTCATTGCCGCAGAAGTTGTGATGGCGCTGCAGAAAATTCCCAGCAGGCTAATGGCTCCGTACGACCAGGTGGTTGTAACCGTTAGCAAAATAGCCGGTGGTTCTACAACCAATGTAATACCCGATTCGGTGAAACTTCTTGGCACCGTCCGCACGTTTGATCACGAGTTGGCCAAAAAAATTGCACATTTTATGCGGCAAATCATCCGGGGAATTTGTTCTGCTTATGGAGCGGAGTTCGATTTTGAATTTATCTACGGTTACCCGGTTGTGGTCAATGATAAATCGGCCACTCAATTTTTAGTACAGATTGCCGGAGAATATCTTGGCGAGAATAATTGTTACGAACTTGAGCGTCCCAGTTTTGGCGGAGAAGATTTCGCTTTTTATCTGCAAAGAGTGAAAGGTTCTTTTTTTCGCTTGGGTACCGGTAATCCGGAAAAAGGCATCACGGCCTATTGGCATAATTCTGAGTACACCATTGATGAAGATGCATTGGCTGTTGGCGCGGGGTTGATGGCTTATCTGGCGTATCAATATTTAGCGGGTCAGAAAAAATGAAATTAAAGCAGACTTTTTTAGCTGGTATTTTTGTGCTTGTTATCCTCAGCAATGGTTTTTCCCAGCGGATCGATGGCACAAATACGGCTTACGAGGAAGGGGATTGGATCAGTTATACTCAATGCCGTCATGTGAATTCGATCCAGGCAGCTCACGATTTAATTTATGTGGCAACGGAGGGTGGTATTTTGCGCTACGATTTTTATGCGCACGAGTGGCTGTTCCCTTTCACAATTAGCAATGGGTTGCCGGATAATTATATTTTGGCTGTGGCGTTTGATGTGGCCACCAATCTGCTTTGGTGTTCCACGCGGGAGGCGGTTAGTGTTTATGACCGGGGTTCTCACATCTGGCAAAACTACTATCTGGATGAATTGAGAATGGCCGGCAACGATCCTGTATTGTCTTTCGGATTTGAAAAAGCCGGCGTGTGGCTGGAAACAGGGTCGGGGAAGCATTATTTTAGCCCGTTAAATCAAACAACGTTTACTGAAGTTTCCGGTGATCCGGATAAATCCGTTGTCTGGTTTGGCGCACGGGGTTTTACTCCTGGCCATCTGGATTATTATTTTTTGCCAAATTCCCTCATGTTCATCGAAGATGCCCATTCCTACTCGATTCAGGATACCAATCTGCGTAATTTCGGCCTGGATTATTATTTGGTTGATCCCTGGCAAACGATCTGGGTCGGAACGAATGGCCTGGGCATGTTTACGGCGGATACCCGCATTCGGCAAATGAAGCCACTACCCTATGGTCTGCTGAATCCGGATGTCCATGCAATGGCAAAAAACAATCGTGAATTCTGGATCGGCGGTATTCAGCAGGAATCGGACCGCTCCGGTGTAACAGATTGGAATCTTCGCAGCAAGCAGTGGAAATATTTTGAACCCAGGTATATTTCCAGGTTTCGTAATGACAAAATTAAAGCCATTGCAATACAGGACAACACAATTTGGTTTGGTACTTGTGATGGTTTGATCCGCTATCGCACCGATAAGAATAGTTGGCGCTCATTAACCGTATTTGATGGTTTACAGGACAATAAAATTTATACTCTGGCGCAACAGGATACTCTCCTGTATGTCGGCAGCAACGACGGTCTGGATTTGATTACAGAATTCACACAAAAATCGGATTCGCTGGTAATTTCGCCGGTTACCAAACCCAAAGACCGGGTTTCGGTATATGATATTTATATCGATGACAACCTGGTATGGGCCGGAACCGGTTACGGTTTGTATGTTTATGACCGGATGAAAAATGAGGGTGGATATTACCGGGGAGCGGACGGACCGGGTGTCGAGCCGGTTTTTGCTGTGGATCGCTTGCGAGACAGTCTGTGGGTTGCTACTTTGCACACGGTAGAAGTTTATGATTTAAAGAATGAAATCTGGCGCGGCAGTCCGGCGCGCAAGCTTTTTCCGGAAACCAAAATCTTTGATCTGGTTACAAGCGACGGAGCAGTTTGGGTGGGAACCGATGACGGATTGTACAAACATCATGTGCACAAGGGGTACTGGAAACAATTTACCCGCAGGGACGGATTGCTGCATCCCCGTGTGCAGAAATTGTTGGTGGATGGTGACTACTTGTGGATTGGCTCGCCGCAGGGATTAACACGCTTTTACTGGAATTCTCCGTTCAGGATCGATTAATTGTTACGCATCTTCAGTTAGGTTGGAATACCTTGGTTTTAGGTGGAAACGATTTCTTTCCCGATTTTGCTTTGACCGGATTTTTCCTTTTTGAGAAACAGGGATGACCTGCACCACGGGAAAATAATTTTTACCCTGTTTCTTAAAACCTCAGTTACGGGTGGATAAAAGTGGTTTCGCTTCATTATTTTATAGCCTGAGCTACCCATTTTAGAGTTCTAAAAACCTTATTTTTATCTTTTACACCTTAATAGCATGATTTGCAACCAAGTCTCTAAACCTTATTA
>CAJVYQ010000003.1 GCA_913009825.1 uncultured Deferribacteres bacterium
GCCGTGAACGACAAGGCTAAGAAATGAAAGGGCGCTAAAGCGTCCTATTTACGATAGCATCCTTCAGGATGCTTTCATGTCTTAGCCTGAGGGTTCACTCTCAGGCGACCTGAATAGTTACAAATAAATATTGATTGTAACTTCTGATAAACTTGGTTAAAATAATTATACATTGGTATATTTGATCCTTTTATTTATCCTTTACGAGGAATGTAAAATTTGGGGTAACTACCCGGGTGGGCTCCATGAATTAATTGTAATCACGCTTCGACTCCACTCAGCATGGCTATTGAAGCCGGCCTGAGCCCTTCGGCAAGCTCAGGATAAACTCAGCCGAAGGCTTCCCGCACATCAAAAAACAAGTGCACATTAAGTAGTTACAATTGGGGTAGATTATTCTACGATTACAACAATTAAACATCTACGATGTCTGGCATTAAAACCTCGTAGAGGTTATATTATTGTAAAAACGAATTGACTTTTAAAAGCCCAAATCCTCGTAGAGGATTCATAATGATTAAAGTTTCTCATATAAAATTAGATACGATGATTTTACGAATCTTTGCCACCTCTAAGAAACTTCCTTATAAGTTTTTTAGAAGTTATTATTGGCAATTTTATTGTATTGACAAACCGGAAAAACCAAGGAAAGCGATTGCCATCAGGGTTGCCATGATAAATGCAATCGGCGTACCTTTCAACGCTTCTGGGACATCCGCCATATCAAGCTTCTCCCGTATTCCGGCCATTAAAACCAGTGCCATCGTAAAACCCACGCCGGCGGAAAAAGCCTGCACAATACTCTCAATCAGATTTAATTTCTGGTCGATATTCATAACGGTTACACCGAGTATGGCACAATTTGTAGTGATTAACGGCAGGTAAATTCCTAACGAACGATACAAAGCAGGACTCATTTTCTGAATCACCATTTCAACAAATTGCACCAGTGCAGCAATAACTAAAATGAATGTAATAGTACGCAAAAAAGTTAAATCCGGCGGTTTCTCGGTTTTTAACAGATGAAAAAACAGATTGCTGTCCACGGGAGCAAGTAAATACTCATATATCAGCCAGGTGACAAATGAGGCAAGGGTCATGACAAAAATTACGGCAAAACCCATTCCCACTGCAGAATCGAGCTGCTTGGAAACGCCCATATAAGGACAGATGCCGAGAAAACGGTTTAAAACAAAATTATTGATAAAAATGGCGGAAATCGCGATGATGAACAAGGTTTTAATTTCCATTTTTCACCCTATTTAAAATTAAGATGACAGCTTCCGTTTATTATCGATCCAATTGAACAAACCCAAATAGAGTCCTAAAACAAGAAATGCACCGGGAGGAAGAATAAAAATCAGCAACGGGGTAAAATGCTGACCGAGAACAGGATAACCCCAAAAGGTGCCGTTGCCAAGGAGCTCCCTGGTGATTCCCAGCGAAAGCAGGGCCAGCGTAAATCCCAATCCCATACCAAGAGCATCCGCGATGGAATCCATAATTGTGTTTTTGCTGGCAAATGCTTCGGCCCGGCCAAGAATAATACAGTTAACAACAATCAACGGGACAAAAATTCCCAACGCTTTATGCAGAGCAGGTGTGTAGGCGGCCATAACCAAATCGATGATGGTAACAAAAGCGGAGATGACGACAACAAACATAGGAATACGGATTTTTTTGGGCACAATATTTTTTATCAGCGAAATAACAATATTAGAGCCAAGTAAAACAAACGTTGCCGCCACACCCATGCCAACTGCATTTTCAACCGTATTGGAAACCGCCAGCGTGGGACACATTCCCAACACCATGCGATAGACCGGATTTTCGACATAAATACCTTTTGCAAATTCTTTACCGATTGCCATTCCACTATCTCCTTAAAGGCAAAAAAAACCGCAGCTATTCAGGTATGCTTGTTTTGGGTTGCGTAGGGAGCCTTCGACTCCGCTTAGGCTGGCTTTGATAGCCATGCTGAGCGGAGTTGAAGCTCGGTGTCATTTAATTTATAGAACAAACCTGAATAGTTACAAAACTCAATTAAAATCTCAGATGACCGGTTTTACTTTATTTTGAAATCCGCCAATTTTCTTTTCCAAATCTTCCAGGGCCTTATAGATGGAATTGGTTACCGCACGAGAGGAAATGGTAGCTCCTGTGATACTCTCGATGGTACCGCCATCTTTATCCACCGTCAGTTGATTCATCTTTTTCCCGGAAAACTGCGTCTGAAACCACGGTTTTGTATCCCCATATTTGATTTCCGTAACTTTTGCGCCTAAACCCGGAGTTTCCAACTGACTTAAAATGTTTATGCCAAAGACCGTTCCGGCAGTATCAACGCCAACCAACGTTTCAACGGTGCTGGAATAACCAACGCCAAAAGCGGTAAAAATATAACCCACCAGTTTGGTAGAATCGGATTCGGCATAACATTTGTAATAATCCACCTTACCGTCCGGTTTAAGAACCGGTTCAATTTTCCCTTTTTCACCGGCGGGCGAAACATTGTTTAAAGCCAACAGCAGTGCTTCCTTTTTATGTTGTTCGATCACAGGTTTTGTTTTGTTATTTACCAATGCCAGCGCGGCGGCGGCGATCAAAGTTGTAAACATCAGTATAAACGGTAATTTCCAAAGCTGATTCATTTCTTTTTCCTCTCGCCAAGAATTCGCGGTTTGGTATAACGGTTCAAAAGCGGAACCGTCAGATTCATAAGCAGAATGGAATAGGAAACACCCTCGGGATATCCGCCAATCAAACGAATGACAATGGCGATGACGCCGCACCCCGCGCCAAAATAGATTTGTCCCTTTGGTGTAATGGGAGAAGTCACCATATCGGTTGCCATAAAAAATGCGCCGAGTATTAAGCCGCCGGCCAAAATATGAAAAATCGCATCCCCGGAAAACAGGCCGGCCTGTCCGCCAAACATCCAGGCCAGAATTCCCACCGTAGCAATAAAAGTAAATGGAATTCTCCAGCCAATGATGCGCCGGTACATCAAGAATGCCGCACCAATTAGCAAAAGTATGGCCGAAGTTTCACCCAAACAGCCGCCCACTTTGCCGAAAAACAGATCGGAATAGGAATCCTGCAGGGCACGTATGGTCCGGCTGGCGCCCACTACTTTTTCAACGGAAAAGGCATCGGCGTGCTTAACGATGTTGAGCGATTGTTTCAATGCATTCAACGGAGTTGCTCCGGAGAACACGTCCACCATTGTTGCCGATAACGTACCACCGCGGGGCAGCGTTTTGAAAACCGTCATCTGCACCGGCCAGGATGCCAGCATAAAGGCTCTTGCCGCCAGCGCCGGATTAACCGGGTTATATCCTAAGCCGCCAAATGCCTGTTTCGCAATGCCAATGGCAAAAATGCCGCCCAAAACCGGCATCCAGATCGGGATTTCTGCGGGCAGGTTATATGCCAATAACATGCCGGTAACCACCGCACTCAGATCGTTGATGGTCACGGGTTTTTTCATCATCTTCTCTAAAACCGCTTCTGTAATCACACAGGATGCTACCGTTGCCGCCACAACCCAAAGCGCCCTCGGGCCGAAGAAATAGAAAGAGCCTGCCAGCGCCGGCAATAAGGCAATGATGACATACAGCATGATTTTTTGCACTGAATCTTTGTCGTAAAGATGGGGAGATGAAGAAACCCGAAATAGTTTATCCATTCTGTTGTCAGCCTTCCAATAAAAGAATCATAAAACCGGTTAACTTGCTTTCCTCCTCTGCCGGATCACTTTGAACTTACCAAATCGAATAGATTGCAATAAATTCCGTCTTGAGGGACAAATAAAAGTGCAGGTGCCGCATTCAATACAATCCATCAGTCCCAAAATTACCGCTTGATCATAATGCTCAAAATCCACCAACTCTGCCAACGTGGTTGGCATCAATCCCATGGGACAAGTATCAACACACCGGCCGCAACTGATACATGGCAGCGGCTCATTTCTTTTTGTGGCAGCCTGGTCCAATACCAGAATACCGGAAGTTCCTTTAATCACCGGAACCTCGTCGGTGTATTGTGCAATGCCCATCATCGGGCCGCCCATGATTAATTTGGACACATTTTCTTTATAGCCGCCGCAAAATTCAATGACATCTTTAAATAGTGTGCCAATTCGCACCAGGATATTTTTGGTTTCATTAACACCGGCGCCGGTGATGGTGGCCACTCTTTGATATAACGGAATATTTTCGGCAACGGCCTGATAAACAGCACGGGCAGTACCGACATTTTGCACCAGGCACCCCACATCCATGGGCAGACCGCCGGTGGGCACCTGCCGTTTCGTGATAGCATAAATCAACTGTTTTTCAGCACCCTGCGGGTATTTCACATTCAAACCAACAACGCTGATTCCTTCATAAGCAGAGGCTTTCTTCCGCACCAGTTTGATGGCATCCGGTTTGTTGTTTTCAATAGCGATATATGCACGTTTGATATTCAATATTTTTTGAAATATTTGCAAACCCTTCAAAATATCATCCGGATATTCCAGCATCAGACGATGATCTGCCGTCAGATAAGGTTCGCATTCGGCACCGTTGAGGATCAATGTATCGATGGGTTTATCTTTTGGAGGCGATAGCTTGACATGCGTGGGAAAAGAAGCGCCGCCCATACCGGAAATTCCAGCTTCGCGAATCCGGTTCTTCATCTCATCGGGAGAAAGATTCAAATAATTTTCGTTGGGTTGTATGGAATCGGAAAGAGTATCTACACCGTCATTTTCGATGACAATCGCCTGGGTCTTCATGCCCAATGGATGCTGAAATTCGCCTATTTTTGTCACTTTTCCGGAGATGGATGCATGAACAGGCAGGGAGACAAAACCGTTCGCTTCACAAATTTTGTCGCCAATTTTTACCGTGTCGCCTTTCTGTACCAAAACCTGAGAAGGGGCACCGATATGCTGCTGAACAGGAATAATAACCTGCTGCGGCGACGGCATGATTTCTATCGGTTTATGTTCAGTAAATTCTTTTCCTTCGGGTGGATGGGCACCTCCCTTGAAAGTCATCTTCTTTAAGCCGAACATTTTGTTCTCTCCTCGTCTTATCCGCACGCAAAAGTGGAATCGCAATCAACAATATTTCAATAATAAAACCCTCGCTCAGGTTCCTGGGAAAGAACAGTTGCACCTCACCGTTGCGGGAGAACAATGAAGCGAAACCTGGGGGAGGGTTGTTTCGGTACTATACCCGGATTTTTCCATATCGGGCAGTTTCGTAAACTGTTTGAACATGCAACAATTAACTTTTCTTATCCGACTTTAGTTGTTCTATCTCTTTAAAAAACTGTTCCTTATCTTCATATTTCCGATAGACGGAGGCAAAGCGAACATAAGCCACATCATCAACTTTCCGCAATTGCCTGATGACAAATTCACCGATTGTCCTGGAGTGTACTTCCCGCGCTTTCAAATCCTGGATTTCACTTTCGATATTTCCCAAAATCCGATCGATCTGATCGGAAGAAATAGGACGTTTGTTACAGGCGATCTCAATTCCCCGGCGTAATTTGGTGCGGTCGTACGGTTCTCGGTTTTTATCCTGCTTGAGGACAACGATTGAGAGATTTACGAGGGTCTCTTTGGTGGTATATTTCCTGCCGCATGAACGGCACAGCCGCCTTCTGCGAATTACTCTGCCATTTTTGCTCTCGCGTGAATCGATGACCTTATCTTCTGTTACACCACAAAACGGACACTTCATCTGTTCAAATTATCCTCGATTCAGTCAGGCACATCATACAGGGGGAATTGACGACTCAACTCTGCAACCTGACGAGCAACCGCCTGAATCCGGTTTTCGTTATCCATATTCGACAGAATCCGGTCAATCATACCGGCAATGGTTTTCATCTGATCTTCCTTCATCCCTCTGGTTGTCAACGCAGGGGTACCAATTCGAATACCGCTGGTGACAAACGGACTTCTGGTATCGAATGGAACCATATTTTTATTCACCGTAATTCCCGCCTGTTCCAGGTTACGTTCAGCATCACGGCCGCTGATCTCTTTATTGGACAGATCGACTAACATCAGGTGAGTATCTGTGCCGCCGGAAACGATATTATAACCTCTATCGATGAGAGCCTGGGCAAGAGTCCGGGCATTTTTAATCACCTGTTTTGAATATTCTTTGAATTCGGGCTGTAACGCTTCTAAAAATGCCACCGCTTTGGCTGCAATCACATGCATCAACGGGCCGCCTTGAATGCCGGGAAACACATTGCTGTCGATTACCGCAGACCATTTTTTAACTTTACCTTTGGAGGTAGTTATTCCCAGGTCATTTTCACTATCCCGTCCTACCAGAATCATGCCGCCGCGCGGCCCGCGCAGTGTTTTGTGGGTGGTTGTAGTTGTAATGTGAGCGTAAGGAATGGAACTCATTACCAGTCCGGATGCGATCAGACCAGCCGGATGCGCAATATCGGCCACCAATTTGGCGCCGACTATATCGGCAATTTCCCGGAATGATTTAAAATCGAATTCCCGGGAATAGGCGCTGGCGCCGGTCATAATCATTTTGGGTTTTTCGCGCCTGGCAATATCTTCAACTTCATTCATATCGATTCGGCCGGTTTCCTGCGAAACACCATAAGGAACAATACGGTAATATCGGCCGGAAAAGTTCACCGGACTGCCGTGGGAAAGGTGCCCGCCATGGGACAGGTTCATACCCATCACGGTATCCCCCGGTTGCAGCAGTGCAAAATAAACGGCCATATTCGCTTGGGAACCACAATGAGGCTGCACATTGGCATGGTCGGCGCCGAACAGTTTTTTCGCCCGTTCGCGGGCAAGTTCTTCCGCTACATCAACAAATTCGCAGCCGCCGTAGTATCTTTTTCCCGGATACCCCTCGGCGTATTTGTTGGTCATCACACTACCCACAGCCTGCATCACCGCCTGACTGACAAAATTTTCCGAAGCAATCAATTCCAGTTTATCATTCTGGCGCTCAAACTCATGAACCAACGAAGAAAAAATTTCCGGGTCGGTTGTTTTTAAACTATCGTAACTTAACATTAGCGGTCTTCTTTGTTAATTGGTCCGGGTTAATTTTTCAATCTTTTCCAGTCGTATGCTATGTCGGCCGCCATCAAAAGGAGCGTTAAGCCAGGCATCGACAATTTTGCACGCTTCTTCATCAGATAAAATGCGGCCGCCCAGACACAAAATATTAGCGTTGTTATGACGGCGGCTCAATTCAGCCAATTGAGGAGTGGTACACAATGCGGCCCGAATTCCCG
The DNA here is from genome assembly GCA_913009825.1 of uncultured Deferribacteres bacterium. GTDB lineage: Bacteria > Zhuqueibacterota > JdFR-76 > JdFR-76 > DREG01 > DREG01. The sequence continues at coordinate 7,285 of CAJVYQ010000003.1, forward strand.
GCATTTTATTAGCGGTAATAGACATCCCAATTCCCGTAGCACAAATCAGGATGCCCGCAGTATGCGTTCCTCCGCAAACCGCGCGGGCAACTTTTACAGCGTAGTCGGGATAATCTACTCTCTCCCCGGAAAAAGCGCCAAAATCTTCCACAACAATCTGCTTCGAATTCAAAAAAGTTAGTATAGTTTCTTTCAAACGAAAACCGGCATGATCACAACCGATCGTTAGCTTTAAATTGGCGGTGTTCAGTAAATCCATTGATAACAATTGCCCTTAGCCTTTTTCTGATTCTGATGCATAAATTTATCTTCTTTGGTGGGAAGGTACACTTTCAAAGCTTCAATTTTTTTCTGTGCTGTACTAATCTGGGCAGGATCTTTTTTAGCCTTTTGATATTCGCTGTAAGCCAATTCGTAGATCAGTTTATCGTTAATATCGAAACCGCCGCCGCCGCGTTTATCCGCACAATATTCCACCGTGGATGAATAGATGTCACCGATCGTAATGTAAGGCAAGCCGTTGCCGGGAGCCACTTTCATCGCCTTCCGCGCCCAGGTCCGGGCTATCTGAAAACTTTTCTTCGTACGGTAAACATTGGCAATGGAACACATGGTTTCCACATTGCCGGGTTCGATGGAATTCATCTTTTTCAGGGTCGCGATGGCCGCATTATACTGCTCCAAATTCAATTGTACGTTGGCAAGATAGCGCAATGCTTCTATATTATCCGGCTGTTTTTGCGCCAAAGTTTCGAATTTCTGCAGGGCTTTTTTATATTCATAATTGCGGTAATAAGTTTTACCCAAATCGAACATCAATTTAGTATCGTCCGGTTTATCCGCCAGCATTTTTTCCTGTCTGGCGATCATATCCTCTTCTCTGCCTGCGCTGCGCAACATGGCGGCAAGTTTTTGTTCGGCTTCCCGGTTTTTGGGTTCAAGCTTCAACAGTGATTCATACGCTTCAATCGCTTTATCGGTTTTGTTGGTCTGATAATACAATTCGCCAAGCGTTTTGTATAAAGCAGATTTTTCCGGCAACAGTTCACTTGCCTTTTCATACTGAAGAATCGCCTGATCAAAATCATTTTTCTTACGGCTCAAATAACCAAGGCTTTCGTGGTAGTAAGCATTGTCATCGTAATGTTTCAAACCCTCCCGGAATGCCCATTCCGTGCTGTCCGGTTTATTCTCTTTGATGTAGCATTGGGCTAACAGACCATGAATATTTTTATAATAGAATTTCTTCGCTAATTTCATTTCAGGGTCTAAACGGATAATCCGCAAGAAATACCTTTTAGCATCCCTATAATTTTTATTTTTGTAATACTCGTGGCCCGTGCTTAAATATTTAGTAATCTCAAATTCTCTTATTTTAAGCAGAGAATCCTCAATGGCCTTCTGATGTTCAGGCGTCATGGTCTCTTTTGTCACGGTTGTTTGTGTACAACTGGTAAAGTAAAATGAATATCCCAATATCAGAATAAACCCGGCTAAAAGTAATATAAAAGATTTTTTCGGTTTATCGTCTTTCTTGTCCAATTCGACCTCCCGTAATCTTATAAAAAACACTTTTTATTACAAATGATGTAACTATTCAAGTATGCTCCATAATATTAACTGTAATCACGCTTCGACTCCGCCCGGCATGACTTGCAAGGCCAGCCCGAGCCCTCCGACAAGTTCAGGATAAACTCAATCGAAGGCTTATCTCACATCAGGAAACCGGTATACCTGAATAGTTACCAAATGATGAAAAAACTTGACAAAAATTTTACAAATAAATAACATAAAAGTCAAGCTATTTTTAGCTTATTTTATCACCGAAGCCAAATACTAACTATCTGAAATTTAAATTGAACCGTTCTTATGTCATTCCGTAGGAATCTTGTTGGTTCAGTACAAAGAGTTAACAAGATTTTTACAGAATGATAGAACTCTTTGGGTGGTTATTGCAAGCTAAGAATCGCTCAATTTAGGTGAAATTTAAAATTCATACGCACCTGAATTCACAAAGGAATGCATATAGGAACAAAACTTTCAGGCTGCTGTTAGAACAGATCGGCTATTTTCGTCTCTGGAACCATAGTTCTCCGCCGGAGACATAAACACTCAGGGCAAAGATCGATTCTGTAAACGAATTTGTGGGGAGACTACCTCGTTTGCTGTACTCCAGCGCAATATCGATGGCACCGCTCCCCGAAGCGAAAGGAAGACCAATGCCGGTCGACAGTGTATATGAAGTCAGATTATTGTCGGTAAAATCGGAGAAATAAGGTTGTTGCCAACTGAAGCCGAGTCGATAGCGCAAAATTTTCCAATAGGATATCCCCATTTTATACGGCGTGGAATATTCCAGACCAACAGAGAATTTTTTCATTTGTCTGAATTCCCTCTGCGTATTTTCTTCCCCGGTTGAGTAAGTACGCCAATCCTGCGTGATGTAATCCATGGCAATAAGTAATCTTCGTTTTATATAAACGGAAGTTCCCGCGCCCCAGAGAGAAGGAGATTTTTCTTCTATATTCTCGTTCGAAAAAAGATTTGGTTCATAATAACGGGTGTCCAGTTTTTTATGCAGGTTATATTTAGTTTGATAAATACCGCCGATATTCCAGCCGCTGACCGGCGTAACAATAAAGCCGGTGCTGACATCGAGCCCGGAATATTTCAAATTAATTTGATCATGTGTATTCTGAAAATTGGAATTTTGAAAATCAATAAACCGGCTTTCCTCTATTCTGCCAAAAATATAATTGATGCCTGCTCCGACATGGAACCGGGAACCAATCCTTAATCCTGTGGATAAAAACATTTTGTTCAACCCGCCCTTTCGCCGTAAAAGAGTGGAATAATCATAAGAATCGATTGTTTGCAATGTTTCAAATTCATAATTAACCTGAGATAGCGGCTGTAAACCAAGATTCATACCCATGCGCGAATGAATGGGAAAAGCGGCAATGAACCCGTTGAAGTTTGCCGATCCGGTTTTATATTGCTGCGTTCCGTCATCGATTGTAAAATTGTTATACAAAAATTGAGAAGATATCCGCACATGATCCTGAACGGAGAGAGAAGCCGGATTCAACCAGTTCAGATTAGATGAATTGGCAACGGAAATAGTTGCTCCGCCCATACCTGTAGCACGACCGCCCTGGTAAAACAATAACGGTCCCCGGGCGCGCATGGAATAGATCGATCCGTCTGCAATTACTTTCTGAAACGGAAAAATAAGGAATACTAAAAATAAGAAAACCATTTTCTTTCTATAAAACATTCTGCCTCCAAATTGAAAAATAGTAGTAACTATACAGGTATTCTCCATGAATTAGCTATAATCACGCTTCGATTAAGTTTATCCTGGGTTTATCGAAGGGCTCAGTATTGCCTCTCCGTCCGGCCTTACCGAATTAGAAAGTTTCTGTGCAACAAAAATAACAGCACATTCGGAGAGTCACATTAATTCTTAATTGGAACCGTGTAAAAAACTTCCAGCTTGGGTCGTTTCATGGAATCCGGATCGGCGCTTGTATAAAATACGGTTCGGTAAAGGCTTTTTCCCGGACGGAGCGCTGATAAACGAAATCCATCGTTCTCCGTCTCCCGGTTAACCCATTTCTGTATTTTATCGGTGACATTAATCATTATTTTTGAACCACCCCAATATAGGGAAGTATCGAAACCGGCGGAATCAGCTAATTCCGGGGAATTTTCCCAATTGAGCGTGGTTGCGTTAAATTTTACCATTTCAAAAGCCCGGCTGGCCGCATGGATCATTTGAGTTGTATCAACTTGCAATTCCAGGAAAGCCCGGTTGATAGTGGCATATTTTGGCATGGAAGATATTTCCAACTGGAAAAAACTGCTGTAACCGATACCACTGCCGACGACCAACCGGTCCGGAGGGAGTTGATATTCAGTCTGAATAACCGACAACGCTTCCGAAGCATCTATCTTGAGGCTGTCCGTCACGCCTTTTCTTTCATACACTACTTTCAGTCGGGGGAGATTGGTTGTTTCATCGGAATAATAAACCGTAAGATGATCTGCCGAATTCCCTAATAAAATAATGCCGTTGTTTGCAGCAGGGTTGTCGATCCAGTTCTGCACTAAATCGATGGTCAGGGACAGCGTATCCAGTTTATTCACGGCAGCAGGAATTTGCCCGGTTGTCAGCGGTAAGGCTTCATAATTATTTAAAACATCGGGGGGATCGATGGTTTCTTCATCCCAACTCATCGTTACTTTATGGATGGAAACGTCAAAAGGATTGGCCCCGGCATCTTTCAATTTATACCAGGGGGTTAAAAACAGGTAAACTTTTTTAACGGTGGCAGAATCAATTTTTTCGGCAATTTCGCCAAATTTGAGCAAGATAGCGCTTTCATCGCCTCTGTATTTTCCCAGAAGAAGCTCATTGCTGGTCCTAACGTCCACATCGGGATAAAGAACCGTCGCTTCTTTTACAGTTCCGGTATTCACCAAATGCTGAACATTGAGCAACGAACTCTTGGAAAATTCTTTTAAACCGAATGGATTTTTATCCGATGAACACGAAACCAGTACAAGCAGGAGAATAAACATTCCTGACAGATAATATCTCTTTTTTTCTATCATAGGTTCCTTCACGATCTGGGGTTAAGTTCGTTTGCTTCCACTCGACTTAAATTTTACCTGTGCCTTACCGAAAAGTTCCTTCTTTCAAGACTTTAGAGAAGAGACGAGAAAATCGGAGCCAAATGACTTTTTTAACAATTCAGAAGGTTATCTTGAATTCGTAAAAGCAGGTTCAGAATTTTCATTGCTCCTGCCGGGAAAAAACGAGCTTCCCTCTTTTTATCACTTTTTCCGCCAAATTCACGCCGTAATAATATGGAATTTGCCGATAATCTTCGGCATTCCAGACGACCAGATCCGCCCGATAACCGAGGGCGATATTTCCCAATTCATTCTCCCGCGCAATTGCTGCTGCCGCATGAACGGTCGTCGCCTGCAATGCCTCCGCCGGCGTCATTTTCATAAACAGACAGGCCAGCGACATCATCAGCGGTTGAGACTGGGTCATGCTGCTGCCCGGATTGAAATCGGTGGCCAAACATACTCTGGCGCCGGTATCGATCAATTTACGTCCCGGCGGATACTGATGAGAACCCAGGAAAAACACGGCGCCCGGAAGCAGACACGCCACTGTGTTTGAAGCCGCTATTTTCCGGATCCCCCCATCGTCTAATTTTTCCAGATGATCCGCCGAGACAGCGCCAAGTTCAACCGCCATCTGTGTGGCGCCGGTCAGGTGTAATTGATCGGCGTGAACTCTACTTTTCAAACCGTAGTTTTGAGCGATGGTTAAAATCCGGCGGGATTCCTCCACGGAATAAACGCCCTGTTCACAGAAAACATCACAAAATTCCGCCAGATTGTTTTTGGCTACAAACGGAATTATTTTGTTCTGCAGGAGATGGATATACTCTTCACGGTTCCGGCGATATTCATCAGGAATTTCATGGGCGCCGAGAAAGGTGGCATGCATCTCCAACGGCTGAATTTCATTGAGTTCTTTGATGATCTCCAGGGATTTCACTTCATCTTCAAAAGAAAGGCCGTACCCGCTTTTTGCCTCTATTGTTGTAGTGCCCAGCTCCAGGAAACGCCGCAGCCGGGGCAGAATTTTCGTCTTCAATTCTCTCTTTCCCGCCTGCCTGACGGCACGTACGCTGTTGCGGATTCCTCCGCCTGCGGCAGCGATCTCCTCGTAAGATTTACCCTTAATACGCATCTCAAACTCCACCTCGCGGGTGAGAAAAAAAACCGGGTGAGTATGGGGATCGATCAGTCCGGGTGTAACCGTTTTTCCGGTAGCATCAATGGTTTCTGTCTGTTTATCCACCGCTACTTCAGACAGCACTTCCTCTTTTGTCCCGAAGGCAGCAATTTTTTGCTCTTTTACGGCAAGCCAGGCATCCGGAATCAGATACAATTCATATTCCTGGCGCGCGGCGTTTATATTCTGTGGAACAAAATGAACCAGCTGCCGTGCGTTGCGGATCAGTAAATCTGCATGTTGCATGGTTCACCTAAAATTTTACAAATCGATTGATAAACAGGGAGATAATCTAAGAAAAAAAGAAACGGGAAGCAAGATAAAATAGAGTGAGAGAGTAACACCTCACTTATTGGTGTGAATATTTGTTTATGTTATTATATCTATTCAACCATAATAGTAAACAGAACACGGATGACACGGATCACACTGATTTTCACAGATTTTATCCGTGTGTATCTGTGTCATCCGCGTAATCCGTGTGCTATTTGGGGTTACAGAACATTAGATGAGCAGCATCAAAACCTGATGTAAACAGAACATGAATCTTTTGGTACTGATTGCATTTTATTATCAACCCGTAAGTGAGGTATTACGTGAGAGAAAGTCCTTTCTATTCCGGCCCGGTTTGGGAAACAGGTTTGTGAGTTACAAGTTTAAAGTGAGCTAAAGTGATTAAAGTTAGGAATAATATAACATTTCTGTTTTTAAAAATTGCGGCTATTACGCATTAATTTACTATAAATTCCGCAAATTCATCCAAACCGTCCCGTAATCCGCATCTTGTTCCATCTTCGTCACATCACCAGCGCCATGATGGCTTTGGCGGTATGTAACCGGTTTTCCGCCTCCCGGTAAACAACCGAATGGGGACCGTCGATGACAGCATCGGTAACCTCGTGGCCGCGGTCGGCGGGAAGACAGTGCATGTAGATCGCTTCTTTTTTGGCCACCTTCATCCGGTCTTCGTTGCAAATCCAGTGTTTATATTTTTGGGCGATTGCCAGCGCTTCGTCCGGGTTCTGAAACAGTGATTCGATCCCCCAGCTTTTGGGATAAACGATATCCGCATCTGCGAAGGCGGCATCCATGGAATCGGTGATGTTAAACTTAACGCCGGCTTTGCGAGCGTTTTCCTGTGCCAGGCGCAGCGGTTCTTCCATAAGAGTGTATTCCGGCGGATGCGCCAGCGTAACATCCAGGCCGAAACGCGTCATCAGCATAATTAATCCCTGCGGTACGGACATGGGTTTGGCATAAGAGGGTGCGTACGCCCAGGAAACGGCTATTTTCCGGCCGCGCAAATCGGCGCCGAATTTTTCCCGGATGGTCATCAGATCCGCCAGGGTCTGACAGGGATGATCCACATCGCACTGCATGTTGATCACCGGCTTATCCGCCCATGCCGATATTTCCCGCATATAGCGGTTGCCTTCCCCGGGGACCAGATCATGACGGATAGCGATACCATGTCCGTACGAAGATAGAATAATCCCGGTATCTTTCGGACTTTCACCGTGGGCAATCTGTGAAGTTGATGAATCGATAAAATGGGCATGGCCGCCCAGTTGGGTTATCCCGGCTTCAAAGGAGTTGCGCGTGCGGGTGGATTTGTCGAAAAAAAGCAGGAAAATGGTTTTATCCGGCAGCAACCGGGTTGGGATTCCCATTTTGAATTTGTATTTTAAATCGGCAGCCGTTTTCAACGCATACTCGATCTCTTCGTCGCGCCAATCCTGCGTAGAGATGTAATTTTTTCCTTTCAGGTTCATAGCAATAAAATCCTCATTTGTTTTGAGTAAGCGCTTTGTGGTATAAGATTCCTAACCCGCTGAATCAGGAATTCAAAATAAAAAAAGCTGACAAGTTATAAAAAAACAGGAAATCAATTCATGACATGAATGATTATCATTCACCATATAAATAGATTTCAGGCTAAATAGAGTCTGTCCAAAAACTCTGAAAAACAGTAAAAAACGTCATTCCTGCCGTGCCCGAGGCAGGCGGGCGCAAGCAGCCTGCCCGCCGCAGGCAGGGAATCCAATAAAATTATAAACTTATAGATTCCCGCTTTCGCGGGAATAACAGAAAAGTGGGGTTTTCGGACCGACACTAAATAGATTTCAAACAACAGATATTCATTTTCCTCAAAACTATTCAATCGTTAATTTTTGACAGGATAAATGGGATCAACCGGATTATATTTATCCTGTTCATCTTGTAATTCCTGTCAAATAATACCCTGAACAATTCTATAAAAATTAAAATTCCGCACAAACTCCGCATAAAAGGCCAGCGCTGCAGCCAAATGATCCAGAGGAATACGCTCATCCGGAGCATGGGCGTACCTTTCTTCTCCGGGACCGAATCCGATAGTGGGAATCTGAAACATGCCCATGGTGGCGACACCGTTGGTGGAGAACACCCATTTATCCACTGCCGGTGCCCGGGTAAATAAATTCCGGTAACTCCGCACTGCCATTTTTACAAGCGGATGATCTTCCGTAAGCGCCCAGGTTGGGAAATAGGATTTCATGGCAAAACGGGTACCTTTGTAGCTGGGGACTTCATATTCCGGCACCCGGATTTCCGCATCGCCAAAAGAAGGTAGATTTCTTATTTCATCCATACCGGTTTCTATGGTTTCTCCTTCTGTCAGGCGGCGATCCAGATGGATAGTACAGGAATCGGCGACAGCGCAAAGCGAGGGTGAACCGGAACGAATGTCGGAGATGGTTACGCTGCCTTTGCCCAAAAATGAGTTAGAGGTCAAATTTTCATGCAGGCTTTCAATTTCCCGGATGATGGGCGCCATCCTGTAGATGGCATTCACGCCCCGTTCCGGTGCGGAACCGTGACTGGAGATTCCGGAGGTTTTCACTTTCATTTCCAGCCGGCCTCTGTGGCCGCGATTGATAACCAAATTTGTCGGCTCCGTAAGGAGAACGGCATCGGGCTTTAAACCGTCTTTGTCGATGATATATTTCCACGGCAGTCCTTCACAATCCTCTTCCATGATGGAAGCTACCACCCAAAGCGTCACATCATCGGGGAATCCGGTTTCCAACAGCAGTTTGCCTGAGTAAACCGCAGCAGCCAATCCCCCTTTCTGATCGCAGGCGCCGCGACCGTACATCATGCCGTCTTTCAACTGGACACCATACGGGTCTACAGTCCAATTTTCCGCGTTGCCTACCTCTACCGTATCACAATGGCCGTCGATTGCCAGAATGCGGGAACCGCTGCCAATGCGGCCCAGCAGATTGCCAAATTCATCGATAATAATTTCTTCATAACCGATTCTCTTCATCTCTGCTTTGATCCGCTGAACAACCCGCTCTTCCTGCCCGCAAACCGATGGGATGGTTACAATATCCCGCAAAAATCCGATCAAATCACTTTCCATCGATTTGGCGATTTTTTGAATTTCACTCATCATGCATTCCTTTTCATTTTTATTAGCGGGCAGGAGTACAACTCCTGCCAGGCGAGAACATTCCTTTTCTGTTGTTACGGGTACCGGGCAGGAGTGCAACTCCTGCCCGAGCCCGCAGGAAATTCAAATCACCTTAAACTTTCTTCCAAACCGGTTTTCTCATTGAATTCCGCGATCAGAGTATCAATTTCAGACACCTGATTTTGAACCCGCAGCCAGTAACCGGGATAATCATACCATTGGTCGTTCAATTCTGCCACCTCCCGGGATTGTTGTTCCACCCAGGTGAAATATTTCAGATTGTGAATCCGGCGTCTATCGCGATAAGAAAGTTCCTGTAAATGATCCGTGGTAATGCCCGGCAGATATCGATGATAATCTTTCACGGCATCTTCTTTCTGATATGTCCCATATCTCTCGTGCAATTCCCGCAGCCGGCTGCCGTACAATTCCATGGAATCGGTAAAAACGGTAAAAACAGTGTCCCTTTCGGTTAATTCGTAGTATTTGGCAAATTTAATAGAGGCAATCAGATTGGCGATACTGGAAATACCCAACAAAGGCAGATTTTCGATCTCCTTATCACCCAATCCAACCCGGGCCAAATAGTCCTGTCCGGCCGGTTCATTGAACAGCCTGACCAAATTCATGCATGCATTGTCATCCACGGCGATTACCATGTCCGTATTGCGAACATTATGGATCCAGGGAACGTGCTTGTCGCCAATCCCTTCAATACGGTGGCCGCCGTAACCGTTCAAAAGTAATGTGGGGCACTGCAGGGCTTCCGCCGCCGCAATTTTGCTTGACGGATATTTCTGTTTCAGATAGTCACCGCAGGCCAGCGTACCGCCGGAGCCGGTAGTTAACACAACGCCGGCAAAAGATTCATTGCCGGTCAATAGTTCCTGCAGCACTTCCTCCATGGCCTGGCCGGTGACGGTGTAATGCCACAGGTAGTTGCCAAATTCTTCAAATTGATTAAAAATCACAATATCGTCGCGCGTGTTGCGCAATTCCCGGCATTTATCATAAATTTCTTTCACGTTGGATTCACATCCCGGTGTGGCGATCACTTCTCCGGCAACGGCTTTCAGCCATTCGAACCGTTCTTTGCTCATTTCCTCCGGCAGAATGGCGATGGATTCACAGGCCAGAAGTGTGGCATTATAGGCGCCGCCGCGGCAAAAATTGCCGGTGGAGGGCCAGACCGCCTTCTGCGAAGTAGGATCGAATTGCCCGGTGATGAGACGCGGTACCAGACAACCAAAAGTAGCGCCGACTTTGTGAGCGCCGGTAGGAAACCATTTGCCCACCAGAGCAAATATGCGCGCCGGCACACCGGTCAGTTGTTGCGGGATTTCCATCACATTTACATCACCAAATAAGCCGCCCTGTGCCCGAGGTTCATTCTTCCAGGTGATGCGAAACAGATTGAGCGGATCCACATTCCACAAGCCAACCTGCGCAATCCTTTTTTTGATTTTTCCCGGAATTTTTTCCGGATGCACCTGTTGCTTAAATGTGGGAATAATAATTCCCCTTTCGCGGGCCCTCTGCAGCGTGCGAAACAACTGTTCTTCATTCATTTCCAAATTGATCATTTAGAGTTCCTATTAAATTGAAATTCCCTGAACACGGATTTATGTACAAAAAATAGTTTCCCGTTTTTTAATTGATGAATTGACCTACTCTTTTGCAGTAACGGAAGACAGTTTCATTTGATGATAGCCGATCAGTTTATAAACCAATTTTGCAGTCAGAAAATCGGCGGCATGGAAATTGGCCTGCGGCGCTAATTCCATCACATCGAAGCCGACGACCTGTTTTGCAGAAAACAGTTTTCTCAGAAACCGGAGCGTTTCCCGCCAGAAGAATCCGCCCGGCTCCGGCGTTCCCGTGGCCGGCATGATGGACGGATCGAAAAAATCCACATCGATGGTAACATAGACAGGCTCCTGCACGGCGGCCAGCGCCTCCTCTTCCCAGCCGGCGTCTTCCCGCATCCGACAGGCAAACCAGACCGGCAGACGCTCCCGGCGAATCAGGTCCGCCTCCTGCCGGGAAAGAGAGCGAATTCCGATGCCCACGGCAGGTACCATCTCGTGGATTCTCGCCATGACACAGGCATGATTCAGGGGAGAACCCCGGTAGCTTTGGCGCAGGTCCGCATGAGCATCCAGTTGCAAGATAGTCAGTTGCGGATATTTTTGCCGGTACGCCCGAATCAAAGAAAAAGAAACAGAATGCTCTCCGCCCAAACCAATGACAAACCGGTCTTCATCCAGCAAAGAAACAACCTGATCCGTAATTTCGGCAAAACAGGTTTCCGTCGGTTTGTCAGCCGGGAACCGTAAACCGGGATGTGTGGCAATTCCACTTCGGAACGGTTCGGCGTTTAATTCTTCATCGTACAATTCAACCTGTTGTGATGCGATGAGAATGGCCTCCGGGCCGAATCCGGTTCCTTTGCCATAAGTAGTGGTGCGTTCGAAAGGCACAGTATAAATGCAATAGCGGGATTGTGAGAGACCGGAATATTCCGGCTCCAAACCCAAAAAATTAACCATTATTCTCCCTTACTCAAAAAAATGGGAATTGAGTTGAATGGTGCAAAAACAGTATGTTTGATTTTATGCCCTTTCCGTACCAACAAACTTCTACTTTGATTTTAAAATTTCCGCTAACTATTTCTGAAAAAATTGTTTATTGAATTCACAAAAGCAGAATATCGATTATCCAGAATTTCAGCTCTTGCTTAGCCTAATCAAATTTAATGAGCGCGATTGGATAAATCTTTCAGTTTAAGATCGAGTTTCCTTTTCTTTTCTTCCAGCTTTTTTGCCATATTATTCTGAAAACGATCCCAAATATTAGGTTTTACAATTTTCCTCAGGCGCTTCGTTAATGGATGTCCGGGATCAATTAGTTTAAGAGTGTTGAGAAACAACATTGCGGTTTTCCTATCACCTGTTCTGGCAAAATATTCTCCTACAACGCCGTTAAAAGCCACAAATTCAGTGATATAAAATTTATCACGATCAGGGTAAATCATTTTCAAATCGTATTTTCTATCAAATATTTCGGGTATCTTATCTAATTCACCTTTTTCCAAACAAATCTGAGCATAATTAATGAGAGCGAAAAGATAATGGGGATGTTTTTTATAATTTTCCAACACAACCCTTTCGGCATTTTCAAAATCCTTTAAGAGTGAATAAGCTTTCATCAAATAATTATAAAGAAACGGCGCATCCGGATATTCTTTAATCTTCGCTTTAATTACCGGTATAGCTTTTCCCGGATCTGAATGAGCCAGATGGAAGAGATCTTCAATTTCCGTTTTCACATGCCGGGGTAGTTTTTCATAGAAAGGCTTAGAAATCGGTTCATAAGTTATTTCATACGAAAGAGTAAGGAAACTTTTCTGATTTTTGGTATTTTTTGATCTTTTGGATTTTTTCATTTCATTAATATTATCTACATGACGATTCTATGATATAGTGATATGAACCTTAACCTGAACTAACCACCGGAAACAAAGTTGCAGGAAACCACCAATCCGAAACCAAAACCGGACAAAAAAATAGAAAACCAACAGCGGTTCAGTGAAGGTTGTTTTCTTCATCGGCATTCAATTCTTCGAATCCTTCTTCAATAATCGAATCCAAAATCTCAACGAGTAATATTTGACTACTGTTCAACGCGATCGTTTCTCCATCGATATCATCAAAACAATAAAACTCATTTTCTGCAAAAAAACCACTATCCAGTGCAAGAGCCAGGTTGGCGCCAAATACCGGTTCTTCTATCCCAATGGAGGTTGGTTGGCTGCAGGATTCAAAATATACTTCAATATCCCCTCTTGAAAAACTATCGTCTTCCGCTCTGACATGTTGATGAGGTTCCCATAAATAATTAACAACTTGAACGGCCGGGAGACAAATGAACACTTGAAATTCTTCTTTAGTTTTTAACCAATAATACAGAGTCGATCTGATATTAAAATTTATCGATTTTGAATCTTCAAGTTTGTTCTTAAACTTAAAACTTTCTTCTTCTGAAACATTGTATTCAAATTGTCTATCGATAGATTTTAATTTTAGCACGACATAATATTTGTATAATTCTTTATGCCCATTATTATTTTTTTCGGTTGCCTCCATGATCACCCTTTATTTACAATTAAAAGAAAAAGTTTTGTAACTACTCAGGTATGCTCCATGAATTAGCTGTAATCACGCTTCGACTCTGCTCAGCATGGCTATTAAAGCCGGCCTGAGCCCTTTCGTCAAGTTTGTCCTGAGCTTGTCGAAGGGCTCAGGATAAACTCAGTCGAGAGCTTACTGAGATACAAACGAATGGCTTACCTGAATCGTGACAGATATTTTAACTAATCATCACGGCCGCCGATACTACGGTGGTCCACTGGCCGTTCACTTCTCCCAGAGCTGTTTGCGTAATATTGCGGGTCTTGACAATCTGGCCGCTGATTTTCCACTGTTCCCGCTTTTCGTCCCAGCTTTTTTGCGGGTCGAACTGTACCCCTAAAATGGTGGCCAGCATTTCGGCGGCAAGGTCTTCCACGTAATCGCCGGCGCGTTTTTCATTTTCACCAAAGCTGTGATGTTCGGAGAGATATCCGTAGCGATTCCGGTCAGTGGGAATGGCCAGGCCAACGGAAGCGGCAATCAAACGGCGCGCTTCATTGGTCCGGTTTTCACTGATAACACAGGGAATAATCTGGCCGGGAGATAATTTTTTCAAGCCGGCCGCTTTGGAGATCACCTTACAATGCGGCGGGAAAATACTGGAAACCCGTACCAGATTAAATTGGGCAATTCCGCCATCACGCAATGCCATTTCAAAGCTGGTTAATCTTTCCCGGTGCCGCCCGACACCGCGGGTCAAAAATATTTCTTTGGGAGTGCTGAACATGTTCGATATTCTTATAATTTTCAAATCAGTTTTCTTCGTTCCGGTACCATTTGCCCCGGTTAAAAACGCCAAAAGATTTTCCCGCTAACTGCCAGCCATGGAAAGGAGTATTGCGCGACTTGGACTTAAATTTGAATTTATCCACAGTCCAGTTGGTTTCTGTGTCTATGACGGTGAAATTTGCTTTTTCACCGGCCTTGAAAAGAGGAAGCGGCAGATTGACTATTTTTCTGGGTGTAACGGACATTCTCGCCGCCATCTGCGGCAGAGTCAGATATCCCTTTTTAATCAAAAAAGTAGTCACAAGTCCCACTGCTGTTTCCAATCCCACCATACCGGGAGCCGCCAGTCCGAACTCTACATCCTTCTCCTCGATGGCCTGGGGCGCATGATCTGTAGCAATGGCGTCGATGGTGCCGTCCTTCAATCCGGCAATAATTTCCGCCACATCTGCCGCGGTTCTGATGGGCGGATTAACCCGCAAATTGGTATCGAAACTTTTCACCGCATCATCGGTCAGGGTAAAATGGTGGGGGCAGGCTTCCGCGGTCACAGAAATCCCCTTTGTTTTCGCCTGCCGTACCAGTTCCACCGCGCGACCGCTTGAAATATGGGCGATGTGAACATGTCCACCGGTGAATTCGGCCATCATTAAATCGCGGGCGACAATCAAATCTTCCGCCACCGCCGGAACCGCGGGAATTCCCAGAGAGGTGGAAACAACCCCTTCGTTCATCTTTTTATCGGTTGCCAGGGATAGATCCTCGCAATGATCGATGATGGGTACATGGAACATTTTACTGTATTCCAAAGCGAAGCGCATCATTTCCGCCGTAGAAACCGAAGCACCGTCATCTGAAAAAGCAACCGCGCCGGCTTCCATCATATCGCCCATCTCCGCCAATTCGCTGCCGGCGCGTTCTTTGGTCACTGCGCCGATGGGATGAACTGCGACAAGATGGGATTTTGCCTGATTGTTAATAAATTCCACTACGCCGCGGTGATCGATGGCCGGATTTGTATTGGGCATGCAGCAAATTTCCGTGAAGCCGCCGGCCATAGCCGCATTGGCTCCGGTCTCGATGGTTTCTTTGTCTTCTCTGCCGGGTTCGCGCAGATGCACATGTAAATCGACAAATCCGGGAAACAGATGCTTTCCCTGCAAATTTACCTTCTTCCCGCGGAAAGATTCCGGCTTAATTTTACCGATTTCTTTTATAATTCCAGCGTCAACCACCAAATCCTTGTCCCTGAAAGAACGACTTTTATGGTTGTAAACCAGTCCGCCATAAAAGAGGAATAAACCGGATTCTGTTTTCATGATGTTTCCTTTATTTTATTGGGGTAAACGACTTGAGATTTACTCCGGCACTTCAGATCGTTCACTTCCCATTACATGATACAGAACTGCCATCCGTACCGCCACACCGTTGGTTACCTGGTGGAGAATCACGGACTGTTTGCTGTCGGCTACATCCGAATCAATTTCCACGCCCCGGTTGATGGGACCGGGATGCATAATAACAACACCGGGGTCTAATTTTTTCAACCGTTCCCGGGTGATGCCAAACAGATTGCGGTACTCGCGCAGACTGGGCAGCAGTCCCTTCCCCTGCCGTTCCAACTGGATGCGCAGCACGTTGATCACATCGGCGTTTTTTATTGCCTCATCCAGATCGGAATATACCCGCACCCCCAGCGATTCCGCCTGATACGGCAGCAGCGTGCCCGGGCCGCAAATGGAAACATCGGCGCCCATGGTATTAAGGCCGAAAATATTAGACCTGGCAACCCGGCTGTGGGAAATATCACCGACGATGAGAACTTTGAGGCCGTCAAAAGAACCGAATTTTTCATAAAGAGTAAGCAGGTCCAGTAAACCCTGGGTCGGATGTTCATGAGCGCCATCTCCGGCATTGATGATGGATGCATTCAGCCAATTTGCCAAAAAATGCGGCGCACCGGGATAAGAATGACGTATCACCACAATATCAATTTTCATCGCTTCGATATTGCGTGCCGTATCCTTCAGAGTTTCCCCTTTCTTTACACTGGATGTGGAGGATGAAAAATTCACCGTATCCGCGGAAAGACGCTTTTCCGCTAATTCAAAAGATATCCGCGTCCGCGTGGAAGGTTCAAAAAAGAGATTGACAACCGTAACGCCCCGCAGCGCAGGAACTTTTGGAATAGGTCGCTGTAAAATCTCCTTAAAAGAAAGCGCCGAATCTAAAATGGTCTGGATATCTTCCCGGGAAACGCCTTCCAGACCTAACAAGTGTTTTCGATTCGATGACATGAGTTTTCCTTTTTTGATTTCAGGATCGGGCAAAAGCCGGCATGCCGATTTTTTTATTTCAATGAAAGCAATATAACTATTCAGGTCGCCTGAGAGTGAACCCTCAGGCTAAGACATGAAAGCATCCTGAAGGATGCTATCGTAAATAGGACGCTTTAGCGCCCTTTTATTTCTTAGCCTTGTCGTTCACGGCAAGGCGAAAAAGATTGAAAGAAAACACCTGAATAGTTACAAAGCAATATTTTATTCTGTTGAAAAAACAGACGGTTTGTTGTCAATCTATTTACCTACCAAAACAGCTTATTCGGCATTAAAAACAATCTTTATCAAAGGGCGAAAACGTATCACTTCACTAACTTTAGCTCACTTTTAATAACTCTGCTGTTCCACTTCTACCAGATAGACTGCATCTTCTTCGTCTTCTTCGCTCATTTTGACACGAATTTCTTCATCCGGGGACGTAGGCACATTTTTGCCGACAAAATCCGGCCGAATGGGCAGCTCTCTGTGGCCGCGGTCGATTAAAACAGCAAGTAAAATTCTGGCCGGCCGGCCGAAGTCCACCAGAGCGTCCATTGCAGCACGAATGGTGCGACCGGTGTAGAGTACATCGTCGATTAATACCAGGGTCATTTTATCCAGGTTGAAGGAGATATCCGAAATATGAACAATGGGCTGTTTGAATTTAAAATCGTCCCGGTAAAGAGTAACGTCCAGTTTACCACAAGGAACCGTTTTGTTTTCGATTTCGGAAATTTTACCGGCGAGCCGTTTGGCCAGATGTGCACCGCGGGTTGGTACGCCGATGATGGCGAGATTCTCGACACCTTTATTCTGTTCTAATACTTCATGGGCAAGGCGTGTGATCGTGCGGGAAAGATCCGTTGCATTCATCAATTGGGTTTTGATCCGTTTTACCATGTTATCCTCTGCTTTTAGACATAAAAAAACCTCCGGTACAACAAGAACAATCCGGAGGTAATCCAAATTCCCAATTGCCCCTTACCGATCTCTCCGGATTGGTTTAAAGGGGTACAAATTTTTCGGTCTTCATTTTACAATTTAATTCAGCAAAAGTCAAGGGCTATTTACGTAAAAAGGAAAAAATTGAAACGGACCGGGATAAGACAAAATTATGTTGAAAATTATTTTATCACACCGTATTTCAATGTTTTTGAATTGGGGGATGTAAAATTTGTATTCGTTGACAACACAAAAAATTTACTGTTTCTCTGCATCAATTTTTTAGTGAGGCGAGAGAAATGTTCGGGGATAACAAACCGCTCGGCAAAAAGGAGTTCTTAAAAACCGTTAAACCGGTTAAAATCGGTGCGGTTATCTCATTAATACCTGACTTAAGTAATGTGTTAATAAAAGGTTACAAATTAATAAACCGTTTCAACGGTTTCCCGGGCATATTCTCTGCCTGAAAGAGAGAGATGACCGGCACTTCAATGAAATTCTTGATTTTCTTGCAAATATAATGTAACTTTCACGAATCTGAACCAAATCAATGAAAATGGAGACGGTTTTATGGGTCAGTTACACTGGTTTGACATTCTTGTAATTGTTGCATTTTTCCTGGTTATTTTCGCCATTGCAGCTTATTATTCCAGGCGGGCAGGCAAAGACACCGGCCAGTTTTTTCTTTCCGGCCGGAATTTGCCTTGGTATATCGCCGGAACCGCCATGGTGGCTACTACATTTGCCGCCGACACACCGCTGGCGGTAACGGAGCTGGTGGCAAAAAACGGCATTGCCGGCAACTGGTTGTGGTGGAACATGGCCATAGGTGCCATGCTGACGGTATTCTTTTTCGCTAAACTTTGGCGCCGCGCCAAAATCATGACCGACGTGGAATTTATCGAGTTTCGCTATTCAGGGAAACCTGCCGCCGTGCTGCGCGGTTTTCGTGCTATCTACCTGGGACTTTTTATGAATGCAATCGTTATGGGCTGGGTAAATAAAGCGATGGAAAAAATATTTCATGTAACCATTCCGGGGATCGACTCATTTCTACTGGTGGTCGCCGCCGCCGTTATCATTGCTATTTACGCTTCTGCATCCGGTCTGTTGGGCACCGCGCGCACCGACAGCTTCCAGTTTGTGTTTGCCATGCTGGGATGTATCGTGCTGGCCGTCATTGTGGTTCAATTACCGCAGGTTGGCGGCGCTGCGGCGATGAAAGCGAAATTAGCGCCGCAGCTTTTGAGTTTCTTTCCCAAAATCGGCCGTGTTACCGTGCAGGGAGTAACCGGCGGCGCACTTGCCCTGACATTCGGAGCCTTCTTCGCATACATCGGTTTACAGTGGTGGTCAAGCTGGTATCCCGGCGCCGATCCCGGTGGCGGCGGCTACATCGCCCAGCGCATGATGTCCGCAAAAGATGAAAAACACAGCCTGTTTGCCACGCTCTGGTTCACCATTGCCCACTACACATTGCGCCCCTGGCCGTGGATCGTGGTAGCGTTGGCAGCGCTGATTATTTTGCCCCGCGCCGAGAATCCCCAGGTTTTACAAAAGGAAAATCCGGCGCTGTATCAACAAGTGGTGGAAGCGTACAATCATCAGGAACTATTGCAATCCGCCGATCCGGAATATCAGGATCAGCAGTTCCTGGATTTTTATGAAAAGTACGAAAATACGGTGGACCCCGGCGTGATGTATCCCAAATTGATGCTGCGCTTCCTGCCGGTCGGTTTGCTGGGACTATTGATTGCCGTTTTTCTGGCCGCGTACATGTCTACCATTGCTTCCCAGTTGAACTGGGGAACATCTTACCTGATCAACGATTTCTACCGCCGCTTCATTGAACGAACCGCCAGTGAAAGACATTACGTTTTTGTATCGAGGATCGCCATGATTTTGATGACCGTTTTCTCACTTTTGATCACCAAATACGTTCTTACTACTATTTCCGGCGCCTGGATTTTTATTTTAAATGCCAGCGCCGGCATCGGCGCCGTACTGATTCTGCGCTGGTTCTGGTGGCGCATCAATGCCTGGTCGGAAATTTCCGCCATGATTACTCCGCTGATTATCTACCCTATCGCTACTTATGGGTTCGGAATAGAATCACCGATTACTCTCTACCCTATAGTTATCGGCACAACAATTGTATGGTTGGTAGTCACTTTTTTCACCGCACCGGTTTCCCGTGAGAAATTACTGATTTTTTACCGGCGGGTACATCCCGGCGGCATTGGCTGGAAACCGATTGCCAAAGAACTTCCACAGGTGAAAAGCGACAGCGGTTTTGCCCGTCTTTTTATTGATTGGCTGTGCGGCATTGTTTTGGTGTACGCATCCCTGTTTGGCATCGGGAAAATTATTTTTGCTGAATATTTGCACGGGTTCCTCATTTTACTCATCGGCGCCGCTGCGGCTGCCGTCATCTATTTTGATCTGACCAGGCAGGGTTTTGAAAGCATTGTGGAATGATCCGTTAGAAGATCAAACCATTTTAACGGAAGACGCAGGCCGATTCACGAATCGACTTACTTACCTGAAAAACTAAAAGATAAGAGGTTGGATATGCACAAAATTACACACCGCTTCATCTTAAGAATTAATTCTATTGCCTTTTTTATTCTGCTGCTTTTTCTCACCACCGGTTGGGCCGCAGAACCGGCTACACTGAATCTGATGCCGGTTCCCAAAAAAATAATCCCTGCTCAAGGCAAATTCAGATTGAATGAATTATTTACTATTTCCATTTCAGGCAAACCCGGTCAGCGATTGTATAAAGGAGCAAACCGGATGCTGAAACGACTGGCCGGCAGAACGGGATTTTTCTTCACTCACGGACACATCACTCCGGATCAAAACACCGGTACCGGCGATTTACAGATTGTTTGCCAACAGAAAGGCAAGGTTGATCTGGGCGGGGATGAATCATATCAACTGACCGTCCTTTCCGATGGGATCAAATTAACAGCCGGGACAGATATTGGTGCGCTTCGCGGTTTAGAAACGTTTTTGCAGTTACTCAGCGTAGATGACAACGGTTACTATTTCCCTGCCATAAAAATTGAAGATGAACCCCGTTTCCCCTGGCGCGGTTTGCTGATCGATGTTGGACGTCATTTTATGCCGGTCGGGGTGATTAAGCGCAATCTGGACGGGATGGCTGCCGTGAAGCTGAATGTGCTGCATCTGCATCTTACTGAAGACCAGGGATTTCGCGTGGAGTGCAAAACCTTCCCCAAATTGCACGAATTGGGTTCCGATGGTTTCTACTATACACAGGCACAAATCAGAGAAATTATTTCCTACGCTGCCGACCGCGGCATCCGTGTGATACCGGAGTTCGATATTCCGGGTCATGCCACCAGTTGGTTTGTGGGTTATCCGGAACTGGCCAGCGCCCCTGGTCCATACTCCATCGAAAGAGGCTGGGGCGTTAAAAATCCGACATTCAACCCGACGCTTGAAAAAACTTATGAATTCTTTGATGCCTTCTTCAAAGAGATGGCGCAGCTTTTCCCCGACGAATACATGCATATCGGCGGCGATGAAAACAACGGTAAACAATGGGATGCCAATCCGCAAATTCAGCAGTTCATGAAACAGCACAACATTGCCGACAACCATGCACTGCAAAGTTACTTCAATAAAAGAATTTTAAAAATTCTCACAAAATACGGCAAAAAGATGGTCGGTTGGGACGAAATATTTCAACCGGATATGCCTGTCAACATCGTTATCCAATCCTGGCGGGGGAAAAAAGCCATGGTTAAAGCGGCACAGAAAGGATATCGGACCATTCTTTCGAACGGGTATTATATCGATCTTATTCAACCCACAAAATCCCACTATTTGAATGATCCGTTACCGCCGGATTCGCCGCTTACGGACAAAGAAAGAAAATTCATCCTCGGCGGCGAGGCGACCATGTGGTCTGAATTTGTTTCACCGGAGACCGTCGATTCACGTATCTGGCCGCGTACCGCTGCCATTGCGGAACGACTATGGTCTCCCGGAAACGTCCGGGATGTGCAGGATATGTATCGCCGGCTGAATGTAGTCAGCTTTCATCTTGAGGAATTGGGCTTGCTTCACGAAAAGAATTACCCCATGATGCTGCGCCGGCTGACCAACAATCAGGATATCGAACCGCTAAAAAATCTGGTGGATGTGCTTGAACCGGTAAAAGGATACAAAAGAAATCAGTTACGGAGACACACTTCCCTGTCTCCATTAACCCGGGTTGTGGATGCGGCGCGCCCCGATGCAGCCGTTGCCCGCAATTTTCGGCAATTGGTAGCTGAATATCTGAAAGACGGCGGGAAAAATAGTAAGCAGGAAAAAATGATCCGGGAACGGCTCGTTCTCTGGCAGGAGAATCATGCTGATCTTAGAGAGATCATTCACAATTCGCCGGTACTGCAGGAGATTGAATCTTTATCACAGGACCTCTCCGACTGCGCCCTCATCGGCCTTGAAGCACTAAAGCTGATAGCAACACACCGGGGAAAAAACCGGGCGTGGCTCAAAGAGAGAATGATAATCATCAACCGCGCTAAAGTTCCAAGGGGGGAGACGGAATGCATGGTTATTCTTGCAATTGAAAAATTAGTAAAAACGGCGGCCAATTAGTGCCTGAACGAAAACTCTGAAAAACAGTAAAAAAAGTCATTCCTGCCGTGCCCGGGGCGGTCCGGTAATCATTGAAACAACCGAATTATCCGCCAAAAGCAGACAGGACTCTACTGGACTTTACTATGGACATTGAAGACCTGAGACACTATCTTTTACAAAAAAAAGCAGTAACCGAAGAACTGCCATTTGGCCCCCAGGCGCTGGTTTTTAAAGTGATGGGAAAAATGTTTGCCCTCATCGCGTGGGAAGATGATCCGCTCCGCATCAGCTTGAAATGTGAACCGGAGCATGCACTGGCTTTGAGAAGCATATTCCCTGCAGTACAGCCTGCTTACCACATGAACAAGGAGCACTGGAATATGGTTATTCTGGATGGCCGTGTACAAAAGGATTTACTCCTTGATATGATCGATGACTCTTACGATCTTGTCGTAAAGAAATTGAAAAAAGCAGACAGAGAAAAATTGAAACAAACCGGAGAATCATCATGTTGGAAATGATTGAAACCTGGCTGACCGCTCATGGTTTAAATTCAGGACCTGCGACCATTTTTGCCAAAGGAACGGCTCTTCTATTGGTCGTCCTTTCCGGCATCATTGCCGACCGGATTACCAAACGCTTCATTCTGAGGGGCGTTTCGGCTTTTATCGCCAAAACAAAATCCAAGTGGGATGATGCATTGGAAGAGCGTAATTTTTTCAATCAGATTGCCCACCTCGCTCCCGCTGTCCTCATCTATCTGTTAATCCCGGTTGCTTTATCCGGCAGCCGGCCGATAATTGACCTCATTCGCACCGCCGCTATGATTTATATGATTCTTTTAGGCATCCTGATTGTCGATTCTGCGCTTAACGCAGGCCTGGATATTTACAACACCCTTCCCGTTGCCCGGGAGATTCCCATAAAAAGCTTCGTTCAAGTATTGAAAATTGTGATCTATTTTGTCGGCGCCATCTTCGTCATCTCCCTGCTGATCAACAAAACACCTGTCTATCTGTTCAGCGGTCTTGGCGCCATGACGGCAGTATTGATGTTCATATTCAAAGATGCCATATTGGGATTTGTGGCCGGCATTCAACTGACCGCCAATCGTATGGTATCTATTGGCGATTGGATTGAAATGCCTAAATACGGCGCCGACGGCGATGTGCTGGAAGTTGGCCTGACCACCGTAAAGGTTCAAAACTGGGACAAAACCGTCACAACCATCCCCACTTATGCACTCATTAGTGAATCGTTTAAAAATTGGCGCGGCATGCAGAAATCCGGCGGCAGAAGAATTAAACGGGCCATTTACATCGATATCGGCGCCATTAAATTTTGCGACGAAGAGATGCTGAATCGCTACCGGAATATCCGCTACATTTCCCAATATATCGAAAAGAAAAAACAAGAATTAGCCGAGTACAACAAAAAAGTGGACACTTCCATTCAAATCAATCAGAGAAGATTGACCAATGTGGGCACATTCCGGGCTTATGTAGTCGCTTATCTGAAGCACCATTCCTTGATCAATCAGGAGATGACTTTTTTAGTACGCCAGCTAAAGCCAACAGTCACCGGCCTGCCCATCGAAATATATGTATTCTGCAAAGATAAGGTCTGGGCAAATTATGAGGCAATTCAGGCGGATATTTTCGATCATATTCTCGCTGCCGTGCCGGAGTTCGACCTGAGAATCTTCCAAAATCCCACCGGGGGAGATTTTAAGGAGATAATAAAAACCGGATAATTCAATTTTCACTTAATAATGATTCAAGTTTTGCAGTTAGTTAACCGGCATAAAAATAAGGGAAACCGGCATAAAAAAAGCAGCATACAAATAAAATACATTTTCAGCCGCCCCAACGGGGTGAAATACAATAGCCCGGGGCAACGCCCCGAGGGGAAAGAGGAAAAAGAATAATAAGCCCTGAAAGGGCGGAATATTTACCGGTGCCGGTACGATCTGTTCATTTGTATTTCGCCCCTTCAGGGCTTGACCCCGTTGTTTTTTTCCCCCGGGGGCGTTGCCCCGGGCTGGTATATTCCGCCCTTTCAGGGCTCGCAGGATATAAATCAATGAACAGGGATTGTCCCGAAAACATACGGATACTTGTTTTATGCACAGGATGATTAACATCGAAGAATGGAACAAAAGATATTCCGGACAACTGTATTTTTCGGATCCTGACAAGTTACAATACCTGAGTTATTATAAATGCGAAACTTGAGATAATAATAAATAAAGGTGATGCCATGACATTCACAATTCCCCCGCGACTCCATCTGGCCTGCCTGCCCACCCCCATACAAAAGTTAGAGCGGTTAAGTCAATATCTGGACGGGCCGACAATTTATATGAAACGGGATGATTTGACCGGCCTGGGGCTGAGCGGGAATAAAATACGCAAACTGGAATTCGTCATACAGGAGGCTTTGCAGCAAAAATGCGACACACTAATCACCACCGGCGGCCTTGGTTCCAACCATGCCCGTGCCACAGCGGTTGCTGCACGGCAGTTGGGTTTGCATCCCTATTTGGTTCTGCGCGGTAAACCGGACCCGGCGCCGGACGGCAACTTTCTATTGGATGCCTTGCTGAATGCCGAGATTAAACTGATCTCCCGTGAAGAGTACCGGCATCGCGATGAAATTATGCAGGAAGTTGCCGAACAGCTAAAAGATCAGGGAAAAAAGTCTTATATCATCCCCGAAGGAGCAAGTAATGAAATCGGTGCCTGGGGATATTTTGAGGCTGCCGGGGAGATTAAAGAGCAGATCGGGAAAGGTGGCTATCGTAAATTTGATGCTATCCTTCTACCGGTCGGTTCCGGCGGCACACAGGCGGGACTGCTGTTGGGCGCAGAATATTACGGTCTGGATATCCCGGTTTACGGCATAAACGTTTGCGATGATGAAGCTTATTTTGTCGCAAGGATCAACCAAATCATAGACGCATTCGCCGAACGCTACGCCTATCCCAAAGAGCTGCCCAAAGATAAAATACAGATTATCGATGGGTATGTTGGCGAAGGCTACGCTCTGAGCAGAGAAGAAGAATTGGAAGTCATTAAATTGGTTGCCGGTCTGGAAGGAATTTTTCTGGACCCCGTATATACCGGAAAAACCATGCACGGTCTGATTGAACAGATCAAAAAAGGACAGTTCACCAAAGGGATGAATCTGCTCTTCATCCACACCGGCGGAATTTTCGGCCTGTTTCCCAAACGGCAAATTTTTATGGGCGGCCCCGATTCGGGTGAGTTCTACCAGGGTTGATAATCCCGGACGAAAAATCCAGGGAAGGAAATACATCGTTTTTTTGCTCGACCCGGGGACATCCTTCTGCAGGTCACCTTTAATTGATTCTTTTGAACCGGTCTGTTAAAAATTTACTCTGGGAATAAATAATCTGCAGGAAGTTTAAAAACCAATAAACACACATTTCAGGATAAACAAGGAAGAAAATGGTTTATTTTTTCGCATCGCCGGCAATCGTCTTTTTCTTTTTTATTTTTATCTCTTTTTTGGCGTTCAGAAGCCGTGCATTTTATCTGTTTTTCGGCAATCTGATCGGAGCTTTGTCTGCGGCAATGGCGGTAATACTGGAACTGAATGGGCAACAAACGAAATTATCCATGCTCATTCTGTCCTCATTGATTCTCATGGTACTGCTGTTCGATTTTGTTGCCATGGTCATCCGGTCTTTCAAAGATAAACAAAAAAAGGGATTTGTCAGAAACGAAGTACAGGCAAATCGCGACGAACGCCTGATCCTCCGTGAAAAGGATTTTCAAAAAAATTTGGCTTTGTCTTCCGTCCCCGACATGACGGACCACGCACAGGCGTTGCAAATGTGGCAAGCCGGCAACGAAGCATTTCTTCATGATCAATTTGACGAAGCGGCTGAGAAATATCAAATATCTTTCAAATGGCAGCCCACCGCTGCAGCCCGGGTCAATTTAAGCGCAGTACACCTTGCCCAAAACAGGTTCGAAGAGGCGCTGAGGGCCTGTGACGAAGCGGTTCAACTAAATCCGTCTCACAAGGAAGCACGGATCAACCGGGGCCTGGCGTTTGCGGGATTGAACAAGAACGAGGAAGCCTTGCAGAGCTACCGAAAAGCCTTATCCGAAGACGAGAAGGATCCGGCGTTGTCGGTTCTGATCAGCAAAACGGAGCGCCGGTTGGGACACCTGCAAAAATCTCTGGATACCATCGATCAGGCGCTGGAACTTTACCAGGAAGTCAAAGATGGCTGGTTTTGCAAAGGGGTCACACTGGACCTGTCCGGAAAGTTGGACGATGCGGTAGGGTGCTTCGAAAAAGCCTTGTTTCAGCAGCCCAAAGATCCATCTATTCATTACCATCTGGCAAATTCATTGAATAAACTGGATCGCAACGAGGAGGCCATCGCATCGTACCGGAAAGTGATTAAATTGTCTCCCGTTTATCCGGAAGCCTGGAATAATTTGGGGATCGCCCAATCTAAAACGGGCAGTTTACAGGATTCCGTGAAAAGTTACCGGAAAGCGATCGAAATGAAACCGGATTATTACGAAGCCTGGTTAAACATAGCTTTGGCTTGCGACAGTCTGAAAAATTTTGCCGATGCAGCAGACGCCTACCGGAAATTTTTGGAATTTGCGCCGGAATCATTGGTGAAACACAGAGCCATTGCCATAAAAAATCTGGAACTTGTGGAAAAGAAACAGACAACAAAATTGAAAGATAGTTCTGCCCTGAAAACCGGTGAAGAGGTAACAGTAGATAGCGAAAAACCTGATGATGAAAAGCCGGACACCCAAACCACAAACCCTGAAAATACGGATGATTGAAAATGCAGGCATTGGTTTTTGACGGCAAAAAGGTTACGCAACGGCAGATAGATAAACCAACTCCCTCTACTGATGAAGCATTGATCAAAGTTATTTACAGCGGCGTCTGTAACACAGATCTGGAAATTGCCGAAGGCTACATGAATTTTACCGGAGTCATCGGCCACGAATTTGTTGGAGTGGTTGAAACCTGCGCGGATAAAACATGGCTGGGAAAACGTGTTGTTGGCGAAATTAATTGCGGTTGCAATGAATGCGATTATTGTCGCAAGGGATTATCGCGTCATTGCCCCAATCGAACGGTATTAGGCATTTTGAACCGGGACGGCGTCCATGCCAATTATGTGACGCTGCCACAACAAAATCTACACCTCGTCCCGGAAACGGTTTCTGATGAAGCCGCAGCTTTTACGGAACCACTGGCCGCAGCGCTGGAAATCTTTGCACAAGTCCATCCTCAAACCGGCGCCGCCATTACGGTGATTGGCGACGGCAAATTGGGACAGTTGATCGCCCTGACACTAAACTTGTATTCGGTAGATTTGACGGTTGTCGGCAAACACAGAGCAAAACTGGATCTGCTGCAGGAACGCGGCATCATAGTACAAAAACCGAATCATCTTCGGCTGCCGCCACAGGATGTGGTTGTGGAATGCTCCGGCGCAGCAGACGGATTACGCTTCGCCACCGCATTATTGAAACCGCAGGGAACTCTCGTGCTGAAAAGCACCTATCATAACAACGTTTTGTTCAATCCGGCTATTTGGGTGATCAACGAAATCATGGTCGTCGGTTCGCGCTGCGGCCCGTTTGCGCCCGCCTTGCAGCTCCTGGAAAAGAAAATGATTGAACCTGAATTTCTTATTGCCCATATTGTTGATAGTCAGAGCGCCATAAATGCTCTTCGGTTGGCACAACAAAAAGATGTCCTTAAAGTGCTCATCGACTGGCGCGAGAATTGAAAAGAGCGAATTGGGGAATTCTGTCATAGTTCAATTTAGAGGGCGTCATTAATAATGGATGATTAACAACCTCCCCTACTCCTTACCTTCAACAAGCTCAGGACAGGCTCCTGACAAGGAGGAAATACTTTCCCATTGCCAGGGGGGGAATCAGGAAGGGATGGGTCGCCTTTGCAATCAGACCTGGGCAGGAGACTATAACTAAAACTACCTGACAAAATTGCGGATTTTTTTCGAGTCATCATGAAAACTGTAAAAGTAACACTTGATTCCTACACTTACCCGCTATTCATCGACACGGGTCTGATCGGACGCATCGATGAAATTTGTGATCTTTATCGCTTCCCTACCCGGAGAATTGTCATTTCCGGCGTCGTGGACGGGGAAATGAATTCGGATCTGATTGACCGGCTCAAAAAATACGAAATCCTTTTTGTTCAGGCCGGAGAAACGGACAACAGGTTCGATCTCATCGCCCAGATTTTTGACCAACTTCCCTTCAAAAACAACGGCGCGGGCATCACACTCATCGCCATCGGAGAGGATTGGCTCATCAAAACCGCCGGTTTTGCCAGTCGGTTGCTGGCCGCTCCCACCTATCTGATCTGCATACCGGTCTCATTCTGGAGCATGCTGGAAACGGGCATCAACGATGAAGCTTTTTTAAACTGGCGTAACGAAGTTGCGGTTCTCAAAGTGAATTATTGCCCCAAACTGGTTTTTCTCGACGGGCAGTTTTTATCCGGGCAAACCCAAAATGATTCTTTGCTGGCCAGTACCGTTGTCCTGCGTCAGTTGCTCCTGATAAAACCGGACTTGTTCCATAATTTTCAGTCCAATTTCCCGGAAATTTTTTCACCCGGTAAAATGGAAAACAACCAAGTGCTGGAAGAGTTGATTACCTCCCGTCTGGAGCTTTACAAAAACAAAACCGATAGAAAATGCCTGAACGATTTTGGCGTTCGTTTCCTGAATCATTACCGGGCGACAAAAGAAATTTGGCCTGATCCCGTTAAAATGGCACTGCTGGTTTTTGTTGATATTTGCTGGCGCTGGCAAACCGGAAAAACTTTACAGATCAGCGATGCGGACGAGAGCGACGCTATCTTTTCCCTGATCGAGAAAATCTGTCTCAAATACCGGATAAGCTCGGCGGCGTGGGAACAAGCCAAAAAGGATCTGGCGGCAATGTTTTCTGCAAAACTGTTAAGCAACATTTTTCTCCCGGTTTCTATCGGGAAATTACAACTGATTAATTCGATCGATTTGGATATGGCAAAGAAATGTTTGGCCGCATGTTGAATATTTTAAACCTGAAATATTCTTTAACTGCCAAGACACAAAGTTTTAAAAACAGCAGATAAAAATAAGTATCCACTCAATATCTAATGGTATTTTTGGTTTTAGCCACTAAGACACTAAGGCACAAAGATTCATAAAATATTATTTTTGTGTTTCTTAGTGTCTTTGTGCCTTAGCGGCAATTACTATACTGCCATGATTTATTGAGCGGATACAAAAATAAAACTAGTGCTTGAATGAAAGCTTTTCTGTCATTCCAGCCTGCATGAAGCAAACAGGTGAAAGCAAAAATCTATAAGTTCGTCCTGAATTGAGCGATTCTCATATCATTCTTTGGGTGGTTGTCTTAAGTATAGAATCGCTCAATTCAGGTTTTTGTTTTTTTTAGATTCCCTGCCTGCGGCGGGCAGGCTGCTTTCGCCCGCCTGCCTCGGGCACGGCAGGAATGACATTTTTTATGGATTTTTAGAGTTTTCGGTCAGACACTATTCAAGTAGACAGAAAGAACACCCCGCAAGGAAAACAAATATGCAACAACGTTCCGTAGCCGGACACATCAAACGACTGCTGCAACATTCCGCAGTTTACGGTATCGGCCACATCGTCACCCGTTCGCTGGGATTTTTACTGCTGCCGCTGTACACCAACACCATTCCCACAGATGAATTTGGCAAAGCGGCGCTGCTGTTTTCCTTCCTGGCCATTATGAATGTTATTTACGGCTACGGAATGGATGTAGCATTTCTGCGCTATGTAGCGCTCCAGGATGACGTGCGCAAGCAACGTACTCTATTCAGCACCGGCCTGATTTCACTCCTTGTCACGTCGCTTTTATTCAGCCTGATTTTGATGCTTTTTCAACGCCCTGTTGTCACGCTTTTGTTTCAGTCTTCCCTGAGCGCAAAATTTATCCTCATCAGCGCCGGTATTCTGTTCTTCGATGCCATGAATTTGATGCCGTTTATGGCGTTACGCGCCAAAGAAAAATCGGTGCCGTTCACTCTCCTTAAGCTGGCCAATGTAGTGATCAACATTTCCGGCAATATCATCTTCATCCCGATTTTAAAATGGGGCATCGCCGGCATTTTCTGGGCAAATCTTATCTCTTCCGGTCTTACTTTTTTGCTCATGCTGCCCGTCACACTGAGATTTTTCACCTTTCGCTTCGACAAAACCATTTTCCGGCAGCTAACCTCCTTTGGCCTGCCGTACATTCCCTCCGGTCTTGCGGTGGTGACCATGGACCTCATCGACCGTTTTCTCCTGGAAAGAATGACCAATCTAAAAATTACCGGAATTTACAGCGCCGGTTACAAATTAGGCATGTTCATGGCGCTGTTCATCGCCGCCTTCCGTTTTGCCTGGCATCCATTTTTCCTTTCCACTTCAACTCAGGAAAATGCCAAACAGGTTTTCGCCCGGGTGCTCACTTATTTTGTTTTGGCCTGTTCCCTTGTCTTTTTGGCAATCTCATTTTTTATCGATGAAATCGTCCGGTTTAATCTTTTCGGAATCACACTTTTTGGCAAAGATTACTGGGCCGGCACGGTTATCGTGCCGCTCATTTTGATTTCCTACATTTTTTATGGCGTTTATGTGAATTTCCTGGTCGGGGTGTATTTGAAGAAAAAGACCGCCATGCTGCCGTTTATCACAGGAACTGCCGCATTGGTAAACATTGCCGCCAACCTCATTCTGATCCCCTATTGGGGCATGATGGGTTCGGCATGGGCAACCGCCATCAGTTACGCTGCCATGGCCGCTTTTCTCTATTTCAAGATTCACAAATCTTATTTTGTGCAGTATGAATGGGGCCGTGTGTGCAAAGTTGCCTTTACCGCAATCGGTATTTTTTTATTGCAGATTTACTTTTTTCATTTTGAATTCTGGCTATCCAAATTGGCGCTGATTTTTACTTTTGTTCTTCTTCTGATCCTTGCCCGCTTTCCGGACGGTTCGGAAAAAGCCTATTTGCGTAAACTTTTGGGGAAAGGGACCGGCCATGTCAACCGATAGAAAGCGCGGCGACCTGAGACAATTTTACGAGGAAGTCGGGGCAAAATATCCGGAAGAGGAGATTGTCTATCGTGATCTGCGCGGAAAATTGCGCCGTAAATTTGTTCTGACATACTTGCACGACGCCAGGGGCGCCTTCCTGGATCTGGGCTGTAATGCCGGCGGATATATGAAACAATTCACCGGAGAAACAGCCGTCGGCGTCGACCTTTCGTCATCGGTGCTGCGGAAAGCCAGGTGCAGGTGTCAGGCACAATCGCGCCGTTATTTTATCGCCGGCAACATCGAAAATCTCCGTTTTTTACAAAATATTCAATTTGATTTTATTTTATGCTCTGAAGTGCTGGAACATCTGTTTCACCCGGAGAAAGTGTTCGCCGGTATTTTTCGCTTGCTCAAACCCGGTGGTACGGCGCTCATCACCACGCCCAATTACAAAAAGAAAAAGCCAACCTGGATTCCGCTGGGCGAACTGAAACATTCCGTTGCCGGCGATCTGTATTACCACACCGCCTACCGACCCGAAGAGTTAGCCGAAATGGCCGGGAAAGCCCAATTGACTGTTCTCAAAACGGGCACACTGGAATGGGAAGTAAAATATGCGGCAAAAATTCCGGCGGTTTTCTTTGTTACTTTTCGTTTTTTGAACCGTTCTCTTTTCCGCAATCGGAAATTGGACAGGATGAATCAGAGAAACTTTGAACGAGGCACCCTGTTTTTTTACAAAATAGGCCGTCTGACCGGCCTGGAAAAACTTTTCCGCCTTTTTATTCGTGAAGGCACACGCAGTTTTGTTCTGCTGACAAAATGAGGAAAATGTGAAAATCTTTCCCCAGGTTATTCCCGGGAAAACACGATAAAGTAATCTATTCCTCACTTTTCATAAATAACCCAAGGAATGGTTGCTCACATAGATTCATTCAAAAAACGGTATAATTATGTCACTTCCCCACCCTTCCATCGCCAAAAGAACCTGCCTGATTGGGGAGATGCCTCTGCACAGGAAAGTCCCGGTCCTGCATTTGTGCGGCAGACTCATCGATTTCGACCGGGAGAAGAAAACCGGTTTGCTGCGCGACCGGAGCGGCACATTGCCGTTAAATTTTTCCACCCCGGAACCGGAAAATCCGCGCCTGAAAGCCGGCGATATTGTCCAGGTATCCGGCACACCGGAGGCGGAAAGTTTTTTAGTAACGCAGGTTGTTCCTTTGGTAACAGATACCGTCATGCCTCAAGCCCGGACTCACCCTCCCCGCTGGCAGCAGCTACTGAACCACGAGGAACAGTATCAACTGATCCGTTTCCGCAGTGATTTTTTGCAGACGATCCGCCAATTCTTTGTAAAACAGGATTTTATAGAAATCGACGCGCCCTCCCTCATCCCTGCAGCAGGGATGGAGCCGCATATCGAACCGTTTGTCACCGAATTCCACCGGAAATCGGGCGAAAAGCGTACCTGCTTTTTGCACACCTCGCCGGAATTTCTGATGAAAAAGATGCTGGTGGCCGGATATGAAAAAATTTTCTATCTGGGACATGCCTTCCGCAATGAAGAATTAGCGCCGCTGCACAGTCCGGAATTCAGCATGCTGGAATGGTACCGGGCCTATCAGGATTACACCGCACTGATGGACGACTGCGTCGAACTGATCGCCTATTTGCGGGAAAAATTGCGCACCAAATGGCAAAATCTATGGCGACAGGATGATCTGCTGCAACAAAACCGGCGTATCATTTCTCTCACACAACTGATGCAGAAACGCTGCGGTTTTGATTTGGCGCAGATCGGTAAGAACGATGCGCAAAAATTACTGCAAATCTGCCACGCCAACGGCTTTACCAATGCGGATGAAACCTGGCCTGTCGATGATCTGTTCTTCCTGCTTTTTCTGGAAATGGCGGAACCGGGACTGGGCGCAGACGCCCCCACCATTGTGAAGGACTATCCCAGCTGGATGGCTTCTCTGGCCAAAAAGAAAGCGGATGATCCCCGTTTTGTGGAAAGATTTGAGTTGTATCTGGACAGCATGGAGCTGGCCAACGCCTTCACGGAACTGAACGACCCCGATGAACAGACCGACCGTCTGCTGGCGGAACAAAAATATCGCCGGCAACTGGGTCGCACGAAAATTCCCCTGGACACAGATTTCATCGCCGCGCTGCGCGCCGGCATGCCGCCTGCCGCCGGCATTGCCCTGGGCGTTGACAGGTTGATGATGGTTTTCACCAACCGGAAAAACATTGCAGAAGTGCAGCCGTTTTCGTTTTGAGTACTGCTCCATATTAATTTCTACATCCTCAGCAATCTCTTCGTTAAAAGAACATCTCCCCGAAGCAAATAAAAATTCCCGAGAAAATATCAAACATTCTCTATCCTCCGGTACAACCGGGAGACAAAAGATGATACCATCCCAATATCCACCCCATAATTGGGCTAAAGCCAGAAAGGAGTGAGTGTGATCTCCGATCCACGATCTAAAGATTGTTGTAAATAAACGCCTAATTCGCCGGGGGCTTTAGCCCAATATTGTATTGAAATCAGGCGAATAATTACAATTTCGACAGATTAGAGAATAAAAAACTCTGCGTACCTCTGCGTCCTTCGCGATCTCTGCGTTAAAAAAATCCTTAACGCAAAAAAACAAAAAAATACCACTAAAAAATTCTGTAGCAGTTCTGTCTTTGTGGTCTATCTCTCCCCTCTTTTCTCTCCCGGCTTCCCGGCAAATAATACTACTTTTCCGCTTCATAAAATTTTTAAAACAGCCGATATAAAAATAGAATTTCTGCATTTATCGGATTGCATTTAAAGAGTAGGAACAAAATATGAAAATTCATTTGAATCATTGGCTGTTTCGCTTGTTTGCTTTGGGCATGATGGTTTCTGTTTTTTCCCACTGCTCAAAAGATTTTACAACAACACCGCAAACCAAACAAAAACAGGGTCGGATTATTGTGGTTTCCGATCTGCATGCCTCCAGCTCTCATATTATCATTGGCGGCGCGCAGATAGTGGTTCAGGCCAAATTGACCGATCAAAATAATGAAGTTGCCGGCGGTCAGCCGGTTCATTTTTCAACCACATTGGGCAGCATCACTCCCGTGGATACAACGAACGGACGGGGACTTGCCCACGCTATTCTTACCAGCGGCCTGACGCCCGGCGCCGCAATTATCAAAGCACAATACAAAGATGAACATTCCAGAACCATTACGGTTTATTTCGATTCTTCCGGCACCAGTTTCTTCTCTTTCCAGGCCGCTCCCAATAGCATCCTGGCCAACGGCGTCGATTCTGTTTCCGTTGTGGTAAAAGTTTTGAATAACACAGGAAAACCGGCCAAAAATTCACCCGTCTTTTTTTCTGCAAACGCAGGTTGCTTTACTTCTGCCATTGTCTATTCGGATTCGATGGGAGCAGCCCGGAATCTGTTTCACTCCTATCCCAGTCGCTTTGATTCCACAGCGGTACTGACATTCAGAGTCAATGGGATGGAAAGCCAAACTTCCGTGGCATTGCGGGGAGTGGAATTTCATCTGACTGCCAATCCCACATTTTTAATTGCCAACAGCGCCAATCAAGCGGAAATCCGGGGAATACTGAAGGAATCCACCAGTAAAATTGCCATCCCGAGCGGGATTGTAACCTTCTCAACCACGCTGGGCACCATTCCATGGCAGGGAGTTACGGGCGACGACGGCGTGGTAAAAGTTTCCCTCACCAGCACAACGGAACTTGGCAGCGCCCGGATTATCGGCACGTACGGCAGCGGTATCCGCGATACGGCGTACGTGGATTTTATCAAATCTGAACCAGCCAACCTGTACGTTACGGTTGACAAACAGGCGCTGCCGGCGGATAATGCCAGTACAGCGGAAATTCAAGTGAGAATTACGGATGTCAACAACGATCCCACCGCAGATGGCCTGCCGGTTCATTTTACCATCGTCAGAGGTTCCGGCTCAATCGACCGGGTAAAAACCATTGTAAACGGCATGGCGAAAAATTACCTGACGGCAGGGAATCACCCCGATACTACCGTCGTCCGCATCACTGCCGGAAGTTTACAGGACAGTGTGCAGGTAATTTATACGGTGGGAGAACCTGCTTTTCTTGAATTAACCGCCGATTCCGCCTCCCTGCCTGCGGACGGCACTACTATCACACAAGTGCGGGCAAAAGTACTGGATCAGGTGGGAAATTTTGTCCGGGATGGAACAACGGTTCAATTTGAATCCTCCATCGGCAACATCACTGCCGAAGCCACTACTCACGACGGCCTTGCCGCGGCACAATTTTCCAGTAACGAAACGGGGATCGCCGTTTTGCAGGCACAGGTCGGTTCCCTCCATGACGAAATAACCGTCGATTTACGACCGGGAAAGGCTGCCTCCGTTCTTTTGACTTACGATCCCACCAGCATGGGCGTACGCGATTCCGGCAGAAATCAGACGGTGAGAATTGTTGCCGATGTGCGTGACAGCAAAAACAACACGGTCAGCGACGGCACATTGGTGCGCTTTTCCATTTATGCTTCGCCGCAGGGTGGAGAATCTTTAAGCAGCTACGATCCGGCGCCCACGGTGAACGGCAAATCGGAAGTATCTCTGTTGAGCGGCGTTCGTTCCGGAACAGTACGTATTCGGGCAGAAGTAGTGGACGGACAAAATCAACCGCTCAATCCGCCGGTTCGGGCCATTTCTACGGAAATCATCATCTATTCCGGTCCTCCTTTCATTGAAAATGTGAATGACCGCGGAACCAGTCATTTAACGGTGGGCACCAGTCCCGTCAATATTTTTGGCTGGCATGTGGTAAACAATACGGCAACTGTTGTGGTTGTAGTAGGCGATAAATACAACAATCCGGTTCCCGTTGGGACGGCGGTTTACTTTACTACTACCGGCGGTGTGGTTTCCACCCACATGGGGTATACCAACGAAGAAGGAATCGCCACGGTAACCATCCATTCGGCACAGCCCTATCCGGATATCGATCGCTTTTACAACACCTTTTTTGATCCCAACAGCGATCACCCGGATTTTAACCTGGGAACCCATGTGATTCCGGGACCCATTCCGGATTTCGAATCCGGACAGGTGATCAATTCCAGGGGAACTCTGGATGAAAACGACGGCATCGCCCGGATTCTTGCCACCAGCGAAGGTGTGGACGCCAATGGGAAAAAAGCCACAGTTTGGTCCGTAGCCGGCGTGGTCTTCTCCGGCGGTATCAACACATTCACGGTCGATGTTTCCAAAACCATATTGCTTCCCGGAGAATCCGCGCACATCACCATTCAGATTTATGATGTGAACGGTAACCCCATCGTCGGAGGTTCATCTTTGACGGCAGAAGCAGCAGCAGGCGCTCTGTCCTGGACCGAATTAGAGACCGGCGATCCCGGTGTAACTTTGTACAATCTGTATCTGACCAACAATTTGGATCCGAACAACCCCAATGCCAAAGAGACGGCAACGCCGGTCACAATCAGAGTTACCAGCGATAACGGCAACGCGATTCAATCCACACCGGCTATTTTATTAAAGTTGGAGTAACGTACTATGAAGAAAAAAATCGGTTTTTTGTTTTTTTTATCTTTCATTACCCTGCTTTTTCTGCCGGATCAGGTCGGAGCACAGGTGATGTCAAATGCCGTTTTCAATTTTGCCGGAACCAAATGGATGGTTGCCATGGGCGGACAATACTCGGAGATGGATTGGCCGGAAGCGGGGATCCGTTCCTTCGACAGGCAGGCACGGGCGGAGATCGGCATTTCTTTGCTGCCCTGGTGCAGTCTCAGTGGAACCGTTGGTTACAGTCAGTTGGATTTTCGTCGTATCAACCAGGATGAAATCCGGTTCGATCCGGAATATCATTGGGGCGGCAGCATAAATCTTGGACCTTTTTACTTTTCACCGCAAAAATTTGCTATTTTATTCACGGTGCATGGCGAATGGTTTAATCCGTACGGCGTGAACGGGCAGACAAAATATATCGATCAGACCGAATGGCAGGAGAAAAAAGAATATCTTTTAGAAAGTATCTTCAGCAGTGCCGGAATAAATCTGGTATATAAAACCGGCAAATTTGATTTTTATGCGGGACCCTGGTTCAGCCGGCAGGACTTGTCGGTGAAATTCAGAAAAATCCTGGCCGGCGACGGCATCTCCTACACTACAGCGAACTCATCCGATCAGTATCGAACCGGGATTAAAATGGGATGGTCGGTTGGTGCGGGTGTAAAATTACCGGGGCGCTATTTCATTAATTTTCAGATGCGAAACAATACGCTGCATGAATTTTTTGCTCTGATTTCCATCGCTCAGATCGGGACGCCGTAAAGACGATCTGTTTGTTTATTTTTCTTTGTTAGCGTGAGTTCGAAATAAATAATATCGACTATAACTCTCTCAAGAAACTTGAAAAAAATTGGGCACCGGAATTGAAAGGCCACAGAAAGAAAAATTCTGCGGCATCTCTTTTCTGTGGACAAATTCTTCGGGTATCCTCGCAATATTTTCGGGTAGTTTCCGTATTCGTTAACGGATTACCGGGATATTAGAGTAATCGGTAATCGGTGCATGTTATTTTTCATATTATCCCGGATACCGATTACCGAACACTGATTACCGATCACCAATTGCCTCGTCAATCCGGTACAACAGTTATCGATTACGAAGTTTTACCATAACTTATTGTGAGGATACTTCTTCGGGGCAATAATTTTCCAAATTAATTTAAGTCTGCAGGTCTGTTCTGTAAATTAACCTGAATAATGATTTCCAGTTATAATCTCCATTTTAAAAAGAGTCCGGTTTCCACGAGGGTGATTTCCATCTATTACAACAGTCATCGAGCAGAAAATAAAAAAGTGGCTGAGTTGAACCAACTGGCTGAAATGAGCCAATTTGTTGGCTGAACTCAGCCAATTTTTTTAATTAATATTCTCATAGAAACAGATATAATAAATTGTTATTATAGTAGTTACAATGGTTGGCACATCATTTGTAATTAAAGTATAGAAATCGAAAATAAAAAAGGAATAATAAGCTGATTTATTGGGCAGTAAACCGCGGAAATGCAACGGTTCGAAAAGAAATTGTAAATATTTAAATTTGGAGAGAGCGATGATGAAAACAAAAATGATGCGGAACAGATTATTGGCGATTATTGTATTATTGAGCTTGCTTTTACCCATTTCCGGTTGTCTGGAAAATTTTTCCCTCAATCCGCTTAATACTGAAAAAGATGCACAGGAATTTGTGGCGTCAAATATCGGCCGGATCCAAATTTTGAGAGTTAATTCAACAATCATGCAATTTTTACAAAGTAACATTACGGACAGCCTGTTGAGTGTTGAAAAGACTATTCATGTCAATTCGGACGGTGTTTTGCAAGTGGGCAGCGATTATCTGGGATATTGCAAATTAAAATTCAAACCGGGCGATTTACCGCAGGATGTTACCGTCAAATTACAATGGAATCTGAATCAGGGCAATTTTGAAGTGGACTTCAAACCCGAAGGACTTGTTTTCACTCATCCCGTATCTCTGGAGATGTTTTACAATGTGGCCGAACTTGCCAATATTGATGAAGGAAAATTAAAACTGTTTTATTACAACGAAGATGAAAAAATCTGGCAATTAGTCGGCGGCACTGCAGATATAGCCAGGAAAATTTTTAAAGTGGATATTCATCATTTCTCACGATACGCTTTGGCGCACAGCGAGTAGGGAAATTATTGACTCTTCTCCTCGTCTTTCTCAATATGGTTGTTGAATTGAGGGGCATATCTAAAAAATTGTCAACAATTGACAATTGGCAATTCGTAACTCACAAGAAACTTGAAAAAAAATTGGCTACAGAATTGAGATGCCACAGAAAAAAGAAAAAATCGTAACACTTTAGTTTTTGCTGAAATCTGCGTCCTCTGCGCCTCTGCGTTAAAAATCAAGCGCTCTCAAACGCAGAGACGCAGAGAGCGCAAAGGACGCAGAGAAAAAAAATTGGGGAATAAAAATTGTTGGCAACTATTTAGTTCCTGCCCGAAAACTTCGCTTTTCTATCATTTCCGTATGATTTAAGCGGCCTGTCTGCAACAGGCAGGCCGATAAAAGCAGTCGGGAATTACAGGTTGCCTGATAGTTGTTGTTTTTCAAAAAACGAAAGTTTACAAAAAATCCAATTTCAATTTTTTCCTAAATTGAGTGATTCTTAATCTAAAGTTGCAGCCTATTGGGTGAATGACATGCGAATAGCTCAGTTTAGGTTTTTAATAAACTATTTCTGTGACGGTAAGAATATTCCGGTTCATAAAAGGCTCATTATTAAGTTTCTTATCTACAATCAGGTTCGTTTTTTTTTACGAATCTCTGGCACTATTCGGGTACGCTTTATATATTTAGCTTAATCATACTTCGACTAAGTTAATCCTGAGTCTTTCAAAGAACTCAGCATGGCTCTTCCGGTCAGTTTGAGCCCTTCGGCAACCTCAGGATTAACTCAGTCGAAGGCTTACTGTGCAATAATGAACATGCATATCTGAATAGTTACGGTGATTCGTTTACTTGTTAATCCGTTAGAGGCGGACAAGCTGATTTTGAAAACTTTAGTCATGGGCAGAAATTCAACTCCTGCCCAAGCAATCATCCTTCTTTACGGATTTATCCGTTTTCAAAACCCTCCCTCAAGTTTTTCCTCCAAAAAAATTCCAATATGCCGATTCAGATAAGTCAATTCAGAATAATCTGCGGGAGAGTTCCACGTAGGTTATCGATTCGGTGAATCAACCTGCAATTGCTCAATTTAAAAAAGAACAAAAAGGTCACAAGTTTGTCACATTTCCTTTTGGAAATTAAAGACAAATCGTTTATATTTTAACTGTCACAAATTTCTAACCACAAAATTCTGGAGAAATAATATGCGTAAACTCATTTTTATTCTTTTCCTCCTCGTTTCTGCTCCCCGGTTTTTTTCCTGCTCGGGAGAATCAAACGAAACCGTAATTGCCGTGATTCCCAAAGGGACAACACAGGTTTTCTGGCAAACGGTTCATGCCGGGGCAATCAAAGCGGCTAAAGAGTTGAACGTAAAAATCAACTGGATCGGCACAGAAAAGGAAGATGATCGCAAGCAGCAGATCACCCTGGTGGATAACCAGGCTATGAACCGGATTTCCGGCATCGTTTTGGCCCCACTGGATAACATGGCGCTGCGGCGGCCGGTTAAGCGAGCGGTACAAAACCATATTCCGGTGGTGATTATGGATTCCGGCTTAAAAGACTCGGAAGATTTAACCGTCAGTTTTGTCGCCACGGACAACCGGGAAGGGGGACATCTGGCGGGCAGAGAGATGGCAAAAATATTAGGCGGAAAAGGTAAAGTTGTCCTGTTGCGTTACCAGGAAGGTTCGGCCAGTACAGAAAACCGGGAAGACGGATTTTTAGAAACGCTGAAAGAATATCCCGGCATCGAAGTGGTGAGCGATGAACAATATGCCGGCAGCACGACCGCCACCGCACAACAGGCCAGTGAAAATTTATTATTCAGGTTCAGAGACGCAAAGGGGAATCTCACCATCGACGGGATTTTTTGTGTAAATGAATCTTCGACCTACGGCATGCTGCAAGCTTTGCGACGCCAGCGCCTTGCCGGAAGCGTAAAATTTATCGGTTTCGATGCCAGTCCCCCGCTCGTGGAAGGATTGAAGCAAAAAGAAATCAGCGGACTCATTGTGCAAAATCCGTTTAATATGGGTTATCTGAGTGTGAAAACCATGTACCAGCATCTGAAGGGTGAAAAAGTGCCGAAAAGGATCGATACCGGTGTAGTATTTGTCACGCCGGAAAATATGAACACTCCTGAAATGAAAGAACTGATCAGTCCCGATCTGGAAAAATGGCTGAGCCGGCATTAAAAAATCTTTCCACTCCGATTCCGCGTCTGGAAATGTGCGGCGTCCACAAACATTTCGGCGCCACCATCGCGCTGGAACAGGTTGATTTTTCTGTCTGTCCCGGGGAAGTACATGCCCTGGTCGGCGAAAACGGGGCAGGTAAAAGCACGTTGATGAAAATTCTCTCCGGCGCCTATCGACCGGATCGGGGTAAGATGATTTATGAAGGGCATCCTTTCCAACCGCGCACTCCACTGGATGCACGCCGCAAAGGAATCGGCATGATTTACCAGGAACTCTCCCTTGCTCCTCATCTCACGGTCATGGAAAATATGCTGCTGGGCATGGAGCCAAGCAGATGGGGAATTTTACGCCTGCATGAAATTCGGGAAAAAGCCGTACAAGCGTTAACCAGCTTAAAGCATGCCGAAATCAAACCGGAAACAAAAGTAGCCGACCTGACCGTAGGTGCGCAACAGCTTGTGGAAATCGGCCGCGCGTTAGCGGTTGGTTGCCGTGTTCTGGTTCTTGATGAACCTACCAGCAGCTTATCCCGACAGGATATCGACAGACTATTTGAAATTATCCGCAATCTAAAAAAACAGGGCATTTCCATCATCTATATTTCTCATTTTCTGGAAGAAGTGCAAATCATCGCCGATCGACTGACTGTACTGCGGGACGGGTCGGTTGCAGGTACCGCACAGATTAAAGAAGTGACTGCCGATGAAATTGTGCAGATGATGGTGGGCAGAAAAGTGGCTGAGCTCTATCCCCGTTCCCAACGGCATCCCGGCCAGGTTGTTCTGACCATAAAAAATTTAGCGGGAATGGAAAAACCCGAATCGGCAAGTTTGATACTGCACAGCGGCGAAGTAGTTGGCATCGGCGGTCTCATCGGCGCCGGCAGAACCGAGCTTTTGCGCACTATTTTCGGCCTTGACTCCATTAAATCAGGCGAAATAAAAATCGGCATTT
Organism: uncultured Deferribacteres bacterium; assembly: GCA_913009825.1. Lineage (GTDB taxonomy): Bacteria > Zhuqueibacterota > JdFR-76 > JdFR-76 > DREG01 > DREG01. Next base: position 49,357 of record CAJVYQ010000003.1, read on the forward strand.
ACGCAGGACCTGCATCGCCCATGCGGCGCTGGCAACAAGGCGTCGGCATATTGAGTGAAAACCGCAAAGAGGAAGGATTAGCGATCAATCTGAGCATTGCAGAAAATATCACCCTGTCTAATCTAAAAATTTTTGGCCCTTTCGGCTTGATTTTGTCCAAAAATCGCAACAAAGCCGTAGAAAAATGGATCCATGAATTGGATATACGCTGTTTGCATCCGGAGCAGAGCACGGGAGATTTATCGGGCGGAAATCAACAAAAAGTGGCTTTAGCACGTTTACTCCAACATGACGTGGATATTTTACTGTTGGATGAACCGACCAAAGGTATCGACGTGGGCGCCAAAGCAAAAATTTATAAGATGATCGATTCATTGGCCACCGGATCAGCCGGTGAACACCGCAAACCGAAAGCGATTCTTTTAGTGAGCAGCTATCTACCCGAGTTGTTGAGTATCTGCGACCGCATTGCCGTAATGCACCGGGGCAGACTGAGCGAAGCCAAACCGGCAACAGAACTTGACCAACACAAATTGATGATGGCGGCAACGGGCCGGGGGGAATTTTCATGACAGAAACCCGTTACAAACAGGCAATTCACCCGGAAATGGATGCGGCAGCAACAATAAAAATCCGGTTAAAATTTTTAAACAAGTTTGGTTCTTTTATGGCGCTTTTCCTGGTTTTTGCTTTCTTTGCCATTTTGAACAGCAAAATTGCTACCTTCACGGCGCTGGAAACCATTGTTCAGCAAACGGTGATTGTTGGAGTGGCGGCCATTGGCATGACGCTGGTAATTATTTCAGCAGGTATCGATTTATCAACCGGTTCCATTATCGCTATGGGTTCTGTTGTTGTTGCCCTGCTCATGAAATCATTTGGCTTACCGCCTTTTTGGGCCGCAATAGGAGGTATTTTTGCCGGCGCTTTCTGGGGGTTTTTGAACGGATTCTTGATCACCCGTTTGAAAGTTGTACCGTTCATTGTAACGTTGGGTACCCTCCTGATTGTGCGTGGATTTGCCAAAGGATTAGCCGGCAGCATGCCCATCAACGTGGAACAAACCTGGCTGAGCGACCTGCTGGCCACGCTATCTCCGGGACAAAAATGGCTGCTCATCCCTCCCGGCGCCTGGTTGATGATCATACTGGCAGGTTTGGTCGCCGGATTTTTACGCTACACACCTCTTGGCCGGCATGTTTTTGCGATTGGTTCCAATGAACAAACGGCGCGGCTCTGCGGCGTGGCTGTGGAAAAAGTGAAACTGTTTGTTTATTCTTTTGCCGGCGCTTTCTCCGGTCTGGCCGGCGTGATGCTCATGTCCTACCAGGAACAGGGCGACCCAACCGGCGCAGTCGGCATGGAATTGGATGTAATTGCCGCAGTGGTCATCGGCGGCGGCAGCCTTTCCGGCGGCGAGGGTTCGATCCTGGGCAGTATGATTGGCGCAATTATCATGACCATCATCCGCACCGGCTGCCAGTTGAACGGCTGGCCCACCTGGGTAACCCAGGTGGTAACGGGCGGCGTTATTGTAGTAGCGGTTGCCGTGGATGGATTGCGACACAGAAAGAAGTAAGCAGAGAATTTCGTTGACATCCCGGTTATGTACTAAATCATTTTACATGCCGCTAATGGCAAGTACTAGTTTTTAATCATTTAACATGAGGACAACAAAAATGAAAAAACGAACATGGTTAGCTTTGTTTTTTTTACCTTTCTTGCTGGCTTGTGCAGGTACCGGCGGACACGAATCAACCGGTTACGGACAGGCTAAAGTCATCGATGTACCATTTACAAAATTAGTACGGGCAACAGCGGACTATTTGTCGAACCGCGGTTACAGAGTCATTATTTCCGATTTGGATAATGGAATCATTAAAACGGATTACCGCTCCGGTGCAGGTTGGGCACAACGAGGTAGTCGCGGTGAAAGAAGAGCGAAAGTAGAAGCGAAAATCGAACGTATAGATGATACACACAGCAAACTTACACTGGAAATCTATGCAGAGGTCCGGGAATTAAACACCCCCTGGGAATTAGTCGACGGTGGTTCCCGGGATGCCCTGGTTATCTACGGGAGATTTTTTGATGGAATCACTACCCGGGCAAAAGAGATGTAAATCGAATCAGAAATTCCTGTTTGGCCACAGCATGAAATTTTATTGATTGTAATACTGTAACACTTTAGTTTTTTCTGAAATCTGCGTTCCGGAGCGTATGTTTTTTAACGCAAAGGACGCAGAGAAATTGAAAAAATTGCGTAACTATTCAGCACGCGAAACACACGAATCATACGAATGGGATAAAATAGTTAAATATTGGATAACATTTTAGTTCTTTAAAAAATTGCGGGCAATTATAGGGCTGTCATTCCCGAATGCTCCTATCGTCCTATCGGGAATCTATTTTCCAGTCAAATGTGGATTCCAGCTTAAAGCATGCGGGAATGACAATTTAGTGTATCGCTTCAAAAAACTAAAGTGTTACAAATATTCGCGTTTTTAGCGGGCAGCCTAAATAGAGCTTGTCCGAGAACTATGAAAAATACTCCAAAACGTCATTCCTGCCGTGCCCGAGGCAGGCGGGCAAAAGCAGCCTGCCCGCCGCAGGCAGGGAATCTTAATAAAACAAGAGGTTATGGATTCCCGCTTTCGCGGGAATGACGGGAACAGGGAATTTTAGGACAGACAATTACACGAAAGATATTATCTAACTTTTTTCCCTGTTTTTTTAAGTCTTTCGTAGGCTGAACAAGTACGTACCATTTTCGTATGATTGAATTTTCCTGCCGGATGAAACGATGTACTTAACTAATCAATTAAACTGCGGAGAAACAAAAAGGTGAACCCAACTTGTAAAACTACAACACTCCAAAAACGGCTGCACGGTTCCTTGCCTAAAATCGGCATCCGTCCTGTCATCGACGGACGGAGGGAAAGCGTGCGGGAATCATTGGAAGATCAAACCATGAATATGGCAAAATCCGCCGCTAAATTTCTTACGGAAAATCTGTGCCACCCCAACGGGCTGCCGGTGGAATGCGTCATTGCCGACATCACAATCGGCGGTGTAACGGAAGCTGCAATGTGTGCGGAAAAATTTGCCCGTGAAGGGGTGGGCGTCTCGCTGACAGTCACCCCCTGCTGGTGCTACGGAACCGAAGTGATGGATACCGATCCGTTGATTCCCAAAGCAATCTGGGGTTTCAACGGCACGGAACGTCCGGGCGCAGTGTATCTTGCCGCGGCGCTGGCCGGGTACACGCAAAAGGGATTGCCCGCATTCGGCATTTACGGCAAAGATGTGCAGAATGCAGATGATCCAACTATCCCGGCAGATGTTCAGGAAAAGCTGCTCAAATTTGCCAAAGCGGGATTGGCCGTCGCTGAAATGCGCGGGAAATCCTATCTCTCTCTCGGCGCTGTTTCCATGGGTATTGCCGGTTCTGTGGTGAATGAAGATTTCTTTCAAACCTATTTGGACATGCGCAACGAATATGTGGATATGAGCGAATTTATCCGGCGTATGGATGAAAAAATTTATCATCAGGAAGAGTACCATCGGGCATTGGCATGGGTTAAAGAAAACTGTCCGGAAGGAGAAGACATCAATCCCACCGAAAAACAACACAGCCGCGAACAAAAAGAGACCGAATGGGAAATAGTGGTAAAAATGACACTCATCGCCCGCGACTTGATGACCGGCAATCACAAATTGGCGGAAATGGGATTCGCTGAGGAAGCGCTTGGCCATAACGCCATTGCAGCCGGATTCCAGGGACAGCGGCAGTGGACCGACCACTTTCCCAACGGTGATTTCATGGAAGCAATTTTAAACACTTCCTTCGACTGGAACGGCATTCGGGAAGCATTCGTCTTTGCTACCGAGAACGACAGTCTGAACGGTGTTACCATGTTGTTCGGCCATCTGCTGACAGATACCGCACAAATATTTGCCGATGTGCGCACCTACTGGAGCCCTGAGGCGGTGAAGCGGGTAACCGGTCAACCGCTGACGGGACGCGCGGCAAACGGCATCATTCATCTGATCAATTCGGGTTCTGCCACGCTGGACGGCACGGGAAGACAAACACTAAACGGAGAACCGGTGATGAAACCGTTTTGGGAAATCACACCGGATGAAGCGGCGAAATGTCTGGAAGCAACCCGCTGGTGTCCCGCCGAACTGGAATATTTCCGCGGCGGCGGTTTTTCATCCCAATTCACCAGCAAAGGTGAAATGCCGGTGACAATGACCAGAATCAACCTGGTAAAAGGATTAGGTCCGGTGCTGCAAATTACCGAAGGCTACACGGTGGAACTGCCGCCGGAACAACATGAAATTCTCAACCGCCGCACCAGTCCCACCTGGCCAACCACCTGGTTTGCGCCCAATTTAACCGGCAGCGGCGCATTTAAAGACGTGTATTCCGTGATGGCCAATTGGGGCGCCAATCACGGCGCCATCAGTTACGGCCATATCGGCGACAAGCTGATCACGCTGGCCGCTATGCTGCGTATTCCGGTGAACATGCACAATGTTGCCGCAGAACGGATTTTCCGCCCCAGCGCATGGAATGCCTTCGGCACAGAAGATTTGGAGGGCGCCGATTACCGGGCATGTAGAAATTTCGGGCCTTTGTATTAGTGTAACTTACAGACGGGCATGTCCTACTTGAAGTTCCCCTTTGGGGAAAACAAGAGAAATATTATATAAGACCTAAATTGAGCGATTCTCATGTCATTCAGTAGGAATCTTGTTAGTTTTGTGCACAGAATTGACAAGATTGTTCCGGAATGACAAAACTCGTTGGTAGATAGTTTAAGTTTGGAATCGCTCAATTTAGGTAAGACAAAGGAGAAAAAGATGGCATTATCCTGTTATATACTAGAAGGTACATGGTGGAGTAATAGAGAAGTTCCTTTGATTCTTCCATATTTTCAAGCATTGGCAAATAGCGGAAATAGAATTAATTTATCCCATAGAACATTCCGGAATGCCGATGATATTAAATACTGGGTATCTCGAATAAGTAAAAATGAAAGAGCGTTTTTATATATTGCTTCTCATGGAGAAAATCAAATGTTAGTTCCTGCTGATGGTAGGTCTCCAATAAAAAATGATAAGTTATTAGATGCATTGAGGAACGCAAAAGAAGGGGCAATAGAATTCATTCATTTTGGTTGTTGTGAAATGCTGGCTCGTGATAGCCGAAGGCAGTCATTGGAAAATTACTTGAAAGCGACCAATGCAAAATGGGCATCAGGTTATTCGGAAATTGTAGAATGGTTACCATCAACTTTTTTGGATTTAGCGTTGATCGCAGATTTAGCAGTGCCATATTACGAAGACGGGAAGAAAAAGCATGTTAAACTTTCATTCCGTGGAAGAAAATTCTTAAGAAACTATGAACAACTATTAAGAGCATTGGGATTTTCCGGAGCTTATGATAATGGTGTTTGGAAAATTGAATTATTTCCAAAAAGACATAGAAACAAATAAATATAGCCGTTTGAGGAGTTACACTTTTTCACCCACATTCATCCGGAATTTGCACAATTTAACATACTTTTTGGAGCAATAAATGTCCGGAATATCTGAAAAAGAAATGGACAGGATGGTCCAATTTCTTCGTGATAAGTCACGTAAGCGAAAAAAAATTCTTCATTCTATGTTCATGAAGGCAAACCGGGATTTTGACAAAATTGTGCAGATGATTGCGGAAAAATATCAAGCCAAAAAAATTTATCAATGGGGATCGTTGCTGAACGAAGAACACTTCAACGAAAAATCCGATATTGACATCGCTGTGGAGGGTCTGACCTCTGCCAAAGAATTTTTTGCTATTTTAGGCGATGCGGAAGAATTGACATCTTTCCCGGTTGATCTCGTTGAAATTGAAAAAATCCACCCGATCCATGCCGAAAGCATTAAAAAAGAAGGAAAACTGATTTATGAGCGAAAATAAAGATATTCCGGTATTAATTGGAAAGGTGAACCATACATTATTTCTTCTCAATGAAATCGTTTCCTTTTATTATCAGGTTCAATCGAACGAGTTAAAACTTTTGGGCAAAAGCCAAAGTTCCGCCTTGATTATTGCACAAATATTTGAAAATTTTTATACCTGTCTTGAAACATTATTTTTAAGAATCTCACAATATTTCGAAAACAGCATCCAAAAAGACAAGCGGCACAGTGATCTCCTCAACAACATGAAATTAAAGATTGAAGGAGTTCGTATACCGGTTCTATCCGGGAAATCACATAAAAGTCTGTTGGAGTTAATGAGATTCCGGCATTTTAAACGTTATTATTTCGAACTTGATTATGACTGGAACAAGCTGGACTATCTGAGCAATATTTTTGAAAATTCCTATGATCAATTGAAAGAAGATTTAATAAATTTTCGCGATTTCCTGCAAATGCTGCATGAACGGAGTACCGCGGACAATTAATATTTTTCAAAATATTGACCTGAAAATGATAAAAAAGGAAATTGATCGGGGGAAAATGGCGGTGTTGAATCTTTCCTTACATTCTATCAGGGTCAACGGTGCAGGCGTTGCATGCCTGCATCGCCGCATTGCAGACAGGCATTGCCGCATATAAAAAAATCTCACACGCAAGACTTGCCAAAAAATATACCAAGAGTTTCATCCGCATCGGTACTTCAAAGTCTCTAACCCAACAACATAAAAGAATCTTTTATAGGTTATCAAACTAACTAAAAAACCAAATGCTCCAACTGTCAGCCACAAAATATGTTAGTTTATTAATAATATTCACCTTACAGTTGTCAAGCCACTATTTTACAGATAATTTAAAATAATAAAAAAGTTCTTGACAATTAACGAGAAAATAACTTATATTAGCTAAGTTAAGATAAGTTAAGATAAGACAAGATATTTTTAACTTCATATTTACGAGGTAGCATTATGGAATTGCAAAAAAGAATAACACAGCTAAGAACCCTAATTATGAAGAAAATTGAGGATGCAGCAAAAATTGGCAATACAGCCTTAGTTGTTGAAAGCAGTAAGATTGTTGAAGAAATAGAAAGTATAGAGAAACAATTGGAACAAGTATTAAATTCACTATCTTCAATCGAAAAGATTGTGGAGCAGAATGGAGCATTAGATTCCGTGGAATTTTCTACTCAATTAGTTTCACAAGAAAAAGGAATCTCCCCAAAAAAGAGGGGACAGCAAAGAAGAACTGCTTTTGTTAAACGGGCGCAACAGTTTGGTATCGACGTCCTGCAGCTAAAAGGTGTACGATATAAAGTAAATAATAAAAATCTAATAGGTATTGCTTACTCCGGTGAAACAAGGCCAAATCGTTGGTTCTTTGGGTTGCCACACGAGAATTTTGATACAATTGTATTGTTGTGTGAAAGAAAAAATGGCCAGATTATGAGCTTTGTTTTTACAAAGGAATTCTATAAAAGAATAAAAATTTTTATGTCAACTGACAATACTGGACAATTTAAATACAATATTACCTTCCGAAATGAAGAATATCAATTGATGATACCAGAACGAGGTTGCGAAAAAATTAACCTCTTTTTGGACAATTTTGACAATTTATATTAACTTCCGGTATACCGATTATACGCCCATCCGTCAATCATTATTTCATCTCCAGATTCTTCACCAGAAACGCCCATTTATCCGCCTGCTCTTCGATCTGTTTGCCGGTAGGCTTACCGGCGCCGTGACCGGCGCGGGTTTCGATGCGGATCAAAACAGGCTTATCACAGATCTGGCATTTTTGCAATCTGGCGGCAAATTTAAAAGAATGAGCCGGCACCACGCGATCGTCATGATCCGCTGTGGTAACCAAAGTTGCGGGATAACAGGTACCTTCTTTCAGATTGTGATAAGGTGAATAGGCGTAGAGAAACATAAACTGTTCCGGATCATCGGAGCGGCCGTAATCGGAAGCCCAGGCCCAGCCGATGGTGAATTTATGGTAGCGCAGCATATCCATCACGCCAACCGCAGGCAGAGCCGCCGCATACAAGTCCGGCCGCTGGGTCATGCAGGCGCCAACCAGCAAACCGCCGTTACTGCCGCCGCCGATAGCCAGTTTTTCTTTGGAGGTATACCCTTCCGCAATTAAATACTCCGCCGCCGCGATAAAATCGTTGAATACATTTTGTTTGTTTGCCAGCGTTCCCTGTTTGTACCATTCCACACCGTATTCTCCGCCGCCGCGGATATTGGCCATGGCATAAATGCCGCCCATCTCCATCCATTGCAAATTGCTGACACTGAAACTTGGTGTCAAGCTGATATTGAAACCGCCGTAACCGTACAGATAGGTCGGGTTATTTCCGCTTTTCAAATCGATCCCTTTTTTATACGTGATAAAAATGGGCACTTTCACCCCGCCCTTGCTTTCACAAAAAATTTGTTGGGTTTCAAAATCTTCCGGGTTGAATTTGACTTCCGGAGAGCGAAAAAGGGTGCTTTCCCCGGCGGCAAAATCGTACCGGTAGTGACGGGTCGGGTAGGAAAACGAGGTGAAACCGTAAAACATCTCACTGTCTTCTTTTTTGCCGCTGATTCCGGCAACGGAACCGATGGCAGGCAATGCCACTTCGTTTACGAGAGAACCGGATTTTTCAAAAATCTTGATCAGATTGTGAGCGTTGTGCATGTATACTGCAACCAGTTTATTATTGATTACATTCACACCGGAAAGAACATCATCCCGCTCCGGAATCACCGTTTTCCAGTTCAAACGATTGGGTCGCCGGACATCGATGGCAATTACTTTGCTTTTCGGCGCGTTCAAATCGGTTTGAAAATAGAATAAGGAACCGTCGTTATCAATATACTGGTAGCCGGCATCAAAATCGTTTAACAATTTTATAACCCGGCCCTGGCGTGAACCATTCAGTTTTACATAGTAAATCCGATTGCGCCGGTCTGTGCCCTGCCAGACGTGCAAAACCAAATACCGGCCATCGTCCGTAACAAAAGCGCTGAACCCCCAATCAGGCTGCGTAGGATCTTCATAGATCAGTTCATCGTCACTTTGATCCGTACCAACTCTATGAAAATAAACTTTGGGAAAACGATTCTGCTGCTGCAATTCCTCTCCTTCTTTTGGTTCCGGATAGCGCGAGTAATAAAATCCCTGGCTGTCCCTCGACCAGGAACCGCCGGAAAATTTGATCCATTTCAAATGGTCGGCCAAATCTTTTCCGGTTGCGATCTCTTTTACTTTAAATTCCTGCCAATCCGAGCCGCCGGAAGCGGTTCCGTACATGATATACTTGCCGTTTTTGCTGACGGACGTGGTGGTTAAAGCAATCGTGCCGTCTTCCGAAAATTTGTTGGGGTCGATTAAAACCCGCGGCTCAGCTTCGAAAGACTCCTGAACATAAAGTACCGGCTGATTTTGCAAACCGTCATTTTTGGAGAAAAAATAAAGCCCGCCCTCTTTATAAGGAAGACTATATTTTTCATAGTCCCATAATTCGGTCAAACGTTTCTCGATTTTTTTACGCTGCGGTATCTTTTTCAGATAGGCGAATGTTACTTTATTCTCCGCCTCCACCCACTGTTTGGTCTCCGCAGAATTATCATCTTCCAGCCAGCGATACGGATCGGCCACTTTGGTGCCGTGGTAATCATCCACTACATCAACCTCCTTGGTTACGGGATACTTAATTTTTCCGCTGCAGGAAAGCAGCGAAAACAAAATCACACCGCTCGTCACAAAAAACAGCGCCGATTTTACCGCACTATACATCATGTCTTTTCCCTTTCGTTTGGTTTTCTGAGTGGAAATTGGGTAATCCTTTAGTATTTTGAAAAATTTCATTTATCCGACAGGCTGTCATTCCCGAATGCTTTTATCGGGAATCCATTTTCTTAATTCATGCAGGAATGATAACTTCACTCATCGTTTTACAGAAGAATAATGCATTCCAATTTCTAATTTCAATTCTTTCTTCTTTTGTTATATTTTAGTCTTTTGAAAATATTGTTTTTTAGATTTGCGAAGCACGAGATGTTTCAACTACGTTCCGATAAAAACCATCGGAACTCCGCTCAACATGATATGAGTCGATGCTGTCACCCTGAGTACGTGCCCGACTCTGTCGGGAAATCCCGATGGTTTTTATCAAAATGAAGTCGAGGGGTTTCCTACATATTTTTTCTCATTGTGATTTTAAAATTTCAAAACACTAAAATATTGCCTGTTTTTTTTAATCACTGAATCGCCCACACCAGTTTTGTCCTGATCATGATTATACAATATAGAAAGTTCAACAAAAAACTTCAAATGGAATTTCATTTTGGATGTTTTATGTAAAATATATCATTTTCCCCTTGACAATAGTGATATATTAGTTTATTTTATATCGGGAAATATTGATTACATTTTACCGGTATGAGTAAGATGTAGACAATCTTTGCTTTTTCACAACAAAAAAGTATCATTTTGGTGTCCCCCTTAATGATATATTTATTCCGGGTTTTGTTATTTTAACGGCGTATTAGATTATGTTACATTCGGACACATCTGCCAACAGCGGTTTTTTTCTCAGGATCAAAGCACTCCGGGGATCCCTGAAGAAAGCGGAATCCCGCCTTGCCGATTATGTCATCGCCCATCCGAATGATACGGTGAAATCCACCATACACGATTTGCAGCGGAAAACAGGCACCAGTTACGCCACGGTCATCCGTTTCAGCAAAAAAACGGGCTATTCCGGCTTCCGGGAATTCAAGGAGAGCCTTGCCCGCGATCTGGTAAATGCAGATACGTTGACCAATCTTGCCGCCGGCTTTCAGATCGGAAAGAGTGATGATATGGCAAGTATCGTGCAGAAAACATTCCAAAGCTCCATTGAAACGCTGAAAGAAACCCGGGAGATTCTGAGTGTTCGGGGTTTGGAAAATGCGGTTGAAAAAATATTATCCGCCCGGGAAATCTATTTTATCGGTACGGGAATTTCCGGTGTCAGCGCCAAATATGCTTACACCCGCTTCTTCAGAATCGGGATCAAATGTTCGTACGAAACAGATCCGACGATTTACAAACTGAAAGCCGCCATTGCAGGCAAGGAGGATGTACTGTTCGCCATCTCTTCTTCCGGCCGGTCGGCAAATATTGTCGACGCCGCAAAGACCGCCCATCAAAACGGCGCCACCGTGATCAGTCTGTGTGATTTTGCCATTTCACCGCTAACGCGAAATTCGGACATCAATTTGTACAGCACGCCCAGAAATACCACTCAATTTTCCGACATGGACGTGCAGCTTCTGACAGCGCAGATCAACATCATCGATGTGCTGTTTTTTGCCTGCTGTTCCGGACTGGACAAACGGGCCATCGATTTTCTAAACTTAACAAAATCAAAAGCCGACAAAGAGAAAATTTAACATGGAACAGAAAACCGCCATCGCTTTGGAATGCAGTTCGTGCGCAACAGCAATTTGCGGCAACAACAAAATAGGCGACAACCTTATAGAGCTCATTGTTGATGAAGTAGTGAGAACCCTTGGCGTAAACAGCCCACAAAAGACCAGTTCTTCTCCCTACCCACTCATTCCGCTGGGTGTCTCCAACCGCCACATTCATATCTCGCAGGGTACTTTCGAAAAATTATTCGGCGCCGGAACACCGTTTGAATCATACCGGGCTTTGTACCAACCCGGTGAATTTGCCTCCGGGAACATAGTCGCCATTGTTGGTCCCAGGATGCGTTCCATTCAGAGTGTACGCATCTTAGGGCCTTTTCGGAATTACAATCAGGTGGAAATATCGCTCACCGAGGCCATTCAGTTGGGTATCAACCCGCCCATTCGCAATGCCGGCGACCTGAAGGGCGCCGAACCGCTTACGCTGATCGGCCCGGAAGGATCGACCTATCTGCCGGAATGCGCCATCATTGCCAACCGTCACATTCATATAAGTAATGACGACGCTAAAATTTTCGGCGTAAAAGCCGGCGATTTCTGCCGGGTGAAGATTGGCGGAGAAAAAAGCACTATTCTGGAAAACGTCCTCATTCGCACCAAAGATAGCTGGAAATTACAGCTTCATCTGGATACGGACGACGCCAACGCCGCAAACATACGCGGTGAAACTTTTGCGGAATTCTTAGGAAAAATGTAACCATTCGCAACTTAATAATTTGGAATGATATATTTATGAAACTCGGAAAAGTAATCGGTCAGGTCATTGCGCCACAAAAGACGGATAATTTAAACGGACTAAAATTAGTATTAGCGCGTTATCTGGACGAATATCTGATCGAAACATCGAAAACGTCCGTCTGTGTGGACACCGTTAACGCCAATACCGGAGATGTGGTTTTGCTGGTCTCTTCCTCTTCCGCCAGAAAAACGGAAATTACACAGAACGTATGCACGGACCATACAATTGTGGGCATTGTGGATATCATTTCAAAAGGAAGAAAGAACTGGTATTTGAAAAGCAGGTAATTCTCAGAAGGATCAAAAGTGGAAATATCCATAGAAAAATTAGTAAGTCTGGTTACCGCAGAAGTGGTGAAAGAACTGGTTAAACAGGGTGTGAAGGTGACTTCTCCTTCCGGTCCCGTATTAAATGCGAACGAGACATCATCGTTGAATACTAAAGTGCAAAAAATTAATATGAGCAAATACAAAACACCGGTTTTAACGGAGAACCATATCCGGAGATTGCATGTGCTGACCGGTGCGGTGGTTGTGCCGAAGGGAACCATCGTAACGCCCAAAGCGAAGGAACTGATCCGTGAAAAACAGATCGATGTGGTGGTAGAGTGATGGCGTGCTGAAATGATGGAATGACGGAATAGCGGAATATTGGAGGATTTACGAATGCGAACTATCGAAAACTCAAATCAATCATTCCAATATTTCAATATTCCAACATTGCCAATTTCAGAACACCGTTTATTTTTTAAAAGGGATACATTTTAGTTTGTTGAAATTATCGTTGTTTGAATGGCAGGAGATGTCTCGACTCCGTTCCGATAAAAACCATCGGAACTCCGCTCGACATGACATGATCCGTCACTGTCGCCCTGAGCGCATGTCCGACTCAGGCGGGAAATCCCGATGGTTTTTATCGGGATGAAGTCGAAGGGCCTGTCCTGAGCTTGCCGAAGAATCTCAGACCTGTTCAAACCAAATATTTTCAATGCATTAAGATATGATAGAACTATAACAGGACAAAAACAGCAACGATTCGTAAACAGCTCAGGAGGCATTCATGTCAAAAGTAGCATTAGGATTTGTAGAAACGCGCGGCAATACGGGAAATGTAGCTTCCATCGATGCCATGCTGAAAACCGCCAACGTAGACTTGGTAAAAAAAGTAGGTATCGGCGGCGGGTACGTAACCGCTATCGTGCGGGGCGAAGTAGGCGCCGTGAAATCATCCGTCGAAGCGGGTGCGGAAGCCGCCGCCAAAGTGGGAGAACTGATCTGCGCCAACGTTATCCCTTCCGCACACGAAGATGTTTTTAGTTTAATCGGCATTAAAAAATAACGATCGGAGGAAAAATGCAAGAAGCATTAGGTATCATTGAAACATTAGGATTTGCCACGGCGATGGAAGCGGCGGACGCCGCAGTGAAAGCAGCCAATGTCCGTCTGGCAGATTGGCAGCGGGTCGGCGGCGGCAAAGTAAACGTCATTTTCCGCGGCGATGTAGCGGCTGTGAAAGCGTCGCTGGACGCCGGCGCGGCTTCCGCTTCAAAGGTTGGCAGCGTTGAAGGCCAAACCGTCATCCCGCGGCCTGCGGAAAAATTGTCGCCCAAATTCCCGATCGATATAAAAAAAACCAAAAAGTAATTTTCGCAACTGTTGAGTCCACGCCTGTCTGACACAGGCGGAAAACACACTAAATACACGAAAAGTTTTGCGAAATACTACATTCTGATTTTTAACTGTCTTTCGTGTATTTTGTGGATGTTCTGAGTAACCACTAATTTTCCTAAAACCGAGGATCAAAGTGAATATCACCAATGATCAAATCCAGGAAATTGTGCAAAAAGTTTTGCAAAATGTTCTTGAACCGGGAACCGGTTCGAACCGTTCTTGCCCGGCAGGCAAGCGCGGCGACCGGGGAGTATTCAACTATATGAATGACGCCGTCGAAGCCGCTCATGAAGCGTTCCTGAAATTTCAGGAATTCGACATGCAGGATCGTAAAAAATTTACCGACGCCGTCCGCCAGGTAGCGCTGGATCATAAAGAAGAATTTTCCCGCATGACGGTAGAAGAAACCAAAATGGGCCGGATCGGGCACAAAATTGCCAAGCATATCAACGCAGCGAAAAACAGTCCCGGCGTGGAAGAATTGCAGCCCAGAGCGTGGTCGGGAAAAAACGGTCTGGCCATTGACGATTACGCACCTTATGGCGTTATCGGCAACATTTCACCCAGCACCCATCCGGCGCCGGTGATTATCAACAACATCATCATTCAACTTGCCGGCGGCAACACCGTCGCTTTCAATCCCCACCCTGTGGCTAAAAAAGTCAGCGCAAAATGTATTCAGTTGTGCAATGAGTACATGATGAATGCGGGCGCGCCGGAAAACTTAGTAACCTGTGTTGCGGAACCAACGCTGGAAACGGCGGAAATTCTGTTCGCCCATCCCAAAACAGAGCTGCTTTCCGTCACCGGCGGCCCGGAAATTGTGAATATGGCCATGAAATACAGCAAACGGGTCATCGCGGCCGGACCGGGCAATCCTCCCGTTTTAGTAGATGAAACCGCCAATCTGGAACTTGCCGCCAGGGAGATTACGAAAAGTTCCGGTTTCGACAACAATATTCTCTGCCTGGCTGAAAAAGAGATTTTTGTTGTGGAATCCATTTTTGAAAAATTCATGAAAGAATTTGAAAAACAGGGAAACGTGAGACTGACCACACAACAGATGAAAACCCTGGCCGACAAAACACTGGTGAAAGGTGAAAAGTATTTCATCATCAGCCGCGATTATGTGGGTCGCAATGCCAACGTTCTGGCCAGGGCGATCGGTTTGAATCTTTCAGAGGATATACCGCTCCTGTTCGGTGAAACTAATGCCGACCATCCGTGGGTGGTGACCGAACAGTTAACTCCCTGTATTCCCGTGGTTCGCGTTAAAAATTTTAAGGAAGGCGTAGAGCAGGCGCTGAAGGCGGAACACCGTTTTAAACATACGGCCAGCATTTACACACAGGATATAAACCGGGCCACCCTTTACACTAAAAAACTGGATTGCGACATCGTCGTAATCAACGGCGGTACGCTGCGCGGCAACGGCGGCGATGCGGGTGAGGGCACATTTTCACACACAATCGCCTCCCCTACCGGCGAAGGCATCTGCACGCCCCTTGATTTTGTGCGGCCGAGGCGAACCATGGTTGCCGGAGCGATGAGGTTTGTGTAAAATTTAGGATCACACCCCGGGGTCTTAAAAACTCCGGGGTGTATTAACGAAGGAGAAAAAAATGGCAGAAATAAAATCAATCGGAATTCTGGAAACCAAAGGATTTGTGCCGCTAATTGAAGGCGCAGACGCGGCTGTGAAATCGGCGAATGTGGATATTGTGGAATGGCGTCAAATCGGCAGCGGCTACGTTTCATTCATTGTGGAAGGTGAAGTGGCAGCGGTTCGTTCCGCAATCGAATCCGCACACGAGGCCGCCGCCAGAGTGGGCGAAGTGATTTCCGACATCATTATCCCGAGACCGGTGAAAGAATTGGAAACGACGTTTGATCGTTAAAAAATGAGGCAAATATGATCTTTGCAAAAGTGATCGGAAATGTTGTTGCCACACAAAAAGACAAAAACCTGCAAGGGAAAAAGCTGCTGCTCTGCAAAGAGACGGATCATAACGGCAAACCGCTGAATACGTACCATGTTGCCGTTGATGCCGTCCAGGCAGGAGAAGGCGATTTTGTCCTGCTCTCCTACGGCTCCTCGGCGCGGATGACCGACACTACCAAAAACGCACCCATAGATGCTGTGGTAATGGCCATTGTTGATAATGTGCAGATAACCGCAAAGTAAAGTGAAAGCAGCCGGAATTTTGAGCGGGAGCAGTTCTTCGGTTTAGGACAGGAGATAAGTTTCCCGTGCGCGATTTTTATATCATTATGAAGGAATCTTGCCGGTTTAACCCATAGAGCTACAGAATTCCGCTCTTGTCTTTAAGGTCCGGGAAGATAAATTCTTTTGTGGAATTCGAGAGGCAACAATTGTTCGTCATTGTTCAATCTTGAAATCATAAACTGTTCCCAAAAAAGAAAAACAAAAATTATGAAAATCGGCAGAGTAATCGGTAACGTTTGGGCGGACAGAAAAGTGCCGCAATTGAAAGGCTGCCGCCTGCACATCGTCCAGCCCATCGACAGTGAAGGAAAAAAATCAGGAATTCCTCTTGTTGTCGCAGATCCCCAAAACCTCGCCGGCTCCGGTGACCGGATTGTTTATGTAACCAGCACAGACGCCTCGCAGGCCTTCGACTCCGGCTTTGCCCCGGTGAACGCCAGCGTTGTCGAGTTAGTGGATTTTGTTGAATAGCTTTTGAATGGTAATCAGTGATCGGTATTCAGTAATCGGATTTCTTTTGTTTGAGGGAATCGATGCATGCTAAAAGTTTTAAAGATTTAGAGGTGTATAAATTGACCCGTCAATTATCCCTGGAAATTTTCGAGACATCCAAAAGTTTCCCGAAAGAAGAAATGTACTCACTTACAGATCAAATCAGACGTTCTTCCCGCTCGGTTGGAGCGCAAATTGCCGAAGCCTGGGCTAAACGTCGTTATATAAAACATTTCGTCAGCAAGCTAACAGATGCAGACGGAGAACAACAAGAAACACAACATTGGATTGAAACAGCGCACGATTGTAAATATTTATCTACAAACATCAGAACTGACTGGATTGAAAGATATTCCTCCGTTGGACGAATGTTGAATTCAATGATAACCAAAGCGGATCGCTTCTGTTCTTCATAAAACTATGTTTGAACTCCGACACTGATAACAGATCACAGATAACTGATTACTGATTACTTTTGAGATAACAACTAATGAAATATGCTAATAAATGACAGATAAAGGTTGGCACATTCTATGTATTTGGCCAGAGTAAAAAAAAGAATCACGGCAACGGAAAAACACCCGGCCTATCAAAAAAAACATGTGTTTGCAGTTCAGCCGGTTTATCCCGATGGCAGGGATAAAGGGGATGAATGGGCAGCCGTCGATTATATTGGCGCCGGAATCGGCGATATTGTGGTTTGCGGCGGCGCGCCCGGTGTGGCAGGGAAAGTGTTCGGTCTGAAATTAGCGCCCATCCGTACACTGATTATGGCAATTGTGGACAGAATCGATTACCGGGACATCTAGAATATGACCATTGAAGATATCGGCAGGAACGGCATTGTCGGGGCCGGCGGCGCCGGGTTTCCCACACATATCAAATTAACCGCCCGCCCGGAATTTTTCATCATGAACGCCGCCGAATGCGAACCGCTGCTGCACAAGGATATGGAACTGCTGCGGCATCATGCCGATGAGATTCTTGCCGGGATGCAGACAGCCATGAAATTAACCGGCGCGCAGTCCGGAATCATCGGTATCAAAGAAAAACATGACGATGTTATTGCGCTGTTGAGTAGAAAAATACCGGACAACATCCGCATCATCACCATTGGCGACTTCTACCCCGCCGGCGACGAAGTAGTTCTGGTTTATCTGACCACCGGCCGAGTGATTCAGCCCGGAGAATTACCCATAAGCGCAGGTTACCTGGTACAGAATGTGGAAACATTGTTCAATATTCACTTAAACCGGCCGGTGGTGGAGAAATATATTTCCATTGCCGGGGCAGTAAAAAATCCGGCTACCATCAAAGTACCGGTGGGCACAACTTACGGCGATGTCCTTTCACGGTTCGAAATTACTACTGCAAATTACAAAGTTCGGGCCGGCGGTTTGATGATGGGAGAACCGGCGCCCGATCTCGACCGGGTAATTACCAAAAGAACCGGCGCCCTGATTGTCCTGCCGGCGGAGCATCCCGTTGTGCATACTTATGAACGTTATGCTACAGAACACGACACGGATCGACTGGCAAAAGCGTGCTGCGACCAGTGCAATTTTTGCACCGAGCTGTGCCCCCGCTATCTGCTTGGCTATCCGGTTCGCCCGGAGACAGCCATGAGAAACCGGATGTTCGCCCGGGAAGAAGAACCGGTGCTTCACGTGGGAAACGCTTTTTGCTGCGAATGTAATTTATGTACTCTTTATGCCTGTCCGGAAGGTCTGGATCCCAAGGGCGCTACTTTGATAGAAAAAAGGCTTTACTTACAGCAGGAAGAGAAATGGGAAGGTCTGCCGGTTACTCCCCATCCAATGGCGGAATACCGCAGAGTGCCCACCAAAAAGCTGATGCAGCGTTTGGATGTGCTGCAATTTAAAGACGAAGGGCATCTGCAGAATTTAGTTTTCAAACCGAATCAAGTGACGATTCCGTTGCGGCAACATGTGGGAGCGGCGGCGAAACCGGTTGTTTCCGGTGGCGACCGGGTAAAAAAATATGATCTCATCGCAGAGGCCAACGGAACCATCTCCGCCAACGTCCATGCTTCCATCGACGGAGAAATTGTATCGATTTCGGAAGAGGATATCATTATTCGGATATGAATTGAGCTATTGTATGGCGATTCGCTGAATCGTCAATAGAGATTTCCATAAAAAGTAAAACCTGTGGAATGGCAGCAAGAAGTTTAAAACAAGGAAATCGCTCAATTCACGTCGGACAGAAACTGAACCATATTTCACCCGGCGATCCAGCGAATCGCACAACAGACAAAAAACGATCGGAGAGTTGCAATGCAGGAACGAAATGCCATCGGCATCATAGAACTATCCAGTATCCACAAAGGGTTTGAAGTCCAGGATATGATATTAAAATCCGCCAATGTGGAAAAACTGGTGGCCAGAACCATCTGTTCGGGAAAATACCTCATCATGGTTCGCGGCGAAATTGCGGATGTGGAGACCTGCCTGAACACGGCCAATGAGATCGGCGGGTACGCCGTTGTAAATGCGTTACAAATCTCCCGCGTGGATGAGCGTATCTTCCCGGCTATTGCCGGCACTACAACACTGGAAATCCGCCGCGTTGACGGCATGTTAATTTTCGAAACCTTCTCTGTGGCCTCGGCCATCAAAGCGGCCGATTTTGCCGTGAAGGAAGCGAATATTCAATTGCTGCGCATTCATATTGCCATGGCCATCGGCGGAAAGGGGTTCGTGGTATTCACCGGCAATGTGGAAGCGCTTGAATCCGCCATCCCTCCCGCCCTGGATTTTCTGAAAGAAGAAGGTATGCTGGCGGGATACTCGTTGATCAAAAACCCGCATCCGGACGTTCTGCGGGAATTAATTTAAAGCAGTTAAAAGTGACTAAAGATTAAAGTGACTAAAGTTAAAAGGAAGCTCAACCCCACTAAAATTGAATACTTCCTCAGATAATATCATTTTCTTTTACTTTAGTTCACTTTAGTCACTTTAAACTTTAAACTTACAAGAGGTTTATCATGAGTGTTTATGCAGGTACCGGCGAATGGGAACTAAAAAAAATGATTATCGAAATCGGCCGCAGAATCTGGACGCGCGGCTATGTTGCAGCCAATGACGGCAATATTACGGTGAAGATCAATGATAAAGAAATATTAACCACACCGACCGGTATCAGCAAGGGATTCATGACGCAGGACATGATTCTGAAAATGACCCTTGACGGTGATCTGATCACAAAAAGCCCAAAATACAAACCGTCCAGTGAAGTAAAAATGCATCTGGAGGTTTACCGGCAGAGAGAAGATATCGGCTCCGTGATACATGCGCATCCACCCCACTGCACCGGTTTTGCCGTGGCCGGGATTCCTCTGGATCAATGTGTGCTGCCCGAGGCTATTTTAACCATCGGCGCCGTTCCCATTGCCCGGTACGGCACGCCGTCCACCAGAGAAATCCCCGATTCCATTAAACCGTTCGTACAAAATTCCGACGCGATTCTACTGGAAAATCACGGCGCTCTCACCTTCGGCGCCGATCTGGTTTCCGCCTACCACCGCATGGAAACGCTGGAACATGCCGCGCAAATTGTTTTTCTCGCCATTCAATTGGGAAATGTGAATCTGATCCCCCGGGATCAGGTGGATAAATTAATGTTTCTACGCGATAAATACGGCATGACCGGCAGAGTAACCGCCTGCGTTACCCGGCCGCCGCAACCGGCTAAGGAAGAACCGTCCCGGGACGTAGTGGAACAGATCACCAAAAAAGTGATGGATCGTTTGAAAAATTAAGTGATTCTTCAAGATAAAAAGAATATTTTTTTAATTTGAACCGTTACAGACCGGCGCCATTTTACAAAATCCGGCAACCATCCGTAAGAGGTGAAAAATGAAAATCCTGATCGCAAACCCCGGCAGTACTTCTTACAAATGCAAGCTTTTAAATATGACCGATGCAGACGTGATTTTCCAGGCAACCGTCGAGAGAATCGGCGATGAAGCCGGGATCTATTCCTGCCAATTCTCCGGAGAAAAAGAAATGAAATCGGTTCGAAATATCCCGGATTATTTTGCCGCGATCAATCTGACGCTGGATACGCTGCGGGAAAAAATTTCATTGCGGGATGTGGCGGCCGTGGGATTTAAAACGGTGCTGGCCAAAAATGTTACCGGCTGCGTCGAACTGACGGATGCCGTTCTGGCAGCGATGAAAGCCTATCAACCTCTGGCGCCGGTGCACACACAGGTATATTTAACGGCCATTTCCGTCTTTAAACAGATGGACGTAAATTTTCCGTTAGTCGGCCTGTTTGAAACGGCCTTTCATTCCCATCTCCCTCCGGAAGCGTATCTCTACGGAATTCCCTACAAATATTACGAAGAACACGGCATCCGTAAATACGGATTTCACGGCGCCTCTCATCGCTACATTGCCCGGCGCACGGAAGAATTGTTCGGTACCGGCAAACAACCGTTCCGGGCGATCTCTTGCCATTTGGGCGGCAGCTCATCCATTTGTGCCATCAGGGACGGCATTTCTCTGGACACTTCCATGGGGATGAGTCCACAGAGCGGTCTGCTCAACGCCAAACGCACCGGCGATTTGGACCCGTTTGCCCTGCTGTATTTAATGGAACAGGAAAAGCTATCCATTGCAGAAATCAGAGATATTTTAATTTCCCAAAGCGGTATTTTCGGTATTGACGGCAGAAGCGGAGATCTGCGCGACGTGATCGAAGCGATGGAGAAAGGCAATGAACGCTCCGCGCTGGCGTTTAAAACCTTCGCTTATTATGTAAAAAGATATATCGGCGAATATCTGGCCATTTTAAATGGCGCCGATGTGATCGCGTTTACGGCCGGTTCCGGTCAGAATTCACCACAGTTACGCATGGGAATTTTGCAAAACACGGAAAATCTGGGCATCATTCTTGACGAGGCAAAAAATAACGCCAATCCGAAAGAAGGGCTGATTTCTGCGGATCATTCAACAGTCAAAGTCGCTGTTATCCCCACAAATGAAGAATATATTGTTGCCAGGGAAGTGGAAAAGCATCTATCAGGAAAAAATTCAGGAATCTAAAAATGAAAGAAAGAGATAGATATTTAAACTTAGTTGAAACCAAAGAAATACCGCCTGAGAATGATCCCTCACTTTTAAAAAAAGAAAAGCACTAAAGCACGCTTTAGCGTGCTTCCTTTTTTAAGCCTGAGGCTTCAGCATCAGGCGTTCTATTGCGTTAAAGCATTTTATTAAGAGAAAGATAAGAGTAGAAACAGCGGTAAACGAGGATGCCAATGGACAAGACACAAAAATATATCGGCTTCGACATCGGCGCGGAAAGCGGGCGATGTGTTGTCGGCATATTGAAAAACAAACAATTTGAACTTACGGAAGTTCATCGGTTTGCCACGCCTTTCGTTCATTACAACGGCCACTATTACTGGGACGTGCTGGCAATTTATCAGGAATTATTGCAGGGATTAACCCAGGCGCAAAAAAAATTCGGCAGCCGGTTCGATGGTGTCAGTGTGGACACCTGGGGAGTGGATTATGTGCTGCTCGATGCCGGCGACCGGCTGCTTGGCTACCCCTATCATTACCGGGACGGCAGGACAGACGGGATTTTTGATAAAGCGTTCCAAATTGTGGCCAAAGAAAAAATCTATCGGAAAACCGGCATCCAATTTATGCAGTTCAACACATTGTTCCAACTGTTTGCCGAAAGACAGCAAAAATTGAATCTGGTGAATATTGCCGGTCAGCTTCTTTTGATGCCGGATTTTCTCCTGTTTTTGCTATCCGGGAAAAAAGTGGGTGAATATTCCATCGTCTCCACCTCCAATATGGCCGATCCGTACAAAAGAAACTGGGCGTGGGATCTGATCGATGCGTTTGAACTGCCGCGAAAAATTTTTCCTAAAATAGTTGAGCCCGGCACACTACTGAGCAGCCTGCTCCCTGAAATTGCACAAAAGACGGGCGTTCACCGTGACACGCCGGTCATTGCCGCCGTTAGTCACGATACCGGCGCTGCCGTCGCTGCCGTGCCGGCACAGAATGGCAACTGGGGCTTTCTCAGCTCAGGAACCTGGTCGCTGATGGGCATCGAACTGAAAGAACCGCTCATCAACCGGGAAGCGCTCAGCAGCAATTTCACCAACGAAGGCGGCGTGGGTAAAACCATCCGGTTTCTTAAAAATATCATCGGATTGTGGCCGGTGCAGGAGTGCCGCCGCTATTGGGCTGAACAGGGAAAAGAATATACCTACACAGAACTGGCGCAATTATCGAAGCAAAACGGTCATACACAGGCTTGGGTCGATCCGGATGATCCGAGATTTTTGAAGCCGGGCGAGATGCCGGAAAAAATTATCCGTTTTTTAGAGGAAACCAATCAACCCCACAAAGAGAATGCAGGCTGGATTATCCGTTGTATTTTGGAAAGTCTGTCATTCAAATATCGCATGACGCTGAAGGAACTGGAGAAAATCACAAAAAGTAGAACTGACCGGCTTCATGCCGTGGGCGGCGGAATCCAGAATGAAGTCCTCAACCAGCTTACCGCGGATGCCATCGGAATAGAAATGATTGCCGGGCCGGTTGAAGGTACCATTGTCGGCAATATCGGCATGCAGGCCATCGCCACCGGGGCTATTGCGGATATTCCTGAGTTGAGAAAAATTGTTGCCGCTTCTTTTAATTTAAAACTTTACAAACCGGATAATTCTGATTATTTTAATAGAAACGAGAAGAACTATCTGAAAATATGTAACTGAGCAGGCTGTCGGCGGAATTATCGAAGAGATATAATGACAGGATTCCAGGTTTTAAAAACCTGGAATCCTTTTAAAATATACACAATGATTCAGGTAGATTGAAGGAGCACCCCCAGTACTCCCGTCAAGGAGGGACCTCTTGGGGGCAATGTTGTTGACTTAAGGGATTTCCGACGTCCGCCCCGCGATAAATCACGAGGCTAAGATTAGCAAGCGCCATAAATGACGCTCTTTCTGTAGGACGCTTCAGCGTCCTTTCTATTCTTAGTCCCATGGTTCACCACGGGGCGAGCGTTGTAAATGATTGTGCATAAAACGATATCCCCGGAAAATAATAAAAAATTCGTAACTGATTAGATAGTACGGAATAACACCCCCCTAAATCCCCTCTCAAGAGGGGACTTTTAGCTCCACCTTGAAGTGGGAGCAGGGAGTGATAAAAAATATCAACACAATTATATCCTATCTGAATATGTGCAATTGGTAATTGTTAATGAAAATCTCTCTTAAGTCAACAACATTGCCTCCTGGGGGAAGAGGGTAAAACAATTTCCAATATAATCGTATCTTATCTTGAATAGGTACGAATATAAAAATATCGGGAGAAAAAAATGGAATTAACCATCAAAGAGCATGAAATTAAAAAAATGGTCAAAGATGCATTAGCAGAAATTTTAGTCGAAAAAAGAGAGCTGTTTTATGATTTAATTGTTGAAGCTATCGAAGATGCGGGCCTGGTTCAGGCAATTAAAAAAGGCAGAAAAGATAATTTTGTTGACGAAGACAGGATTATGAATATTTTGGAAAATAAATAATGTAAGTTCTCTTCGAAAAAAGTTTTGAAAAAGACCTAATAAAAATACAAGATCGACAACTCACAGATAAAATTAAGCAGATTATTCATGGTAACCGATCATAGGAGTAAAAATTAACACTCGCCTGAAGCTGAAGCAACAGGCTTAAATATGGAAGCACCCTAAAGGGTGCTTTAGCGTCCTGCCACTTTTGGCTTGAGGATTTATCCTCAGGCGGTATTGCGAACATCCCTGTGATTGGTTACTATTCATGACGTAAAAAACACAGATAATCTCTCGGAAATTAAAAACTTAAAAAAATTAAAAAGTACTGAATCTTATTTCAGAATACGCATCGGAAATTACAGAATCGGCCTTGAAGTCTTGAAAGATAAAATCATCTTCACAAGAATTTTACACCGAAAAGACATATACAAACATTTCCCCTGATTAGCATAAGCATGGAAAACCAACAAAATTTAATAGAACAATTCATCAGCGCTGCAGAACGGGCCGCAGCAACGGTAGAAAGAGTACACAACTCCCCTGCCGCACTGTCGCAGGCCATTTCAAAAATCACGGCCGGTGAAAAAACCGTGCTATTGGCGGAACCGGATTATCTGCCTGACGAGCTTTTCCGGTCTCTCAGAGAACTGCCGGGCATAATTACTCACCCAACGGAAGAACAGATGGCAACCACCAAAATCGGCATCACCGATGCGTTTGCCGGCGTTGCCGGAACCGGTTCCATCTGTGTCGCGCTCTCGCGGAATCTGGGCGGCTCCATCAGCCTGTACACCCGGGAGCATGTTGCCGTTTTGTCGGCTCAATCCATTGTGTCACGGCCGCGGGATATTTTTACTATGCAGGCGAAAGGCGGGAATCATCAGGATTTTGTTTTCATCACCGGACCAAGCGCAACAGCCGATATGGGGCCGTTGGTCCGCGGTGTTCACGGGCCGGGGAAATTACATATTATCTTACTGGAAGAAACAGATGTCTGAGATTGAAAAAGAGATCACACCGCGGGAAGTAGCCGATAAATCTGCCAAAGAAGCTTTGCAGAAAGCCATCCGCATGGCGCTGGCAATTGAAAGCGACGCGGTGCGGCTGAATACGCAAACTTTCAACCGTAACCGGTACACGGCGGTGGCCGAAATAGAGGATTACGAAGCGTTAAAAGACCGCGCCCGGGAAATTAAAGAAT
This sequence comes from uncultured Deferribacteres bacterium, assembly GCA_913009825.1. Taxonomy (GTDB): domain Bacteria; phylum Zhuqueibacterota; class JdFR-76; order JdFR-76; family DREG01; genus DREG01. Next base: position 74,702 of record CAJVYQ010000003.1, read on the forward strand.
ACTCCATTGAAAATAATGAGAAGTTGCTCGGCCGGCTGCGGCAGGTAATTGAAAAACGCGGCGGTCATTTTTATCCGGCGCGCACCAAAGAAGAAGCGTGTGAATACGTCAAAAATGTCTGCCTGAAACATGAAGCCAAATTAGTGGTCAAAGCCAAATCGATGACATCGGAGGAGATAAAACTCAACCATACGCTGGAAGAAGCGGGCATCGAAGTGGCGGAAACGGATCTGGCGGAATTTATTTTGCAGGTTTCGGACGAGCAGCCTTCCCACATCGTCGCCCCCGCCATTCATCGCAGCAGAGAGCGAATATCCGAACTTTTCAAAGAAAAATTCGATACCGATCAACCGTTGGATACGGGCGAGGATCTGACTAAATTTGCCCGCAAGATTCTACGGCAAAAATTTCTCACCGCGGATGTGGGCATCAGCGGCGCTAATGTGATTTCAGCCGATACCGGCACCATCGTATTGGTGGAAAGCGAAGGCAACATCCGTATGGTTACCCAGGCGCCCCCGGTTCACATCGCCATTGCCGGCATAGAAAAAGTGATTCCGCGGCGTGAGGATCTGGCCGTATTCATCGAACTGCTGGCCCCCAGCGCCACCGGACAACCGCTCACTTCCTACACCAACATCATCGATCCGCCGTTGGATCTGCCGCCGTTTTCTTTTGACGGACGACCGAAAAAAGAACGGGAATTCCATCTTGTTCTGGTCGATAACGGCCGGTCGAATATGCGCAAAGACCCGGAACTGAAACAGGCTCTCTACTGCGTGCGCTGCAGCGCCTGTCTCAACGTTTGTCCTGTTTTCCAAACCGTGGGCGGACACGCTTTCGGCGGCGAAACCTATTCCGGCGGTATCGGCGGCGCCTGGGAAGCGGGAACGGGAACGCTGGAAAACGCCGGATTCAGCGAACTGTGCACCGGCTGCTCCCGCTGTATTCCGCAGTGTCCGGTGAAAATCGATATCCCCTGGCTGAACACGGTTTTGCGGAATCGATTGAATCATCCGGACGGCAAAAAAGCGCCGGCACAGAAACGTTTTTTCGGCAACTTCGCGTCATCTGCCAGAATCGCCAGTCTGTTTACACCGGTATCAAACCGGGTGAGTAATTTTTCCGTTTCGCGCAGTTTGTTGGAACACTTTTTTGGCGTTGACCGGCGTAGAGAACTGCAGAATTTTGCCGGACAGACATTGACCAAACGGTTCAAAAAGGCAAACATACAGGCGTCAGAGGCCAAAAGCAGCGCGGTTCTGTTTGCCGATGTTTACACCAATTACCAAAACCCGGATATCGGCCTGATCACGGCAAAGGTGATGGCAAAGTTGGGGGTTGAAATCACATTAAGCGACGTGCTGCCGGAAGGCCGGGCATCCCAATCACAGGGACTGATCGATATTGCCCGCAAGCGCGCCCAACAGACAGCCCGTTATCTGGAAAAAATGATCGATGCCGGAAAACCGGTGATTGTTACCGAACCCAGCGTGCTGGCGCTGTTTCGCTTGGATTACCGCAATCTTCTAAATGATGCTGCACTTTTTCAAAAGCTGAAAAAAATGAGTTACGATCCCATTGAGTACATTTTACACTTGTTCACAGAAAACGGAATGGACTGGAAAAAATGTTTTTCGCCACAAAAGTTGTCGCAGCAAAAACTTTTCATCCACGGTCACTGTCAACAGAAAACCATCGGCGCTTTTGACGCGACGGTTACTCTGTTCCGGCAACTGGGCTTCGATGTGGTAACTTCTTCTGTTGAATGCTGCGGTATGGCCGGCAGTTTTGGCTACAAAAAGCAGTTTTATGAAGTGAGTAAAAAAGTGGGGGAGGATTTGCTCGATCAGATCGGACAGGCGGATGAAGCGGACGATGAAAGGTTGGTGCTGGCCGGCGGTATTTCCTGCCGCGAACAGATCCGGTCCGAATTGAATCGTCCCGTTTATCATCCGATGGAAGTACTGGAAAAAATTATTGGATGAAATCAACATAACGTAACTGTTCAATTAATTTAAACTGAAGGATACGCAGTTTCTCATTAAAATTCAGGAGTTTCAAAATGAAAAGATTTTTTGGATTTCTAATCATTTCGGTTTTTTTCATGGTGAGTTGTCAATCAAACGGAAACAGGGAGAAAGCGATGTCTTTTAAAAGTGATGTGGAATTTTTAAGGAAGCACAAAGATGTCATTGTTTTGACAGATGAGAAGGATCTGGCTAAAGTAGCTATTGTAACGGACTGGCAGGGGCGCGTGATGACCAGCACCGCCGGCGGCGACGACGGTTTGAGTTTTGGCTGGCTCAACCGCGAGCTGATCGCTTCCGGTGACAAGCAGCCGCACATCAATGTATTCGGCGGCGAGGACAGATTCTGGCTCGGCCCGGAGGGCGGACAGTTTTCCATTTTCTTCAAAAAAGGCGATCCGTTCGATCTGGAGCACTGGTTCGTCCCGGCAGCCATCGATTGGGATCTGTTCGATGTGATTTCCGTGGCCAAAAACAGCGCCGTGTTCACAAAAAAGATGCACCTGAAAAATTATTCCGACACCGAATTCGATTTGGAAGTGAAACGAGAGATCAAATTGCTGCCAACGGATCAGATTAGCGAATTTATTGGAATCCGGCCGGATTCGGCAGTTAAAATGGTAGGGTATACATCGGTAAACAGTATTAAAAACACCGGCCAAAAGGTGTGGAAAAAAGAATCCGGTCTGCTCTCCATCTGGATTTTGGGGATGTTCAACCCATCGCCCAAAACTACCGTGATTATCCCCTACAAACCGGGCAGTGAATCGGAACTGGGACCGGTCGTCAACGATGCTTATTTCGGTAAAGTTCCCGCCGGCCGTCTGGTAGTCAAAGATGATGTGTTGTTTTTCCGCGGCGACGGCAAATACCGCAGCAAAATCGGCCTGTCCCCGCTGCGCTGCAAACCGGTTTTTGGCAGCTACGACGCCGACAACCATGTACTGACGCTGGTTCAATTCAATTTCCCGGAGGGCGAAACAGATTATGTAAATTCCATGTGGGAGTTGCAGGACAAACCGTACAGCGGCGATGTGGTTAACAGTTACAACGACGGCCCGGCCGAACCGGGAGCAAAACCGTTGGGACCATTCTACGAACTGGAAACGTCGTCACCCGCCGCTCAATTGCAGCCGCAGGAAACACTGACTCATATCCATCGAACCATTCATTTGACCGGCGATGAAGCCGCATTGGACAAAATTGCACAAAAAACACTGGGCGTCTCTCTGAACGAAATCAAAACAGCGTTCAAATAATTGATTCTGAAAAGGGGAAAATACTTTTTTTTGAAAACCGCTGAAATGGTTTGAAGTACTTTTGAAAATAGCCCACGACTTTGGTCGCGGGCTATTTTTATAAAAACGTAAACTGTTATAACGGATTGAAAAGCTCTTGAATAGCCGGCAATTTCCGGTTAGGTTTTTGCTACCCTGCAATTAACAAAGTTAGCCTAATGGTAAACCATCAGGCTAAGAATAGAAAGCGCCATAAATGACGCTCACAAAACAGGACGCTTCAGCGTCCTTACTATTCTTAGCCCCGTGGTTTACCACGGGGTGGCATTGTGGCAAAAACCTAACCGGAAACCACCGACAGGAATTACGATCAAACGGTTTCTCGCAACAGCGTTGTATCCCCAACAATTGTCTATGGATTCACCTCTTTCGGTGATTTCCTCTTCAACAAATACCATGCCCACAAGATACCCGTTATCACAAGAATAACACTGATGATTTGCGCCATACTCATCCAGCCCCATAAAATCTTCGGCGTCAACCGCCAGAACTCGGCGATGAAACGTTCAACCCCGTAGAAAACAGCCATGCCGCTAAGCATCAGACCCGGCGGGTGATTCTTTTTCCGCAAGTTCCACAAAATGGCAAACAGAGTCACCGCCATCAGGCTTTCATAAACCGGCGTAGGATGAACCGGAACATTTGTGGGCACCAGACCGTTTGGAAACGCCATGGCCCAGGGCAAATCGGAAGGCGGACCGTAATCACCGTCTCCGGAAAGGAAGCAACCGATCCGGCCGATACCGTAGCCCAGCAAAAGCAGCGGGGCAATCATGTCGGCGATTTTCAGGTTCGGTCTCGGGATTTTATGGATCTGCCAGACAACGCCTAAAAAACCGCCAAACAGACCGCCGTAAAAGGTCAGTCCGCTGCCGGTGAAAATCATGCCCAGCGGATCCAGAAAAAATTCATGCAGATGTTCAATAATAAAATAGACTCTGGCGCCGACGATCCCGCCGATTGCCGCCCAGGTGACAACAGAGAAAGCCCAATCGCTTTCGTAGCCGTTGCGTTTAAATTCCCGCGTTAGAAACCAGAGGCAGCTCAAAAATGCGAGAACAAGCATAAGTCCGTAGCTACCCACTTTGAAGGGACCAAGTTTGAATAGGATGGGAATCATCTGTTTTCCTTACTTAACATTTTAAAATTCGGAAATTACCATCAATCTTTTCTTTTAATTTCCGACTTTCTCCGTTCAAAATCAAGTGGAATTATCGTAAGGAACTATTTATTTGGGGAAAAACAGAATATTCTGAAGGACTTAGAAAATAAAGAGGGAAAATAGAAAATGACCTTCTAAGAGAAGATCAGTTTCCGGTCTATTACAGAAAGATGATTTAATTAGCGTCTGTCCGAAAACCGGTAAAACTTGTCATTCCGAGCGGAGCAAAGCGAAGTAGAGGAATCTGTATGCCCACGATAAATCAGTAGGTTAAACAGATTTCTCTTGTTTTATTTATCCTGACTCCGCAGCATGCGCAGCCCGTTGCCGATGACGGCAAATTCGCTTAATTCATGTCCCAATACGGCTATGGGCAGGGTGAAGACCCCGCTAACTGCGCCGATGACCAGCCCGCCAATCACCACCGCCGAAAGGAATAGATTTTGTTTTACCACCTTTTGATTGCGGCGGGCCAATTTCAAGGCGTACACCAGCTTTTCCAGGTCGTCTGCCATTAGCACCACATCGGCGGTTTCCAGCGCCACATCGGTGCCGGCGGCGCCCATTGCCACGCCAACGGTGGCTTCTGCTAATGCCGGGGCGTCATTTATTCCATCGCCCACCATTACCACGTGGCCAACTGTTTGCGAAAGTTGACGAACTGCGGCCGCTTTGTCCTCCGGCTTCAATTCGGCAAAAACCAAATCCAGTTCCAGTTCCCGAGCAATGGCCTCGGCGGTGCGCCTATTGTCGTCGGTAAGCATGGCAATCTGTTTAATGCCGATGCGATGCAGTTGTTCAATGGCCTTTCTGGCGTTGGCCCGCAGTTGATCACGGATGGCAATGACACCCAGCACCGATTTCTCCGAGCCTGCCAGAACCACGGTCTTGCCTTCCTGTTGCAGGCGTTCGATGGTGCCGTATATTCCGTCCGGCGCCTGCGGGAACTGTTCTTCAAACAGAGCCGGGCTACCGACAAAGTGCCATCGTCCGTCAATCAGAGCCCGCGCGCCGGAGCCGGTAAGCGATTGAAATTCATGCGGACGGGAAAAGGCCGTTTGCTTTTCCCGGGCAAGGCCGACAATGGCCCGCGCCAGGGGGTGTTCACTGCCGCTTTCCACAGCCGCGGCCAGTTGCAAAATTTCATCCGCAGACGGCGTTTGAGCAGATTGGTTGGCCGGCAGAACGTCAGTCACAACCGGTTCGCCGCTGGTCAGGGTGCCGGTTTTATCCAGCGCCGCTACAGTCACTTTGGCCAGTTCTTCAGCATAAACCCCGCCTTTGATGAGCACACCTTTACGGGCGGCAGTACCTAATGTGGCCACCAGGGTGATAGGAATAGAGATCACCAGGGCGCAGGGAGCGGCGGCGACAATAAACACTGTGGCGCGGATAATCCAGGTGGACCAGGTAGCGTCAGACAGTAGCGGAGGCAGGATAGCAATTAGAATTCCGGTGAGCAAAACCGGCCGGGCTGTAGCGTTTACCGAAGCGCTCGATGAAGCGCTGGCTTTTTCCCTTGCGCTCCTGGGCTTCCTCCACCATTTGAATGATCCGTGAAAGGGTGTTGTCCGCAAAAGTTTTAGTAGCACAGGCTTCCAACATCCCCTCGCCGTTTATGCTGCCGGCAAATACCTGGCTGCCGGGTACTTTTTCCACCGGCATGCTTTCGCCGGTGATTGGCGATTCATTAACGCTGCTGGAACCTACCGTTATTTCACCGTCCGCAGGCATGGCCTGGCCGGGTTTGACAATAAAAATGTCGCCCACCCGTATGTCTTCCACCGGAATTTCCTCTTCCGATCCGTTGCGCTTCACCAGGGCAAATTTTGGCGCCAGATCCATCAGGGCTTTGATGGCGGAGCGGGTTTTTTCCTCGGTGTAACCCTCAACCGCTTCCGAGATGGAATAGAGAAACACCAGCATGACACCCTCCGCCGCCTGCCCCAAAATGGTCGCCACCACAGCCGCGGTTGCCATCAAAAATTCGATACCGATTTCCCGTTCGAAAAGCAATTCTTCGATGGCTTCACGACCAAAATAGTAACCACCGATTGAAATAGCTGCCAGATAAATGCCCAACTGGACTGCCGCGGGCAGACCCGCGTAGCCCAGCAGCCAGCCGGCTAGCAGCAAAACACCGGAGAGAACAGAAGTAATCACCTTGGGGTTACGCCAGGGCTTGGGCGCCGAGGGTAGTGCGTGACCCGTAACCGCCGGAAAGCCCAGGGATCCTAATTTTTCCTTCAAATCCCCGGCACCGGTTTTTTCCGCATCATAGGAAATTTCCACCTTCGCCGATTTGGGATAAATTTTCAGATCCTTTATACCTGAATGGTCTTTAAGGCCGCGCTCAATAACGGCTGCCTCGTGCTCACAATCCAGGTTGGCGACGCGAAGTGTTAAATTTTCCTTTGTTCCCATTATATTTTCCTTTTCTATTTTACAATTTAACCATGAAACCGCAATAACCGCAGTGCACTTGCCACCACCACCAAAGTGCTGCTTTCGTGAAAAATTATGGAAATACCAACCGTGCCATTGGCCATGGCAGGTGCATCATTATTTTTGCAGACAGTCACGAATTGCAGCCACTTTTTATTCCGGGAACAACCCGGCTTTGAATTCCGTAATACCAACCTGACGCCGAACGGCCGCAGAGGCTCCGGGACGCAAGTTTTCTTACTTTTACCTGAATTGAGCGATTCTTTTGTTTTTAAGTTTGTTACTGTTACCAAACGGGTTGATGGTTTTAGTGTGAATTCTGTTGGCGATTCAGCGAATCGCCCTACAATCGCTCAATTCAGGTTTTACTTATTTTCCAAAAAGCGCAAATTTACCTTGCCCCTGGTGTTGGAATCGAGGATGTAGATTTTCACTTTCTTTAGAATCTTCTCCATGGTTTCCAGGTACAACCGTTCCCGGGTCACATCAGAGGAAGCGCTGCCGCCGGTCTTGCGATACTCCGCCAGCATCTGCAGGAATCGCTGTGTTTCGCCCTGTGCCCGGTTGATTACTTCCGCCTCATATCCTTCTGCTTCACGAAGCGTGCGCTCGGCCTGCCCTTTGGCAGGCGGAATGAGACTGTTACGGTAGCCCTCGGCCTGGTTTATCGTGCGCGATTTATCCTCCCGCGCACTTGCCACATCGCGGAAAGCGCCTGCTACCTCTTCCGGAGGATACATCTTGTTGAGGTTTACGGTGACCACCGACAACCCGGTTTTATATGCATCCAGCAGGCGCTGGGTTTCGGCCTGCACCATGCGCTGTATCGGCTCCTTGGCAATAGTGAGGATATCATCAACCAGCATATTGCTTCCGATACGGGTAACGGCATAGCGCACCACTTGGTTGATAATCCTGTAGGGACGGGAGTCGACTCTAAAAAGATATTTAGCCGGATCGTTAATACGATACTGGATAACCATTTGCACATCGACGATATTCTCATCGCCGGTGAGAATCTGAATTTTACCGGGCGATGAATGTACCCCGCGGTGTTCCGGCAAAAGCATGCCGATGCCTTCCCGCCGAATCTCCGCCACGTTCACCTTATCCACCTGCTGAAAAGGCCAGGGCAGGCGATAGTGCAAACCTTCGGTAATTCCTTCCTTTATTACCCGGCCAAACAGGCGCTCCACCGCTTCTTCGCCGGGGTTAACCATGTAGACCCCCGAGGCCAGGTACAGCGCCAGCAGCGCCAGCATAGTCAGCGCGGCAATACGGCGCGGCCGCAGATGCCCGAAAGCTTTCCGAAGGTCTTCTTTTATTTTAAACCTCTTACCCGCTTCCTGCAGTCTGGTAAAAATGGTTGCGGTTTTCAAAAAAACTTTCTGCGCGTCTTTCCGGGCTCTCCGGCTCCAGTCGCCGAGCTTATGGAGATATTTCTCCCAATCAATGCCCTGCCGGGGCTTTTCCGGTTGAGGCTGCTTGTCATTTTGCTTATTGTCCATTCGCACACCTCCTTCTATTTCTGTTTTGCCCGTTGCAGGTATTTAAACAGCTCAGCGTCGGAAGGCAGGACGATGGTGGTCTTCTCATCGATGAGCTTTTCGTAGGCTTGCAGTGAGCGGGTAAATTCGTAGAACCTGGGATCCTTCCGGAAGGCATCGGCATAGATTTTGATTGCCCGGGCATCCCCCTCACCTTTAATCTTCTCGGCTTTCTCGTAGGCAGCAGAAAGGATCAGGGTCTTCTCTTTGTCGGCGATAGCACGAATCTTGGAAGACTCTTCGGTGCCTTCGGAGCGATACAGCCGTGCCATTTTCTCCCGTTCAGCCCTCATACGCTGGAACACACTTTGCTTATTTTTCTCGGGGAAATTAAGCACCTTCACCCGCACATCGGTTACCTGAACACCGTAATCGGCCAGTTTTTGGGCGGTTACCTCCTGCACCTGTGCCGTCATATCCGGCAGTCTAAGGCTGTCTTCGTTTACATTTACTAAGTTACCCAGATTGTAACGACCCAGCGACACGCCCAACTCTGAAAACACTATATCGTTTAAGCGTTCCCGGGCGTTGGTGAAGGTCTTCAACGTCCTCATATAAACTACAGGATCCTGAATCCGCCAGGTGACAAAGCTCTCCACCATGACATTTTTCTTATCACGAGTCAAAAATTCAGCATTCCTCGAGGTGTAGACCTTCAGACGATTATCGTAGCGCTGGACATTTTGAATGGGACTGGGCAGCTTCCAGCTTAATCCCGGCTGGGTAATTGCCCGCAGAGGTCGACCGAACTGGGTAACCACCGCATATTCGGTTTGATCCACGGTAAACAATATAGAATTGAGCACGATGATGGCAAAAACGACCACCATCAGTAAGATAGTTTTACTGATCTTCATGGCTTCTTCACCTCCTTTATAAATTTGTCACTAATCTTCCCTTTTAAAAACCACAACTCGGTATTTTCCACCTGCACCTTTTCATCGACGATCAGTTTATTGACGTTGACCAGGATTTTTTCCAATGCCTCAATGTAAAGGCGTTTTTCGGTGATAGCGCGACTCTTCCGGTATTCCCGCAGCTTGCTGAGAAATCTCCGGGCGTCGCCGGTAGCAGTGTGAATCTTTTTTCCCCGGTAGGCTAAGGCTTGCTCAACCTGCTTCTGCGCCTCGCCGCGGGCTTTGGGGACGACCTCCGATTGATACCCCAGCGCCTCGTTGATATAGGTGTTTTTATCCTCGCGCGCGCTGGCTACATCACGGAAGGCTTCCATCACATCGCCCGGCGGGATATCTTTGGTTAGTTGAACCGTGAGCAGTTGAATCCCGGATTTCTGCCGGTTCAAGGCATCCTGGGCAATTTGTTTCGCCCTCTCCTGGATCCGGTTCTTACCTACGGTGATGATAAAATCGACAGAATTTTGATTAATCTGGTTGCGCAGAGCTGACTCCACCGTACTGCGCACTAATTCTTCAGGATCCGATAGATTATAGATGAATGAAAAGGCATCTTTGACCCGGTAGTGGACCACTGCTTCAATTTCGATGAGATTCTCGTCGCCGGTAAGCATCAGGGAGGTTGGAACCTTCTCCATACGCACATCGGTTACTCCTATCCGGTTTACCGATTCAAAGGGCCACGGCAGCCGGTAGTGAAGTCCTGCCTGCACCTGGCGAACAGGTTCACCAAAACGCTTGACGATGGCCTCCTCGTTCCAGCGCACCGTGTACACACCGGAGGCAAAATAGACGATCACCGCCAGGATAATTCCGGCAACGGCAAAACGCCGAAACCAGCGCAGGATTTTTTCCAAATAAACTTCTCCGTCTTTATGGGCGAGGTCCAGAAAACCTCCGCGGCGCAACGCTTTAACGGCATTACCGAGTACTTCCAGCCCATTGCCTAAAATCAAGAGAACGATAATAGCCGCTGCAATCTTATCCAGGGTGGTAAAACCCATGATATAGCCCACCAGCGCCGCCACTACCACTATGGAGCTGTACATGTCAACCCGGGCGTGGGTGCCATTGGCAATGAGGCTGGGGGAATTGGTCTCGCGCCCCACGAAAATCTGGTAGCGCGACATAAAATAGGTGATGGCAATAGATGCCAGCGAAATTGTCGCCACCAGCGGAACATTGCTCAATTCCTCAGCGCCCCTTGCCAGCACCTCGCGCACAATTTCGATACCCACATAAAAAATGAATCCGGACACAATCATGGCAATGATGTTCTCGATACGGCTGATGCCCCGTGTGTCGGCGGTGTTTTCCCGGCGGGCCAGAAATAACCCCGCCAATACCACCCCGGAGGGGATGAGATCCGAAAAGGAATGCCAGGCCGAAGCTTTTAGCGCTATACTGCCGGACAGGGAAGACAGGAAAAATTTAAGGGCTATCAGCAGCAGGTTAGCCGCAATGGCAATTAAAACCGTTTTTTCTTTGCGATTCATCTCGTACTCACCTCCTTCTGTTTTTTAATTAAAGATTCCAATACTTGATCATAAATCACTAGGTTGGACCGGTCGATCATATCGTTATACATCCCGGCAGTTAAATCGTTATGCTTTTTAAGTTTGAGGTCTTCTTTCAGATGGTCTTTCATCTCCTCATAAGATCGTTGCCGCGGTTCCTGTTTTTCCCTTATTTTCACAATTAGATAGTCATGCCCCATGGAAAACGGCTCTGTCATTTCTCCTGCTTTTAAGTCCATGAATTTCTCATGTAAGGCATGGTTTAACATTTCGTAATAAGGATTGCCGGTTTCCCTGATCCAGAAATCCAGTTTACCGCTATTCCGGGCTGTAAGCGGGTCCTCGGAGTACTGCCCGGCGACCTCTTCGAAGGGCATTCCTTTTTTAAAGAAGCCGGATTTTAGTTTGTCGTAAGCCTCTTGAATTTTTTCTTTCGCCTTTTTGTCTTCATCTTCATTCTGTCCCCCGCGCACCACAATAATGTTAATCTTCACCTGCGGCTGTGTTTTAAAACGCTCTCTATTCTGCTCGTAAAATTCCTTCACTTCCTCCTCGCTCACTGCCAATTTTTGATCCACCTCCTCTCGATGCAGGGTCTGCTTCAGGATATCCTCCCGCACATGCTCGATCTCCTCTTTTTTTTGGGCGTTGAGCATACGGTCGTAAGAGTCCTCCAACAATAACAGACGCTCGATCATCCGGTTCACTAACTTCACCCGCTGGTCATAGCTGCGGTACTTTTCCTGTTCTGCGGGTGGCAGCTCATTGAATTCCTGGTAGAAATCAGCTAATGTGAAGCGGCGGCCATGCAGGGTAAACAAAGTCTTATTCTTATTTTCTTCGTACAATTTCTTTTCCCGTTCATCCATCAAAAAGCGGCGAATCATGCCTTGCACTGTTTCAAAAGGGAGATAGGAAGCAGGTATTTTTTCCTTTAACCGGACTATAAAATATTTTCCGTTTTCCTGAATGGGTTTGCTGAATTCACCCGGGTTCAACGAGGTGATTGCCCTTTCGAATGCCTCCCCGCGCATCCCGCTTCGATATTCCATAGTGGCTATGGTGCGGTCCCGGTCAAACATTTCTGCTATTATCTAAAAACTTTCACCGGATCCTAATTTAGCCCGGGCTCTTTGCGCCTGCTCTTGCGCTTTTGCAGTGGTATCGGCGATCTCAATCTGTTCGATCACCCATCTTTCCGGCTCACGATAGGTTTCCTTATCCTTCTCATAAGCCTCCCGCACTTCATCCCCGGCAGGTTCCGGCACGCGCAGAATCTCGTAGTTTTTAGTAATAGTTGCTGCATTCTTTAACTCTTGAACATAACCCGCGACATATTCGCCTTCTTTTTGCGATTCCAGAATGTTTTTGATTTCTTCGCGCACTTCATACAACGGCTTGTTTCCGAAGCGATTGCGGTTCTCATCATAGTATTTCTGGATATCCGTCTCACTTACCGGAATTTTATCTTTCTCATGCATTTCGGTGTGTAGCTGCTGAAGTGTTAATTGATCCTCGAGGTGCTTGAAAGCATGACGGATGTTGCCGCGATTGTCCAGTTGCTTTTCCTTGATCTTGCGTTTAACCATATCGTCCAGCACCAGCTCCCGGATGAGGCCGCGATAGACTTCTTTCTCCTTCGGAAGCTGATCCTTAAGCGCTGCCAGGGAATCGCCTGCCGGCACCTTTAGTCCTTCAGTGCGCTGTTCCAGGTAATTCTCCAAATCATTTACCGTAATCTCACCGTTGTCATAAGTTGCCACAGTATCCGGATTGGGGGGCGTTTTTTTCTTGCCGCCACAGCCAAATAGAATGACCGTTAGTGAAATGACACAAACCCATTTGAGCCCGGAATAATTATGTACCATTTTTATTCCCTGTTTATTTTATTACACCGTCTTGTTTTTTCATATCCATTTTTATCCGTTCAATTTCCTCTTTTATCTGGGGGGCCGTCTCGCCCCGGGGTTCCAGCGATAAAAATTTCTGAAAATACTGCAGAGCTTTTTGATTGTTTTTAAGATTAAACCGGTTCAGCACTCCCAATTGCAGCCACGCTTCGCCGTATTCCGGAAAACTTTTCGTTGCCCGGTTCAGCGCTGCTAAAGCTTCATCAATTTGTCTGTTTTGCCGCAGCGCTATCCCCAGGTCAACCTGAGGTTCAGCTTCCTGTGGTTTAAGCTGCACGGCTTTTCTGAATATTTCCACGGCTTTTGCAAATTGTTGATTTTCAAGATAGGCATGGCCAAGTTTCATAATTAAAACATAATCGCCGGGATTGTTTTGCAATTGTGTTTCTAATTCTTTTATATCTCCCGCCGTACGGCTCGTTTGATTTGCACTGCCCCGGGGCGCATCGTCACGGGAATGAATGTGTTTGGGTTCTTCCAGAGAATTGACAAACGAATAAATTGTGTAAATAGTAAATAAACTGATGACAACGATAAAACTGATTTTTAATTTAGACATCGGAATTTCCTTGATTATTGAAGTAAAAAATTTGTCTATTCGTAACTATTCAGATCGCCCACTAAATACACGAAAATTAATCATAATAAATATCTTTTGAGTATTTCGCATGTTTAGTGGGCTGAATAGTAACGTCTATTCGTAACTATTCAGGTGTTTTCTTTCAATCTTTTTCGCCTTGCCGTGAACGACAAGGCTAAGAAATGAAAGGGCGCTAAAGCGTCCTATTTACGATAGCATCCTTCAGGATGCTTTCATGTCTTAGCCTGAGGGTTCACTCTCAGGCGACCTGAATAGTAACGTCTATTCTTTAAATTTCAACAGCCGCAGGGCATTAGCCACAACTGCCAATGTGCTCCCTTCGTGAAATATAATTGCCACGCTGATGCCTGCCATTCCTAATAATGTTGTGGGAATCAGCAGTGCAATAATCCCCAGGGAAATTATTAGGTTTTGAAAAATGATTCGCCGGGACTGGCGGCTTAATGCCACGGCAAACGGCAGGCGGGACAGGTCGCTGGCCATTAGCGCCACATCGGCGGTTTCCAACGCCACGTCGGTGCCGCCGGCGCCCATGGCAATCCCCACGGTAGCATTCGCCATGGCCGGTGCGTCATTAACTCCGTCCCCCACCATGGCGATTTTCCGGTGGCTTCTTAAATATTCCCGAATGACCTTAACCTTTTCGTCCGGTAACAACCCGGCTTTAAATTCGCTTACTTCCACTTGCCGGGCGATGGCAGCAGCTACCCGCTGGTTATCCCCGGTGAGCATAATCAATGACCGAATCCCCAATTGCCGCAGCCTTTGCATGGCAGCCCGGGCATTGGCGCGCGGCCGGTCTGCCAGCGCAATAATGCCGCCGAAACGGTTTGCGATGTGAACTAACATAGTAGTATTTCCGGCGGCTTCCAATTCCCGAACTTTTTTTATAATTTCTTCCGGGGGGCGTTCATCTTTCAATTCAAAAAATAATTTCAAATTTCCAATGGATACCGGTTGTCCATTCACCCTGCCCTGTATACCTCTTCCGGCAAAATTTTGCACATCGTCGGCTTCCGGCAGATCGAGGTTTTGCGCCCGGGCTTTTTGTAAAATAGCCTGGGCCAGCGGGTGATTGGAACGGCTTTCCAACGCCGCCGCCATCAGGAGTAGCCGTTCCTCCGGTATCCCATTCAAAGGTACCAGAGCGGTTACCTCCGGCTTTCCCCTGGTGATGGTACCGGTTTTATCGAAGGCGATGGCACGTAGCGCCCCCAAATTTTCCAGATGTACGCCGCCCTTTATCAGAATACCGTTCCGGCCGGCCTGGGCAATGCCCGAAAGTATCGCGGCGGGAGTGGCAATTGCCAGCGCACAAGGAGATGCCGCTACCAAAACAGCCATGCCGCGTAAAAACGCTGTGCTCCATGAAAGCCATCCAAGCAGCGGAGGAGCAAAAATCGCCAGGATTACCCCGACTAATATCACCGGCACAAAAATCCGCTCAAATTTTTCGGTAAACTGTTGGGTGGGTGATTTTTGAGTTTGTGCTTCTTCCACCATTTGGATCACCCTGGCCACTGTAGTATCTTTAGCCAGTTTGGTCACTTCAATTTCCAATGCGCCTTCGCCGTTTACGGAACCGGCAAAAACTTTCTCACCGGTCATTTTTTCCACCGGCACGCTTTCGCCGGTAATGGGACTTTCGTCCACTGCAGAGCTGCCTTCGATAACCCGGCCGTCGATAGGAATGCGGTCGCCGGGACGGACAATCACTACATCACCCCGTTGCAGGTCTTCCACTGCCAATTCTATCTCCGAGCTGTTGCGACGCACCCGGGCGGTTTTGGGGGTAATTTGCCCCAGGGCCTTAATGGCGTGCCGCGCCCGGTCCATGGCGTAATGCTCCAGCGAATGACCCAGGCTGAACAGGAATAACAGCAGCGCTCCTTCCGGCCATTCGCCCAGAATAGCCGCTCCCAGTGCCGCAACCACCATTAGAAAATCGATATCGAAGCGCAGGTGCATAACTGCCTTCAGTCCATGGCGGGTGGCATCGTAACCGCCCGAAATGTAAGCAAGTATATAGAAAACAACCGCCACCGGTAAAGGGAGACCAAATAAATTTTCACCTAAAAACCCAATTCCCAGGAATAGCCCGGCAAACAGCGCCAGCACTAATTCCCAATTTTCCTGAAACCAGGTTTGGGATTTTTCTTCCTCGATTCCATAGCCCATGCTGCGAATCCGCCGTACGATTTTATCGTGGTCCAGTTTTCGGGTGTCATATTCGATGCGCATTTTTTCCGCGGCATAATTCACCGAAACGGTAATCACGCCCGCTCGATGTTTCATAATATGCTCGATACTGCCGGCACAATCGGCACAATCCATCCCGGTAATATGCAGGATTTCATGTTCAAACTGTCGGGTTATTTCCGCACCCCCTTCTTTTGCCAGACGCTTTACCTTTTCTAACGAGATGAGATTCGGATCGTAATGCAGGCACAATAACGCCTCTCCGTCTTTTTGTTCAATATGGACCTTGTGAAAACCCCGGTGTTCCAGGAGGCGCTTCTGCAACTGTTGAACACATTGGTCCTTAACATCTTTGATCCGGGGGAGAAGTAATGGAATGTCTAATTTTACTGTTTTTTTCTTCATTTCAAGACTCGTTTTTTAGTGAACTGCTATATTAAATTTTATATCCGGGAAATCGAAGAACAATGGTAAGCCGGTCTTTTCCATAAAAGAATGATTTATAGAGTATCCCAAAATGCTGAACAACCAGGCCAAACTTAGAAAATTTCCGTAAATTTCCCAAAATCGCTGCTGTGTGGATGATGACTTGTTAAAACGGGAAGGATCGTAACCGGTTCGTTTTCGTTGTCCAAATGTTTTAACAAAAAAAGACAATATAAAGACCGGTGAATAAATTATCACATCTATTTGGTACCAACGCATATTCATATACCTTTCTCAAATCAACCCGGTTTTAAGAACTCTTAAATTGCATCTGCTCCTTCATCCGCTGTTCTAATACTTTTTGCCCTCAGAATCTCGGTCACAAATATTTTGCCGTCGCCGCGTCGCCCGGTATGGGCATTTTTATGGATACAATCTATAATTTTATCTACATCCTCATCCGGACAAACGATCTCAAGCTTTATTTTGGGTGTAAACTCCACCACATAATCCTGATAATGGTGGGGGTAGCTTTCATCTTTTTCGCGGCCGAAGCCTTTCACATCACATACGGACAACCCGTGAATGTGAAGCTGTTTCAGAGAAGTTTCCACTTTATTAAGCATAAAAGGTTGAATATATGCTTTTATTTCTTTCATGATATTTTCCTCCATACTTTAGTATTGTTAATTAAAATTCCACCTTCTCTCTCTCAAACCAGCCATAAAGACTTGGCAATACAAAGAGTGTGAGAAGGGTTGATGAAAACAAACCGCCAATAACAACAGTTGCCAGCGGTCTTTGCACCTCAGAGCCGGTACCTGTTGAAAAAAGAAGCGGCATCAATCCCAGGCTGGCAACCAGGGCGGTCATCAATACCGGCCGCAATCTTAATTTTGCCCCGGTAACGATGGCATCGTGCAGATCGAGACCCTGATCCCGTAATTGATTGAAATATGAAACCATTACCACGCCATTTAATACGGCGACACCAAATAAAGCAATAAACCCGACCGAGGCAGGAACACTTAAATAAAGTCCGGACAGGAACAATGCCAGAATACCGCCGATGATGGCAAACGGCACGTTTAAGATGATCAGGAAAGCATTCCTTACCGAATTGAATGTAGAAAAGAGCATGATAAAAATTAACAATATCGTCAACGGCACAATCAGGGAAAGCCTTGCCATTGCCCGCTGCTGGTTCTCAAACTGTCCGCCAAAAGTAACATAATATCCCGGCGGCATGGAAACATTGCGGTCAATCTGCTGTTTGGCTTCGGCAACAAAGCTGCCCATATCGCGGCCTTCAACATTGCACTGAATTGAGATACGGCGCTGACTATTATCACGGCTTATCTGTTTGGGTCCCACAATAGGACGGATTTCTGCAACCTGGGCCAACGGAATCCGGCCCCCGTCCGGAGTTGAGATTAAAATGTTTTTTATCTTTTCCGCGTTGTCCCGATAAAATTCCTTGTAACGGACAAAGATATCAAACCGCTTCTGCCCCTGGAAGACCTGGCCTACCGTAGAGCCGCCAATCGCAGTTTCAACCACCTCCTGCACTTCGTCCACGTTCATCCCCAGTCTGGCGATTTTATCTCGATTCACTTTAATCTGCACCTGCGGTTTACCGCTTATCTGCTCTAATTGAACATCGGCGGCGCCGGAGATGCTTGCCGCTACAGACTGAATTTCAGCCCCTTTTTGCGCCAAAAGATTCAGATCGTCGCCAAACAATTTGATAGCTAACTGCGCTTTTACCCCGCTAAGTAACTCATCCACACGCATCTGAATCGGCTGGGTAAAATTGAGCAAAACACCCGGGAATTCACTCAACTTTTCCCGCATCTTTTCTACAAGCTCCTTTTTATCTTTAACCGTCCATTGGTCTTCCGGTTTAAGAATAACATAAATTTCCGAATTGTTGACCGGTTCAGGGTCCCCGCCGACTTCTGCCCGCCCAACTCTTGAAATAACGTCGATCACTTCCGGAAATTCCAATAGAAGTGGCTCCAATGAGCGTGATACTTCGCCGGCTTGTTGCAGTGAAGTGCTCGGCGAGAGGGTGATTCGGACCGCCACCGTGCCTTCATCTAAAATTGGTACAAACTCTGTTCCCAGAAATGGGACAAGAAGCAAACTACCGATCAACAAAATAATGGCAACAACAAGAGTTAGCACGCGTCGTTTTATTACACGTTCAAGAACAGGGATGTAGATTGATTGTAAAAAGCTGACAATTATATTTTTCTTCTCCTTTATACCTTTGGAAAAAAAATAAGTGCACAAAACCGGCACCAGCGTTAAGGAAAAGATCAGCGAGCCTAACATGGCAAAACTGATGGTAAACGCCATCGGGCTGAACATTTTTCCTTCTACATCCTGCAGCGTGAACAATGGTAAGAAAACAATGATTATGATGGAAATCGCAAACACGATCGGCCGGCCGACCTCCCTGCAAGCCTGTAAAATCACCGGAACAGCTTTTCCATCCTGTGGACGATTTTCACTCAGGTGCCGGATGATGTTTTCCACCATAACAATGGAACCGTCTACCATCATACCAATTCCAATTGCAAGGCCGCCGAGGGACATCAGATTCGCAGACATACCCGTATAGTTCATCAAAATGAAGGCGACTAATACAGATAACGGCAAGACAAGTGTAACAATAAAAGCGCTGCGTAAATTTCCTAAAAACAACAACAACACAATAACCACCAGAATTCCTCCTTCCAGCAGCGCATCTTTCACCGTACCGGTCGCCTTTTTAACCAAATCTGCCTGATCGTAATAGGGAACAACTTGCACGCCTTTTGGCAGCGAGGCATTGATTTGTTCCACTTTTTTCTCAACTTCTCCAATCACTTTAGAAGTATTCTCGCCTAATAGTTTTAACACAATTCCCGAAACCACTTCACCTTTATTATTCATGGAAACCAGACCGCGGCGGATTTCCGGACCAAAGGCAACTTTTGCAATATCACGAATGTAAACCGGAATTTCGTTTCTGCGCACTACTTTGATATTTTCGATATCCTTTAACGTAGATACCCAGCCTAATCCGCGGATGAGATATTCCTCAGAATAACGGACAATAAAATTCCCGCCGACATTGCGGTTGTTTGCTTTTACCACATCCAGCACTTCATCGAGAGTGATGTCGTATTTCTGCATTAAAACCGGATCGAGTTGAATCTGATACTGTTTTACTTCCCCGCCAAAGCTCAATATTTCAGTAACGCCGGGAACGGTGCGCAGTTGAAACTTTACAATCCAGTCCTGTATTTCCCTTAACTCCATCAACGAATAACCTTCGCCCTGTAAATAATATTGGTAAACCTGTCCCAGGCCGGAGGTGATGGGGCCTAATTCCGGAAAACCAAGTCCCTCCGGTATCTCTCCCTTTGCCGATTCAAGACGCTCGAAAACTAATTGCCGGGCAAAATAAATATCCACATTGTCTTTAAAATAGACCGAAACGACTGATAAGCCAAAAGTTGAAACAGATTTCACGTCACGGATATCCGGTAATCCATTCATAGCTACTTCGATTGGATAGGTGATTAATTGTTCGACTTCTTCCGGCGCCAGACCGGATGCTTCAGTAAATACCTGAACCAGAACCGGTGAAACATCCGGAAAAGCATCTATTGGTAACTTTTGTAATGAGATAACGCCGGCCACAATAAGCAGTGCAGTAAAAATCAAAATTAATAATCTTTGGCGGGCGGCAAACTCGATGATTTTATCAATCATAATCGATTCTCCTTGGAATTATTGTAACTATTCCGTCCACAAAACACTCAAAAAATATTATCGGATTATTATTCGAGTCTTTCGCGGGCTGACTGAGTAGTTACGAATTATGGTTAAAACTAATTTTCATAAAATCAGTGATCTTCGCCAAATGATTCTTTTTCCATTTCGGACTTTACAAAAAATATTTTTTGAATAACGATTTTCTCATGCTCTTGAACTCCTTCTTTAATTTGAATCTGCCTGTCAGACTGTTCTCCAATAACGACATTCTGTTTTCTGTATTTGTTTGGTTCAATTTCTACAAAAACAAAATAATCGGTACCGTCATATTGTACCGCTTCATCGGGCACTACAAGAATTGTATCCGGCGAGCCGTAATAAAATTCTATTGTGGTAAACATATTCGGAATTAATTCAGACTTTCCCCGTTTGATTTCTACGAAAACTGTAAATGTCCGGGATCGAGGATCCAACTCTTTGTTAATTTTGATTACATGCCCCGGAAATTTTTCATCAGGCAGAGCGGTAGCAGTGATGCCTGCTTCTTGTCCTGTTTTTAAATTTGCATAATCCTTTTCGTAAACCTCTGCCTCCACCCAAATGCGGGTATTATCAATTACTTTCATGATATCCGTTTCCTGCTGAACCATTTGTCCCAGTTCGATATTACGTTCGGTTACGTAACCGTTGATCGGGCTTTTAACAGTAAGGATGCCTCGTCTATGTTCGTCGCCGATAAACATTGTTTCCACATCTTCCTCGCTGAAACCGAGTGAGTGCAATTTACGGTCGGCTGCTTTCAATTCCGCCTCGGCCCTTTCAAAACTTGCTTTGGCGGCGATTAAATCCTTTTCCGCTTTAATGTCCTTCTCACGCAATTTTTTAATTCGCTCATAGTTGGTTTTTTCAGCCTGATATGCTGCTTTGGCACGGATATAATCAGCCGTGATATTAGCAATTTCCAAACTTTCAAGCTCGAATAGTAGCTGCCCTTTTTTCACATAGTCGCCAATCTGGACATAAATTTTACGCACCCGCCCGGATACCAGGCTATTCAAATGAGCAACGAAATCAGGATTTACGACCACTTTGCCCTGGGCTGTAAACGACTGACGTATGGTTGTCCGCTGTGGCGTCCCCACTTTTATGCCAACTTCCCGGACGATCTCCGGCGATAAAACAATCTCTTCATTATGTTCACTGCTCTCTTGTTTCATTTCGGTTCTATTTTCGTCTCCTCCCGCACAGCCGATAATAAAAAATCCCAAAATCAACAGTATAATTCGATTGGATCCAAACGTCAAGAATGTGTTAAGTTTCATAATTCTACTCCTACCAATTTTTCCAAATGTGCTATTTCTATTTGATAGTTTCTTAATGATTGCAAATAACCTCCCCGTGTTTGAATAAACGTCTGCTGTGCGTCAATAAATTGCATATAGCCAATTTCTCCTACGTTATAGCTTTCCCGGGCAATGCGAAATACTTCTTCCGCTTCACCTAATAAACTTATTTGGTATAAGGTTACTTCGTTGGCCGCCTTTTCTAAATTGGCCGTAGCCTGGTTAAATTCCCTTTGCAAACGCAGTTGTTCCGCAGTTAGAAGTTGGTTCACTATTGCCAGTTGCGCCCTGGCGGATTCAACGCGTCCTTTCTGCCCCATAAACCACAAAGGGAAAGACAAACTAATTTCTCCGCCTTTAAAATCTACCTTATCTATTTGCTGGTTGAAGTAAGTAAGAGAAATCTGCGGCAGGAAACCGGCATAGGCCAAACGTTTGGCATTTAACGATGACGTTTTGGAACTTTGCGCCGCCCGGATTGCCGGATGACCCAGTAAATATTTTTTTAATTCTTCATAAGAAATAATTTTAATCTTCTCAGGAATTGAATCCGATAAAACGATTTTTATCAAATCATCACTTTTCAGGCCTAAAACCTCACGCAAAACAGACTCCGCAGCATCCAGGTCTTTTTGCATACCATTCAGGCGCCTTTGCGCTTCGCCGAGGTTAACTTTTGCCTTGAGCATGGTTAAACGGTCGCTGTCGCCTAATTCATAGCTTTGTTTCGCCCGGTCGAAAAAATCCTGCGAAAGCTTAAGGTTTTGTCTGGCCAGTTCCACCAATCCTTGCTGCATCAATATGGTAAAGTAGGCTTCTTTAACCTGGAAAGTAAGTTCCCTTTCGAACTCCTGTAAGTTGAAATATTTCTGCTGGATTTCAGCGCGTAACAATTTGTGGCGAAATATGTAATTAGTGGGAAAGTCGAATGACTGGGAGAAAAATAACCTTTTTTCCCCATAATTAGTGTAAGTTTGATGTTTGGGAACTGCTTCAATTTCAATCCCTGTTTCCGGGTTTTCCGGCATTATTTCAGACCAATAAACCCCTCTTTGGAAATCAATCTTTTTTTGCTGAACCTTATAAAGAGGATTACTTTTCAGCGCCAGGCTTTTTGCCTCTTTCAACGATAAAATAAGCGTTTGCTGTGCAGAGGCACTTAAATTCATAATCAGAATAAAAATGATCGGAAACATTTTTTTCATTTAAAACTCCTGTTTTATTCAAAATAAATCCCGCAAAACAAAATGAAGAATGATGGATATTCTAAAATAGAAGAAGGACATTAAAGTATAAATACCTGAATGAATAAAAGAACCGGTTTACTGTAACGGAAAGGATTGGTCGGGTTTGATGAACGATATTTAAATCCGGTATTTAAACTTTGCAATTTTAATGGATACTTATTTAGGCCGTTACCGGTGTATTCAAACTCCATCTCATAATGCTTTCTTAAATAAACTTTCATTGAATTTGATATTAAAGTCGGAAAAAAATGCTGCTTATGATCGGTTTCCGCTGTTTTCGGCAAGCTCAATTCAGAATGCAAAAAAATTGCAGTGAATGCCAATAGCACGAAAATATTTAAAAGTGCTCTCAATTTTCATACACTTCTTATTCTTTATATTTCTTTTCAATTTTTGAATCAATTTATTAAATTCGTTCTATTAAAAATAATTTCGTCACTCGCACTGCCGCTATTCCATATCCATATACCTGGGGATCCCATCTCCTCTCTCGATAACATTTCATATTTCAGCTCAATACGGGATTGAAAGCTGTACCGAAACCATATCTTCACTTTTGTTCATAACCTTAAATTTCCCTCTGTGAGATCGGATAATAGACATCGCTAATGCCAGAGCATAATTGCCGCGAGGATCGGATAATAAGTCAAAATTATTCACTTTTCTTTCGCTTACTTTATCATTCAAACTATATAATTCGAAAAATATCAGGGCGTTTCCTAATTTCTTACGTACCGTAATTACAAGCCGATTTGAAGCGTTACCGCCATTTATCAGGGATTTGAGAATACTGTTAACAGCAAAGGTCATTTTTTTTTCGTCTATATACAAAGAAGGCACTTTAGCCTGGAATGAATATTTTATTTCTATCGGCTGTTTATGATTAGCGACATCGGCAACACTGTTTTTAATTATTTTAACAATGTCATTTTTCTTTTTTGTTAATGTGGCCGGAATTGCCAAATCTTCAAGGTTGCCAAGATGAGAACCCAGATGTTCCAACCTTTCCAATAGTATTTGTGCAGAAAGAGAATTCCTTTTTGACGCAGTATTCGTCTTTGCGAAAGCTCTTGTCAATCCCATACAGGCTTGGTAATCAATCATAATATCATGGTTAACAACATCTAAGATTCCGGATATTTCTTTCATGGCAGTTAAACGACTTCTTTCATGCTGGACATTTCTAAGTTTATCAGAAAGGTTGCCGGCCACTCCTCCAACAATCCACAAGAGAGCAATTTCGGAAATATTCTCAAATATTGGGGGGTTACTTCCTGATAAATGCAGAACAGCATGCGGCAAATAAACAACTGTCACCATTATAGAGAGTATTAATGCTCCTCTTTTGCCATTTCTGAAAGCTGCCAAAAGCACAGGCAAAAAATAAAGTTTTGTTAAAAAAATATGTAAAAATTGCCATCCGCCCGCTTGTTGATTAAAAGTAGTATAATGAACCACTCCGATTAACAGAGCAAAACCAACTATCAGGAGAATTGATGTGTTCTTCTTGAGTAAATTCATACAAGAAGAAATTATTCTTATATTCAAAAAATCATTTAGCTTTTTCATAACCGGCGCCTAATTGTTTTTATAAGGCTTCACTTATAAGTGCTGTAATTGTCCATTTTATATCTAAGATTTCATCTTTCCCTTTATCTGTTCAATTTCCTTTTTTACCCGGCCGGTCATCTCACTTTTTGGTTCTAAGGTTAAAAATGTTTGAAAATATTCCAGCGCTCTTTGATTGTTTTTGAGACTAAAACGGTAAATTATACCCAACTGCAGCCATACTTCTCCAAATTCGGGTGCTTCTTTTTTGACGGCTTCAAATAATTCAAGAGCTTCTTTTATCCTTCCGGTTTGTCTTAAAGCAATACCAAGGTCTACCCGAACTTCCGGATTTTGTGGATTAAGCTTCATCGCTTTAGTGAAAATTTCCACAGCGGAGACATATTCCACGGACTCCGAATAAGCGCGGCCTAATTTCATTAATAGAGAAAAATTATTGGAGTCATTTTTCACCTGCTCCACAAGTTCTTTTATCTGCCCGGTATCAATTCCTTCTGGTTGCCGAACGTCACTTTGGGGATTATCATCCCGGGAGTGTATATGTTCCGGAACAGTTAAGGAATCTTTGAATAGATAACCGGCATAAATGAAAAACAAAATCAAAACCGTAATCAGGATGTTTTTAATATTTAACATTTGTATTTCTCCCAGAATTGACGGGAAAGGAATAAATTATAGAAATTTATCCCTTTCCTTATTTCATCAGAATTAGACTGCACTTTCACCACGTTCTCCGGTGCTAATACGGACTGCATCAAACGCAGCCGTGATGTAGATTTTGCCGTCACCTTTTAAACCTGTATATGCTTTTGTCTGGATGGTTGAAATAATTTCTTCTCCAAGTTCATCAAGGCAAAAAATTTCAATCTTAATATGGGGTACATAATCAACCAAATCTTTCTGTTTACACAAAAAATATAAGTGCTGATTACAATACCCGGCTATCTCATCCCTTAATATTTTAAAGCGATACTTCGGACAAAACTATATAATACCTGCATTCGTAAATTGTATAACTTAACTTATTAAACCGTCTCATTGGCTTGTACCTCCCGGCTTTTTTCGCGCTTTCAAGGGAAGTACAATTTGCTGTTAAAACAAACGGTATAACCTTTTTAAGTATACCACTACTAAAAAGGTAGTGGTATTTTGAATTAATAAAATTGAAACAATTTTTGCCTGCAAAGAATACCAATAAACGTGGATAATTATATCGCAACAAAGTTCGCCGCTTTACACGCTTTCTTGCCGACAAAACTGTAAAAATATTAAATCAACAGAACTGTTATTTGTAGGTGAGTTAAAATTGATGTTACCGGTAACCACGTTAAAAAGGAGGTGGAGATTTCGTCGTTGTTGATATTGTCATTTATTATAAATGGACAGTACGATTCCGTTTCCGGGTACAAAACGATTTTATTGCTGTTTGTTTTATAATCATTGTCTCTGTCCAGAGAAATATCAAGACAAGATTCATTGTGAAATTCCCCCTCTTGGTTCTCAGACAATGTGGCTTGGTTGAAGTGAAATTTTGTATCAGCGTGGAAATGTTCAGCAGAATATTCTCGTTCAATGGCCACGTGGCCGTCAACGCCCAAACAAAGCAAAAAACCGGGCAAAGCCGGCGGCACAATCAATGAATGCAAAAAGAGTACAGTTGCAATCATATAAATGAGCGTTTTTTTATCCCGCTTCATTTTATTCTTATTCTTCCACATGTTCCAGGGCATCACTAATTAAATTTTTAATATGCCGGTCATCAAGTGAATAATAGACCATTTTACCGACTTTCTGATGTTTGACCAACTTCATATTACGCAAAATTCGCAACTGATGAGAAATGGCGGAAGTCGACACATTGGTCAAAGCAGTGAGATCACACACACACAGTTCTTCTTTTGATAAAGCTAAAACAAGCTGCAGACGGGTTGGATCACCCAATAGTTTAAACATCTCCGCTATTTCGTCCATTTGATCCGCATCCGGCATGATGTTTTTCACATGATCCACTTTTTCCCGATCTACAACATGGATACTGCAAATTTCCGCATTATTTTCCTTCATTTAACCTCGTTTTTACGTATGAACATTTGTTCATACGTAATATATGTAATACTTTCCGGATGTGCAATATTATTTCCTCTCTTTTTTAACAGGCTCAACAGAAGTCAGGGCTGCTTTAAATCCAGCCAAATCGATCACACTGATTAAATTATATACAGACACCTGATCTTGGTAAATAGTAACAATGGCGGATTTTTGCGCCAGGCTGACATTTACGGAAGCCACACCGGGGAGCGCGTTCAACCGTTCATTTACGGTTTTTACACAATATTGACACGCCATGCCCTCAATTGCAAGCGTAACCAGACTGGTATTTTTAGAATTAAACTTTTTATTTCCAAACCCGCTTGTGGGCATGGAAACATTCAGAGTCATATAAATACTTCGTCCGGGTTCGGGCAGGAGAGCCAAATTTAGGTGCTCACGATAATATTTGTTGAAAATATTTTCAACACCGGCAATGATCTCCAAATTTTTACGAATTTTCCAGCCACCGCGCAGATCGAATACCGAGAAGCCGGGCGTGGATATTTCTCCGTACCGTTCGGCAAAACGGTTCTGTGCCGCGGTTAATTTGGCCGCTATTTCAAACCAGAAGCCTTTGTTGATATTATCGTACGTCAACTTTGTCGTGGAATTTAACGGTGCAATGAAAGGAAGCGGTTCGCCGGCTGCTTTGTCTTCTCCCCGATCGTAGGCAATATTTGCACTAAAATAAAACGAACGACCGAGAGAAACTCCGGCGTAAGCGCTGATTCCGAATATTTGCGCATCCTGAATATTGACAAACCGTTTAATCCCTTTCAAATTCTGGTAAGGGTTTTCCGCACTCAAATCGACCTCTGCGGAAATAAGATTTGTCAGGCTGTTATGATAAATTTCCAGATTCCAATTAACCCGGTTTTGCATCCCCTTCAATCCGATCCGTTTACTTAGATTGGTTTCTGAATTTAAACCCGGGCTGCCGAGACGGTAATACCCGTCGATCATGGGAGCGGCAATGTAACGTTCTACAGGCGTAGCCGCCTTAAAGCCTTTACTAACGGAAGCGTTGAGCGCAATATTTTTATTGATATTATAGAACATCGCAGCAGAACCGCTAAAAACGGTTTCATCGGTTTGTAAACTGCCTTGGTATCTCGCAGAAGTTGAATCGTTTTGTGCGCCGGAGGTGATAAAATTCGCCCTGATTCCGGTTTGAAATTTAAAACGGTCAGAAAAATTGGTCTCGTCTTGAACAAACACGCCCAACTCCCGCACCGAAGCGTTTGGTAAAATATTGATAACCGGTAATTTTACATTATTTTGAACCACTTCGTTCACGGCGCTCATTTTCCATAAACTGAAATAAAAGCCGGAAGCTAATTTATTCTTACTGTTAATCGACCAACTACTCACAATATCTGCATTGTAAGTGTCTGTTTTCGAGTCTCCCAACGTCTGTTTATTCCCCGGCGCCTGGATGCGCATATTGTGAAACATCGGTTGGTAAGAAACGTTTATCGTAATTCGCTGTAATTTTTCACCCAAACCGGAAACAAAATAATTTAACGCGTAAGTCTCTCTTTTTTCTTTTGGAATGATGGTATTGGACGCCGGCCAGCCGATATCTTTTGCCCGGTAACTTTGTGTTGTAAATTGAAATTGTTGATTGGGCGCCGGGCGAAAGCGTATTTTCGCATGAATGCCAGCGGCTTGAAAACCGCTGTTTTTAACCGCGCCTCTTTTGGTTTGATAATCATCATGCTTGCCGTTAGTGACGCCGGCAATAAAATCAAACTTCCGGTTGCCGCCGCTGAATGTTAAAAGACCGGTGCGGGAATTGGACACACTTTTGTATTTACTAACAAAATTGGCTTCGGTTTTAAATGCCGGACTGCCGCTGTATTGCGAGCTGATGGTTGAAATATTGATCACACCGCCCAGGTTGCCGGAGCCGTACTGTGCCGAACCAGGTCCTTTTTGCACTTCAATACTGGCGATTAAATCCGGTTCAAGCGTGGCAGTGCAGGCGTCCATCCCCATCGGGCAAGCCTGATTCACTTTCACACCGTCCACAAACACCAGTATCCGGGAGTCCGTCATGCCCTGAAAATAGGGCTTTGTCCCCCAGCCGCCGGCGCGGGAAACGGAAATACCTGGTACTTCTTTTAAAATTTCTCCTGCGGTGGTTGGCACAAATTTCCTGATTTCCGCCGCTTCCATTTTAAAAACCGGCATCGGATCATTGCGCAAAGCCTTTACGGTTACTCCTTCTAATTCGATAATTTCCGGAATAAGACCGAAGTTAAGCGGCGAAACATCCCCCGCTTTAACCGTAATTCCCCTGATCTGCTTTTGATAGCCGATCACATTAGCTTCAAGTTTGTATTCTCCGGGTGGAATAGCTTTGATTTCATAAAAACCCTGCTCATTGGTTGCCGCGCCGAATGCTGTTCCCAGAACCGTAACATTTGCCAGCGGCAAGGGTTTGTTCAGTTTTGCGTCTTTCACCGTACCTCTGATCACTGTCGTTTGCTGTGCAAAACTTACAGTTGAATGCCAGATCGTGAAAAAACAGAAAATACAAATAAACTGTTTTATCCTCATAATTGCTGCCTTTAAGTTTTAATCCTTACTTTTAAATCAAAAGATCACTGCAATACTATAAATTAAAAAGGCTGTTAGAAAAGGGCTGACTTTTGCAACAAGAGTCAGCATAGTTTGACTATTCTGATGTGTGCTTTTAAAAGAAATAATCGCCATCGGCGCGGTGAACATGATGGCAAAAAGCAAACCGGCCAGCGACGCAGAACCTAAAGAGTGGGATGTCAACATCTTTCCGGCCACAATTAAAATAGGGGAATTGTACAGGCAGGCAAGGTTAAACCAAGCCGAACCGAATCGGATAACTCTTTTTTCACTATCGCCAATTTATGGAATTCCAGATGCGGAATGGGCAGATAAACAAAACGGGAGATGATGTAAAGAGTAGCGAATACCGTTAGAAGAATACTTGGTTGATAACTTTCCCAATGTACCGGTTCTGTAACCAACACAAGAATGGAAAGAATCGTCAGATATAAAACAACACGTATCAGCCAAACAGTTAGTAAATTCCGCAAGCGCTGCAGATGGCTTTGTTGCTTCAACCGAACGGAAAACAGGACATGAGTGGTAATGGTACAAGGTTCAAAAAATGACAATCCACCCAACACTCCTGCACTGATTAACAAGATTGTATTCATGGTTGGATTAACTTATTCTATTATTATTTTGTAAAAGTTTTGTTTCCGCCTGACATCGGACAGGTTTTAGCAATGTTTTTCAACCTGTTGGTTCGTAAGGCGACGAGTCTTGTCGCCCAACATTATGTATTGACAACCTATCCTCAAGTTTTTGTTGCAATTTACGGGCAGACGGCAGACCGGAAAATGCCAGTTGCCCATCGATAACAATTGCCGGAGTAGTTAACAAACCAAGTCTTACCGCATAGTCCACTTCCTGCAAAATATTGCTTTCACGCTATTCAATCAATTCACTTCCCATATTTTCGATAACTTTGCATAAAACTTCTTTTGCGCGGCCATATTTACTGCAACCTGGTGATGAAAAGACTTCTACTTTTATACTCATGTTTTTTCTCCCCGCTTACAAACAGTTATTTATTTTTTACTTTAATCGAGCGATTATGAACCTCAGACTATCACCTATTGAGTGAAATGTCATTCAGTAGGAATCTTATTGTTTTGATGTTAAAAATTAAAAAGATTCCTCCTGAATGACAAAAGGATCGCTCAGTTTAGGTTCTAGTTATATCTCTACTCATTTCCAATTTCCAACGCCTCTAAAATAGGGCACTCATTTGTGGCGCTATTGTCTTTGTTACATACTGTAACTAATTCTTCAAGAACTTTTTTAATTCTCTTCAGATCCCGAATTTTTGTTGCAACGTCAAGTAGTTTATCGAGAGCAATTTTTTTTACATCTCCACAGGTGGTTTCGGAATTAATTTTCAAAGACAAAAGTTCCGCTATTTCCATGAGTGAAAAACCCAGCTCTTTTGCCCGTTTGATAAAATGGATGCGGGCAATGTCTTTATTTGTGTATTGCCGGCAGCCGGATTTTGTCCGCTTCGGCATTGGCAAAAGCCCGCGTTTTTCATAGAAACGAACGGTTTCAATATTTACGCCGGCGTTTTGGGCTAATTGTCCCACTGAAAAAGTTTGCATTTAGTTTTTTCCTTGTTCAATATTTATAGTATACTGTCCGTACCATAGTACAGGGTTCCAATATTTTTTTAACCGCAGATCAGGATTTTCAACTTCTTTAAAAACAATTGCCGATTCACCTTCATAAACCGCGTTTTCAATAAAGGTTTTCATTTTATGGTCGTAAATCCATTGAAACCGGGTTGTCGATTCAGCGAATCGACCTACAATCGCTCAAACAGGCAGTTGTTATGTTTTCTCTTTCAGTACATCCGGTTTCAATTTAGATTTTCCCTCTCATTAACTATATTCTTGCCAACAACCTTGTATCCCGTAGCATTCACGGCACCGATAATTTCATTTACTGTAGTTTTCGAATCGTCAAATTTAACCGTAGCTTTGCCGGTTTTATAATCGGATTTTACTTCCAGCACTCCTGCAACCTTTGAAACAGCGTTGTTGACATTCACTTCGCAGCCGGTACAGGTCATCCCTTCAATTTGCAATTCCAAATTTTGCAGATTTACCGGTAAGACGGTAGTTGCGGCAATCCTTTGCGCCGGGAAAATCTTTTGCGCATAATACGGGAATGTTAATAATAATGCAGCGGCAATTGTTATAATGATTAGAAATTTTTTCGATTGCCAGAACGATTTTTCCCCATTTTCCTCGCAATCACATTCAATCTCTTTTTTGGGTTTAAGCTGCTGATACCAGGCAAAACCCAGCACCAATACGGTGACAGCGATAAAAACGGGACGCAGCGGCTCCAACCAGGAAAATGTGGAAGCAATGCCGCTCACGCCGGCAACCACGGCCAGAACCGGTGTAATACAGCACAACGAAGCGGCAAAGGCGGTCAGGATTCCTGCACCCGCCCAGCGTTTTTGTTTTTTAGTTTGATTTTTCATTTTGCATTCCTTTCTTTTTGCCCGCGAATCACGCGAATTGCGCGAAAAAAGTTCTCATAATACATTCGCGTAATTCGCGGGCAGATATTTTACACTGCGCAGCAAGACAGTTTCGCCACATCTTTATCAAAACTGATCGCCGTTAATTTTATTCCCTCAGACAAGGTTAAATAAGGATGAAACATCCGCTTTAACTCTTTTACCGTGATACCAAAGCGGATCGCCAGCGCAATTTCCATGAGCAATTCCGACCCTTCCGAAGCGAGGATGCGCGCGCCGATTAATTGATCGGTCTCCTTATTGCGGATAAGTTTGATGAATCCTTTGGTGTTGCGTGCAGCAAGCGACCTGGGTACGTCCTTAAGTTCCAGTACGGAAATGTCAAACGAAATTCCGGCAACTTCGGCCTGAGTTTCATCCATGCCCACGCCTGCCACCTGCGGATCGCTGAAAATCACCCAGGGCAGAACCGAGTAGTCCTTTGCCTGTTTTTCTGTGGTGAACGCATTTTCTACGCACAAGGCGCCGGCATAAGCGGCGGTGTAAACAAAAAGATGTTCACCGGTGATGTCACCCGCTGCATAAATATTCTTCACGGAAGTGCGTTGATATTCATCCGTCTTCACAAATCCGTTGCCGTGAAGTTCGATGCCGATAGCCTCGAGTCCCAAGTCAGCCGAATTTCCCTTCCGTCCGGTAGCAACAAACAGATGGGTTCCTTCAATGATTTCTTCTGAATCGCCGACAAAAGTCTCTACAGCAACCTGCTTTCCGTAACTCTCCACGCGCTTCACCTTCACGCCGGTTTTAATGTCTATTCCTTCTTCGCGCAGGTAGATGGTAAGCCGGTCGGTCAAATCGGACGTTTCCGTGGGCAGAATTCGTGTTGAACGCTGCAAAACAGTGACTTTTGAGCCGAACCGTGCAAACATCTGCGCATTTTCCAGCGCGATGTAGCGGCCGCCCAGAATGATTAAATGTTCCGGTAATTCCTCCAATTCGTAAAGGGTATCGTTGGTGTAAAACGGGGCATCCTTCAAACCTGGAATTTCGGGAATGAACGTGGAAGAACCTGTGGCAATCAGAATTATTTTAGCTGTTTTGGTTTCGCCGTTCACTTCGACAGAATTTTTATCGAGAAGTTTTCCCCGGCCTTCAATGATTTGAATGTTTTGGTCATCGCCGATCACATCCAAATATTTTTTCTGCCGCAGGTCCGCCACCAGGTCTCTTTTTTGCCGAATGACTTCTCTAAAATCGATCTGGTTGTCGCCCGGTTTGATGCCGCTGAAATTAGGGTGATTGGCTATGTGCAGCGATTCTGCGGTTCGGATCAGCGTTTTGGAAGGCACACAACCCACATTCACGCAGGTTCCGCCGATCGGCAGGCCGTCGTTGATCATCAATACGGTCTTATCCATTTCGCTTGCTTTGAGAGCGGCGGAAAAAGCAGCGGAACCACCGCCGATGATGATCAGATCGTAATCCCATTGGCCGAAACCGGTAACCGGCTCATCGATTTTCCTCTCTTCAAACTCTCCGATTCCATAACCCCGTTTGCTGACGGCATCTTGAATTACTGCCGGAGAAACCGTTTCACCGGCCTCAATAACTGTGCTGCCGCTTCGCCAGTTATCGATCTT
This sequence comes from uncultured Deferribacteres bacterium, assembly GCA_913009825.1. Classification (GTDB taxonomy): domain Bacteria; phylum Zhuqueibacterota; class JdFR-76; order JdFR-76; family DREG01; genus DREG01. The sequence continues at coordinate 107,486 of CAJVYQ010000003.1, forward strand.
GATATCGATCACACCCTGAACTGAACGCACAGCCTTTTGCACCGTCAAAACACAATGCTCGCAAGTCATTCCGGTTACTTTCGCTGTTATTTTCATTCTCACTTCCTCCGTTATTTTTTGTCTAATTATTGATTAAATCATATTTATTTTGCACTTCCGGCAGAACGAAATATTCTACCAACATTCTCGTGAACAACTTTTCTTCCATTGAATAATAAACCGTTTGCGAATCCTTCCTGGATTTTACTAAATGTTTGTCCTTCAATTTTCGTAAATGCTGGGAGACTGCCGAGTCTGTAAGCGCCAGTATTTCCGCCAGATCACAAACACACAATTCCTGATGGGCAAACAAAAGATACACAATTTTTAATCGCACGGGATTGCCAACCGCATTCAGCAAATCTGCCAGTGTTTGTAGTCCTTCTTTATTATTCAGGTTCTGTTTGATCATCTCAAATTCACCCTTAGAAAAATGAGGGCCGATACAAATTTGTCCTTCAACTGTTATTTTTTTCATCTTGTCTCCTTTAGCGTTTTAGCGTTTTCTAAAATACTATAACAAAATATTAATTAATTTATTCCAATTATGCTAATTTTTGAAAATTTTTTTATTCCAAATTTAATCATCAATATGAAATATTTGTGACCTGGCAGGAAAATCCGGTGACGGTGAAGCAGACTATTTTACCGGTAAAACAGACAAAAAAGGAATTTCTTGATTCTTTGATCGAAAATCCATAAAATATGTGTAATTATTTCCGAACAGATAATCATTACCCAGGGAGAACACATGGAAAATTTTGCGGCATGGTTTACAAGTGTTTTCGGTACGAATCCGGTTATTTTAGGTTTGATAGGCGGCTTAATCATCACAGTTATGAATGCAGTAGGTGCGCTGTTAGTTCTATTTATCGCCAATGTGTCGCAAAAACTGCTGGATGCTCTCCTCGGTTTTGCCGCCGGCGTAATGCTTACCGCCAGCTTCACCAGTCTGATTCTGCCCGGCATCGAGTACGGCAGTCTTTTCTCCGTGATGACCGGTATCATAATCGGCGTGGCTTTCCTCGATCTGGCCGATCATCTCATCCCGCACATGCATTTTATCATGGGGGAAGAAGGCGGCCACAGCAAACGATTGAAGGCGGTGTGGCTGTTCATCATTGCCATCACGCTCCATAACATGCCGGAAGGGCTGGCGGTTGGTGTAGGCTTTGGTTCCGGTAACATTAACGACGCGATTGTGCTGATGCTGGCCATCGGTTTTCAAAATATCCCCGAAGGACTGGCCGTTTCCATCTCCTCGCTTCACGCAGGTTTGGGGAAACGCTTTTATGCCGGTCTGGTGGGAATCCGGGCGGGACTGGTGGAAATTCCACTGGCCATTCTGGGTGCATGGGCGGTAAGCACTATGCGGGTAATTCTGCCGTACGCCATGGGTTTTGCCGCCGGCGCCATGCTCTACGTGATCAGCGATGAAATTATCCCGGAAACGCACCGCAAAGGGCATGAACGGATGGCTACTTTCGGCACCATGACCGGTATTCTGGTGATGCTGTATCTGGATGTGTCGTTGGGGTAATAGCAGAGTGTAGGCAGAAGTGCAACTCCTGCCCAAGCGGGGCGAAAACTTCCGATTTTGTCATTTCGATCCGCCAAAAGGCGGAGAGAAATCTATTTAACCCGTTAATTTATCGGAGCATACAGATTCCCCGATTTCGCTTTGCTCCGCTCGGAATGACATGTTTTACTTGTTTTCGTTCAAGCACTAATTAGGACGCTTCAGCATAAACAGGGAACCCTGGTCAATTTACAACTCACGATTAGCCGGTAAACGGATTGTCAATGAACAGGCGGATCAAAATGGCGTGGATTTCTTGCATCGCAGTAAAATCCGTATGTTTCTGTTTCAACAAAACAGTTCTTTTTAACCGGCAGCCGATTTCCAACTGAGCACTCATAAATTCTGCCAAAAATGCAAAGATGGCTTGATAGATTATAACCATATTATTATCATTCAATTAAGCGTGCAAACCTGAATATGAATTACCTATGGAGAAAAGTATATGCATATTATCGGACTGCATATTGTTGATGCCGCCATTATTGTTATCTATTTTGTGATAATCATCTGGATCGGTAAACGGTTACAGAAACGGATGAAAGATACGGATGAGTATTTCATCGCCGGCAGGAAGATGGGAAAACTCTACCAGTTTTTTCTCAACTTTGGCGCCTCAACCGACGCCAGTCAGGCGGCGGCCGTATCCCGGGAAATTTACCGCCAGGGGATTGCCGGTATGTGGATCCAGTATCTGGTACTGTTTTTAACGCCGTTTTACTGGTTCACTGCCATGCTGTTCCGCCGGGTAAGATTGATCACCGTGGGCGATTTTTTCACCGAAAGATTCAACAGTAAATTTTTGGGCAGCTCTTACGCCATTTTTACCATTTTGATGAGCCTGTTCGGCACCGCGGTGGGTTACATGGTGGCGGCAAAAACTTTTATGGCGCTTACACCCAAACCGCCGGAAAAATACTCCGTTGAAGAAAAATTGAGTGTGGCGCAATATCAGGAATATCGTTCTCTGAAAAAGTTTTATCTGGCAGACACATTGCCGGAAGAAAAAATAGAGCGATACCAGGAATTGAAAAGCATGAACAGCAAAGGTGAATTGCACAGCTTTGTTTCTTATGTGAACCCGGTCTTGTTTTATTTCATTTTCGGCACGCTTGTTTGCATCTATGTTGTTATGGGAGGGTTTACTGCTGCGGCAATAACAGACTCGTTTCAGGGAATATTGATGATCTTTTTTTCCATTTTGCTGATCCCGTTCGGATTGGCGGCAATAGGCGGCTTTAAAGGGCTGCATGCTTCCGTGCCGGAACACATGTTCTGGCTATTCGGCACGGGAACGTTGAGTGAATACGCCTGGTACACCATTGCCGCCATGGCTTTCGCCAACCTTGTCTCCATTGTGGCAGTAGCGCAGAGTATGCAGGTAAGCGGCTCGGCAACCAACGAGGCAACGGCGCGGTTCGGCCAAATCGGCGGCATGATGTTCAAACGGGTGATGATGATTTTCTGGGCCATGGCCGGTTTGATCGCTATCGGCCTGTATGCCGGACAGTTGAACGACCCTGATATGATTTGGGGTTACATGACCAAACATCTGTTAGGCACAGGCTTCATCGGTATCATGATGATTGGTGTGCTGGCCGCCAACATGTCCAGCCTGGACGCCCAATCCGTAGCATTGTCCGCACTATTTGTTAACCAGGTGTATAAACCGGTTTTACCCGATGAATCGGAAAAACATTACATCAATATCGGCCGGATAGTCATCGTGCTTACGATTTTTGGCGGCATCGGTATGGCCGTTTATGTGAGTAATTTGCTGGAACTGTTCAAATATTTCATCTCCATGCCGGCTATTTTCGGCGCGCCCATCTGGCTTGGTTTTATGTGGCGGCGAATATCCGGAAAAGCCGTGACCATCCAGATATTTGTCTCATTTCTCATCATTGCCATCATTCCCAATATTTTTCAATCCTGGGATGCTGCCAGAACCCACGAAAAATTTTTACAACAGACCCACGAAAAAAGGATCACAGTTACTACGAAAGCGCTGCAGGAGGATGTTAAAAACGGTTTGGCGGAAGAAGTGGGACAAAAAATTCAGAAGACAAGAATCATTCCCTCTTATTCTGTTTTTTATGAAAAAATTGCCCGTGAAAATCCGGATGACACCAACTCCAGGTTGATGGGATACGGCCGCTTCCACGCGGAATTGTGGATATTGAGCTGGTTCGGCATGGATTTTTCCAATTTCAATAAAGCGCAGCTTAATACGGCCCGGTTTCTGTTTGACGCATTGTTTCCTATCCTTCTTTTAATCATTTTGAGTTATCTGAGCAAGCCGGTATCGAAAGATATTCTGGATTATTTCTACGCCAAAATTCATACGCCCGTGCAACCCACACCGGAACAGGATTTATTAATGGTTCAAACCAATGCAAAAAACATGGAAAAATTTGAATCGCGCAAGCTGTTCCCAAAAACCCAGTGGGAATTGCACAAACCCGGAGCCATGGACTATGTGGGTTTCTTCGGCACCTGGGTCATGGTAGGCCTGGTTATTTTAATTCTGTGGCTATTCGTAACCATCGGCGGTTAATCCTGGAACCGGGAAGCTGAAATGACGAATCCCCTTCTCATCGAAAACAGCGAACAGTTGGACAATTTTTTAACTCAGCCAGCTCCGGCAGTGATCGATGCGGTAAAGAAGATGCCGGGCGACCTGATGATCTTGGGCGCCGGCGGGAAAATGGGCATCGGTCTGGCTATCATGGCAAAACGCGCCGCCGGTGAAGCGGGCATCGGCAAAGAATTTTACGCCGTTTCCCGTTTTTCGAACCGTGAAGCGCGCGGGCAATTGGAAAATGCCGGCGTGCGGACAATTGCCTGCGATCTGCTAAATGAAGAGGAGTTGAAGCAACTGCCGGAAATCGAGAACCTTATCTACATGATCGGCATGAAATTCGGCGCCACCGGTCAGGAGGATAAAACCTGGGCGATAAATGTTTATCTGCCCGGAATGGCGGCGCAACGTTTTCGTCACTCCCGCATTGTTTTATTTTCCACCGGAAATGTTTATCCGTTTGTCGCTATGGAATCCAAAGGCTGCAAAGAAACGGACCCGGTCGCTCCCGTGGGCGAATATGCCCAATCGGCTCTGGGCAGAGAGAGAATTTTTCAGTACTTTTCACGGCTGCACAACATCCCGGGTCTTATTTACCGGTTGAATTATGCCAACGATCTGCGTTACGGCGTGCTGCTAAATGTGGCGCAAAAGGTGTATCAGCGCCGGCCCGTTGACCTTGCCACCGGCTACGTAAATGTGATCTGGCAGGGAGACGCCGGCGCCATCGCGTTACGGGCATTCGAAAAGTTGGCAACGCCGCCCTTCATTCTGAATGGTACCGGAAAAGAAAAAATTCCCGTACGCGGTCTGGCCCAACAGTTCGGCGAAATTTTTCACACAAAACCGCTGTTCTCCGGTTCCGAATCCGATACGGCGCTGCTCAGCGACGCGAGTCTGTGCTGCAAATTGTTTGGCGATGCCACCGTTTCACCGACGAAGATGATTCGCTGGACGGCTCATTGGGTAACTATCGGCGGCGCCACGCTAAATAAACCGACTCATTTTGAAATGAGGGAAGGAAAATTTTAAAATGAAACCACCCTTTCCAGAACCATCCATCGTAAAAATGCTGCGCCGCGGCGTGGTTATCCCGGCCCATCCGCTGGCGTTGAACAGCCAAAGAAAACTGGACGAACAACGACAGCGCGCCCTGACCCGCTACTACTGCACCGCGGGGGCAGGCGGCGTGGCGGTGGCTGTGCACACTACGCAATTTGAGATCCGGGATAAAAAAGTCGATCTTTTGCAACCGGTTCTTGAATTGGCCTCACAAACGGTCGATGAAGTTGCGGCAAAGTCCGGAAAAGAATTTATCAAAATTGCCGGTATCATCGGAAAAACAGAGCAAGCGGTGAAAGAGGCGAAACTTGCCGCCGGACTGGGCTACCATTTGGGACTGGTTAGTCTGGGCGCCTGGCGTGAAGGAAACAATGCTCAACTGCTGGCGCATCTGCGCGCCATTTCGGAAATCATTCCCCTGTTCGGTTTCTATCTGCAGCCGGCCGTAGGCGGTAGAGTGCTGGATTACCGCTTCTGGCGCCGGGCGGTGGAAATTGAAAATCTCCTGGCCATCAAAATTGCACCGTTCAACCGGTATTACACGCTGGATGTGGCCCGGGCAGTGTGGGAATCCGGCAGAACAAATGAGATTACCCTGTACACCGGCAATGATGATCACATTATTTTTGACCTGCTCAGCGAATTTCGTTTCGACCAAAATCCGGCCAAACCGGCGGTTACCATTGCCGGCGGTCTGTTAGGTCACTGGGCGGTCTGGACACAAAAAGCGGAACAGCAGCTTGAAGAAATAAAAAAGATGAAACAGTCCGGCGCTCCCATTTTCGGGGAAATCACCATTTTGGCCAATCAGGTCACCGATGCCAACGCTGCCATTTTTGATCCGGTGCATCGGTACGCCGGCTGCATCCCCGGCATTCACGAAGTGCTGCGCCGGCAGGGACTGCTGGAAAACCGCCACACGCTAAATCCGCAGGAGACGCTTTCGCCCGGACAGATGGCTGAAATCGACCGCGTTTACAACGACTATCCCCATTTACACGATGACGATTTTGTCCGCCGGCATTTGGATGAATGGTTAAAGTAAAAATAAGGGTATCTACTCAATATTCAATGGTAGTGAGGAATAATTGCCACAAAGGCACGAAGACACAAAGATTTATAATTAGAGTCTGTACGGATTTGTCATTCCCGCAATGCTTTTAGCGGGAATCCATTGCTGTCCTTAGGTAGATTCCGGTCTAAAGATTGCCGGAATGACAATATTGTTGGTGTTTTTGGACAGACACTAATTAGAAGTTTTATTAAAACTTAGTGTCTTTGTGACTTAGTGGCGAATTAACAAATATCATATCTTTACCCTCATTTATTGAGCGAAGACAAATAAGGAACCAAATGATGACAGTTTTACAAAGTTTGAAGAAAATAAAAGCAATCCAGATACCGAAAAACTCTCTGCCGGTGGAAGAAACTTCCGCGCGGGAAATCATCGATTCACTGCAATTGAAAGCTGCTGTGGTTAAAAAGCCGACTGAAAATTCATTCAAAATTGCGGTAGCGGATAATGCGGATTTTTCGGTCGACGAGATCACCGGTTCTGCGCAAACGCAGAAAAATTGGGCTTTTTTCCGCATGGATGAAACGGGAGCAGGAGAACTGATTGTTTCTAATCCGTCGTTGCTGTATGCATATGCTACAAAAATAACCGGGGATTGGTCCGGGCAGCCGGTTGCACGGTTCAAAAAAGGCAGCTACTTTACCGCCCCGTTTCGCTGGCACCGTCCCCTGTTCGATTATCTGCTCACACAGATGTGGCGCACGGCGCATCATTTCGACCCGGAAACACATATTCGGGAGATCGCCCGCGCCGGTTACACCCATGTGGAAGTGAACGGCCTCGCCGCACCGGTTCCGTTCGAGCGGGCTGTACCCGGTGAATTCTATTCCCAGTTCTATTCTTACGCCATCGCCCTGGATCAATATGTGTACAGCGAGCTGAACAAAGGCCTGTATCCGGTGGATTACCTGACAGCCAATTTATCTCTGCTGAAAAAATATGCCGCCATCGGCAGAAAATATGGGTTGCAGCCCGGCATGGTCTGTTTTGAACCGCGCAGCGTGCCGGAAAAATTTTTCGAGAAATATCCCACCTTACGCGGCGCCCGTGTGGATCATCCTTTTCGCAGCCGTATGCCCAGATATTCACTTGCGCTGTCTCATCCCCTGGTGCGGCAGCATTACACGGAACTGCTGCAGAAAATCATGAAAGAAGTCCCCGGCCTGGCCTACATGAGCGTTTGGAGCAACGACAGCGGCGCCGGATTTGAATACACCGGTTCGCTCTACGTGGGCAGAAACGGCGGCCCTTATCTGATCCGCGAATGGCGCACCCATGAGCAGATAGCAGAAGTGGCGGGGAAAAACATCGTCGCATTCCTCAAAACGCTGCGCGATGCGGCGAAGGGAATCAACCCGGAATTCCGCGTCTCGCTGCGGTTGGAGCCGTTCAAAGTGGAACACGACACCATCATGGCCGGACTGGAGGAGTATCTGGACATCGAAGTCCCGTCCCTGCTGGTCAGAGGATACGATCTCCCCTATCATCACAGCAAATACACGGACGTTACCGGCGTGGCCGGCAGTGTGCACCATCTGCAAATGGCGGAGCAGGAAAAAGAGCTGATCGCAAAAAACAGGGACAGAAAAATCGTCTCCCATTTGGTTTATTCCCACGGCAACGGTTTTAATTTTGAACCGTTAACCGGCGTGGCATTCCCGTGGATGCTGCACGAAAAATTACTGGCGATGAAAGAGAGCGGCGTGGAATATGCGGCGAATCTCGGCGGATTTACGCCGTCGTCTTTGGCGCCGTATCATATCAACCAGGAAGTGTTCCGCGGATTCATGTTGGAGCCTGAACCGGATATTGACCGGTTGATTTTGCAAAAAGCAGTAGATTGGGTGGGAAAAAATAGCGGAGAAAAATTAGTGGCCGTGTGGCGGACAGCGGAACAAACGCTGCGTTATCTGCCGCTTCTGCCGCTGTATTCCAATTTCGGCTTTGTCTGGCTGCGGCTCTGGGTGCGGCCCATTATCCCGGATCTGCTTGCCCCCACTCCGCAAGAGAGAAGATATTACGAAGATTACATGGTGAGCAGCGCCAACAATACCAACCTGAGCGATCTGGGCCGGGATGTTCTGTTCAATCTGATCACAAAAGACAGCGGCGCAAAATATGTCTCCCGGGTGGATGAAAATGTTTTGCCCCGTCTGGATGAAGCGATTCAATTGGCGGAAAAAGCGGTTGCGGATGCTTCTGTTCCCGTTGCCGCAAAAAAAGTTTTTACGGACCAGAGAGACCGGCTTCAGGCTTTGCACTGCTGGATTATGGTGCAGCGCAATGTTTCCGCCTGGGTGGTTGGGGTAAATCAATACCTGGATGCGGAACAACCGGAAGAAAAAAGCAAATGGCGCAGCTACTTAAACGAGATGATGGAACTGGAAATCCGCAACACAAAAGACCTGCTGACCCTGTGGCAAAACAGCGATGTGGATTTTATGGTTGTGTCCGCCGCCGGAGAAAACAGCTACATGTACGGTGAAAACCTGGGCGATCTGCTGCAGAGAAAAATCAACCTGATGCAAAAATACCGCCATGTGAAGCCGGGAATTAACAGGGAGATTATCTGGCGGGTTTGAGTTAATTGCAATTTTTGCGGTTATTCGGGTAAGAAAATAGCAAGGGAACAGATAATCAGACAAGCAGAAAAAAACACCCCCCGTTGAGGGCGGTACGGGGGGTGTTAAGAAACAACAATCACAGGTTTTACGTCAATAAACGCCCTGAACACCTTATTAAAAATTAACAGAACACCGAAAAAACACGAACAAAAAAGAGGAACATTTATGAGTAAAACCGCACTCATTACCGGTGCCGGCAGAGGGATTGGCAGAGGTATTGCCATCGCTTTGGCAGAACGGGGCTGGCGGGTAGTGGTTAACTACCGAAGAAATTCACAAGCGGCCGAAGATACCGCCGCTCTCATAAAAAAATCGGGCGGCAACTGTTTAACCGTACAAGCGGATATCGGCAGCGGATCGGACCGGGAAAAGTTAATGAATGCGGCGTTGGAATTTTCCGGCGCCATCGATCTGTTGGTAAACAACGCCGGCATGGCGCCGCAGCAGCGACTGGATATTTTAAAGACCACAGAATCAAGCTACGATGAAGTGATGACCGTCAATCTGAAAGGCCCTTTCTTCCTGACCCAACTCGTGGCAAACAGCATGATTGAGATAATAAATTCCGGTAAAATCACCGCACCGAAAATTGTTAATATCGGTTCCATCAGCGCGTACACCAGCAGCCCCAACCGGGGCGAATACTGTCTGTCCAAAGCGGGTATGGGCATGATGACCGCCCTGTTTGCCGACCGGCTTGCGAAATACCATATCGGAGTTTATGAAATCCGCCCGGGCATTACGGAAACGGACATGACCGGCGGCGTCAAAGAAAAATATGATCGTCTGATCGCCGAAGGCCTCACTCCCATTCGCCGCTGGGGCAAGCCGGAAGATATCGCCAAAGCCGTGGTCGCCATCGCCGAAGACTATTTTCCCTTTTCCACCGGTGAAATCATCAATGTGGACGGCGGCTTCCACTTGCATCGATTGTGATACAGAAGCTGACCTTCTCAAAGAAGGTCAGCTTCTTTTCCTCCAACACCAAATAAAAAAACCCCGCAATTATAAACAATTACATGGTTTCGATTGTGCACCCAGTAGGAATCGAACCTACAACCTACCTCACAATTAACACATTTGAAATCCAGATCAGCAGTGACTAAATAAGCCATAGTAATGAGATACTGAACATTTCGGAAACCACAAGCCCGGGCTTTCACCGGCTATTTGCCAATATTGAAAAATGTATCGAAAATAAGTAAAAAAAAGAAGTCCTATAAATATAATATTTATAAGACTTTAATTTTGTGCGCCCAGTAGGAATCGAACCTACAACCTACGGATTAAGAGTCCGTTGCTCTGCCAATTGAGCCATGGGCGCAATCATTGTATTTTAGTAACTACTCAGGTGTGTTCCATGAATTAATTGTGATCACGCTTCGATTCCGCTCAGCATGGCTATTTTAGCCAGCCTGAGCGGAGTCGAAGGTTTCCTACATATCAAAAAACAAGCACAGCTGAGTAGTTACGTATTTTAATAACTTACACTTGCCTCTTTCCGGCAATTCTCAACCCGGTGTCCATTTAATATCCATAACCGGACAACAATCGGCCGCAACCAGGGTGAACACTCATTCTGCAGTAGATCAATCTCTGCCTCAGATAAAATCCGAAAGGGGGTTAATTCTTCTTTTTTACTACGCCAAACCGAATTTGAGCGATTTCCCCTTTCCGGGTTTCCAGTGCTTTTTTCGCCGGTGTTTAACCGGTTTCAACATATTCCCGAATCCTTTTCCCCTCAAATTAATATTCGCTATATCATCTGCCATTCTACTGAAAAACGGCCATGGCATATCTTTTAATTTAAAATGAATTTTTAATATAATAATTCAGTCGGGAAGTTTCAACAGTAAATTTAAAATTAATCCTGTAATCAACTCCGGGGAAGGTCGAAGCGTTTATTAAGTTGATAGCTGGATAAAACTAAGTAGTTTCGGAACAATGAATAAACCGGTAACAACCTTTTATTCTATTGTTTTTATAAGTGTAAATCATCTAAAATTTTAAATCCGAAATCATTCTTGAATTCACTCATAATTTTACTTACTTTTAAACGAATCCACTAATCTCATTATAATAAAAAAAGGTAACTGTTCAGCCACAAAGTCTCCCTGCCTGCATCGGGCAGGGGAGGCGCTAAGAGACACAAAGAAAACGAAATTAGTCAAATTATTACTGCTCGCGGCGGGAGATTTTACTCGATCCTAAATTGAGCGATTCTCTTGTTTTTGAGCTTGTTTTTTTTACTAAACAGATTTTCATTTTTAATGTAAATTAAGTTGGCGATTCAGCGAATCGCCCTACAATCGCTCAATTCAGGTTCGTAATAAAACATGAAACATGATGTATTTGAAAAAATAAAAAACTATAATGATTTTCCCGGTAAAACTTTGTGGCTTCGTGTCTTCTTGGCAAAATAAAACCAGGCTGAATAGTTACAAGTTAATTATGAATATCCAAAAGAAGAAAACAGAGATTCATCAAAGCACCTTATTATTAAACTATCAAACACATTTGAGCGGGAGGAAACATAATGGAAATTAAAAAGAGCTCCCTTGCTTCTCAAAAATCGAAAAGGAATTACACCTACCGGGATTATCTTGATTTACCAGATGACCGAAATCGATATGAAATTTTAGAAGGAGAATTGATAATGGGGCCGGCACCAATAACAATTCATCAACGAATAAGCCGTAAAATTGAAATACAGCTTGCTTATTTTGTTGAAAAACACAATTTAGGTGAAATTTTCGATGCTCCTTTTGATGTGATTTTTGGTGAAACAAATGTTATCCAACCGGATTTGCTATTCATCTCCAATGAAAACAAAAAAATCCTAACCGAGAAAAACATTCAGGGCGCCCCGGATTTAATCATAGAGATTCTTTCCCCGGCAACAGCTTATTACGATTTGATCGAGAAAAAAGAAATTTATGAAAAATTTGGTGTGCAGGAATATTGGATTGTTGACCCCAAACGCCAATGGATCGAAATTTACACTTTGACAGATAGAAAATATCAACTTTTCCAAAGACAGGAAATAAAGGGGAAAATACATTCAAAAATATTGGCAGGTTTTGAATTATCACTTGAAAATATTTTTAAGTAGAAAATGCATCCGTTAATCAATGTGTTTGTTGATTTATTTCTGAAAAACTTCCAAAGTTTCTGACCGGACCGTAAAATGGTGGAATTAATTTTCAAATCATACAATATGTTGCTAATAATCCGGTAAAAAACTTTGGAAGTTTATTAAATCAACAGGATCATCAATGATTCTGTAGAATTTCTAATTGGAAGGAATCAGATTCTCCGCCACACTCAGAATGACATTTTTGTCAAATTATATTTCGATTATTAAAAACACTGTATCCGAAAAAAATATCCCATGCCTCACAATCGCATAACAATCCGTAACATGGACGCTGGTGGGCTGCTGGAAATCTTTCTGATCTCCGCCGTATCCGCTGTTTTGGCAATTCGTTTTTTTCTCCAGCTCACCGGTTATCCGCAAATTAGCAGCGGTGGCTTGCATATAGCCCACATGCTCTGGGGCGGACTGCTTATGCTCATCGCCATTGTCATTGCGCTGGCGTTCCTGAGTAAGGCATCGGACCAAATTGCCGCCATTTTGGGCGGTATCGGTTTTGGCACATTTATCGATGAAGTGGGAAAATTTGTCACTGCCGACAATGATTACTTTTTCAAGCCGACCGCTTCACTCATTTACATCATTTTCATTCTTATTTTGTTGGGTGTAAAAGCTATTCAAAAATACCGGAAATATTCTATTCGTGAATATCTGATGAACGCATTGCGAGAGTTGGAAGAAGTGGTTTCCCACGATCTGGACCTGGAGGAAAAAGAACGGGCGTTAGGCTATCTGGCTAAGTGCGATCAGAACGAACCGTTAGTGCGGTCACTACAAGAACTGTTCGAAAAGATAGAGATGGTTCCGGTTCCGCCGCCCAATCGCTTCAGTCGAACTAAATTCTATTTCAGAGATATTTACAGAAGAGTTGTTGACACACGCGCTTTTTCTACCCTCCTGGTCATTTTCTTTATCGGTCAGTTGACCGTAAAATTGCTTAACGCGTTTTTTCTTGTTTTTCTGCGGGGGTTCGGCTGGACTTCTCTGTTGAATCTGCATTTCATCGGGTCGATCGGCGAAAAGATGCTGCAGCTTACCTGGGTCGATTGGGGACAGTTGATTTTTTCATTTATTGGCGGTGTGTTTGTCCTTACCGGCGTTTATTACATCCCTACTTCAAAGCTGAAAGCCTATAAAATGTTCCAACGCTCTATCCTGGTTTCCATATTTTTTAGTCAGTGGTTCACTTTTTATACAGAAGAATTTTCTGCCATTTTGGGGCTGTTTTTCAATATTTTGATTTACCTGGCCTTGTATTTTCTCATCAGGCGGGAAGAAATTGAGTCGGCAAAAAAATGCCGGGAATCATTGTAAATTATTGTAACCTGAATTGAGCGATTCTAATGTCATTCCGCCTGCGGTCGGGCAGGCAGAATGACAAAACTCTTTGGGGGGGTGTTTTAAGCTAAGAATCGCTCAATTTGGGTGTAATATAAATTTAAAACAGAAAACCAGGATGAATAGATTTTTCTATTCTGTTTATCCCGTTAAAATATTTACAACTACACCAGAATAAAACGTTACCGTATTTATGAACCGGAACACATAGAGGAAATAAACATCCCGGTTTTCTCTATTGCCAACTACAATTCATTTCATTCTCCTGCCAACCGTTCATATTCCTTCATGGCAAACAGATCCGTCATGCCGGCGATATAGTCCGCAGTCAGCCGGACAAACCGGTCATCCTTTTCAAACTCAAACAATGGAAATTTTTGTTCTTCCTGCCAGGTAACATAACGCGAAAAATACTTATGCATGGGGAAACTCTGCATTTCCTGCGGTTGGTTCAGATAAGCCCGGAACAATCCTCTTATTACCTGAACCGCTAAATCATCGGCCCATTCGATACCGGAACGTTTGATGATCCGTTTGGAGATAAACCGGTCCAGTTGTAATTGCAGCGGATCGAGTTCCGGGCCAAAAGTTACAATCAGTTCATCGAAGGGACAGAAGCGATTTTTGCGCCGGTAAAAATCTTCTATGTTTTGCAAAGACATCTCGATCACGTCGGTAACCAACAGATTGATCAACTTTTTAATAAGACGTCCGATATATTCGAAATCCGGTTCACCGGGGCCCGGCGGCTGCAGATATTTTTCCTCGGCCAACTGCACAATGGGCTGCCGGCGCACTTCATCGACCGTAACAAATTTCGCCCGCAATCCGTCCTCCAGATCATGTGTGCGCTGGGCGATTTCATCGCAAACGGCAACCACCTGTCCCTCCAGCGTGCCTGCGTTTGGCGCCTCCATTTGCAATAGGTCATCCTGCCAATCCGGGTAATGAATGAGATGACGGTTCAAACGCGTATGCTTTAAAATTCCTTCGCGCACTACAAGTGTCAGGTTCAGACCGTCAAACCGGTATTTTTTTTCCAGCAGATCAACCACGCGCACACTCTGGTAGTTATGCTTAAACCCGCCACAATCTTTTGCGGATAAATCTCCATCCAGATCGTCGGCGCCGTGTAAAATTTTATGCAAAACCACTTCGCCGATGTGTCCGAACGGGGTGTGTCCCAAATCATGTCCCAGCGCGATGGCTTCGGTCAAATCCTCATTGATCCCCAACGCCCGGGCGATGGATCTGGATAGCTGCACAACCTCAAGTGTGTGCGTCAGCCGTGTGCGATAGTGATCACCCGTAGTGATTAAAAACACCTGTCGCTTATGTTTCAAACGGCGGAAAGCACGGGAATGAATGATCCGGTCGCGGTCACGTTGGAAATTTGTGCGGTACGGATGTTCCTCCTCTATGTGCAGACGGGAATTGTTCGTTCCACTGCTTCTGCAAGTAAAAGGAGCCAACAGTTTTTCCTCGATCTCTTCTAAATTTTCTCTGCTGCGTGATTGAAATTCCATTTAGGCTCGAATTTTAGTTAAAAGAACTCCGTGCATAATCTCCCTGAGCCGGCATTGAAAACATTTCAAAAATCGCCGGCCTCCGATGCGGAAACATGTTTAGCATTTATTCGTTTCATACTATTCTTTCTGTTTTACAAACTGTGTTGCATATAATTTTTCAATGTTCTCTTCGCCAGACTTCGAAAAACGTAAAAATATTTTATTCCCTTTTCCCCAGGATTTATATCCCGTCCAGCTTTGTTTAAGTTTTCCATTTATACTATTCTTGCGAATAGATTTCATAATAAAATTTATCTTGCCCAAATTGATTTTAATTACCTTTTCAAGATAAGGAATTTTCTTCATTCGCCAAAGCTCATAATCTTTGACATCAAGATATCCTAATTTTATAAAAACATCTACAAAGCTGATATAACCTTTTTCCCGTATCAATTCATTTGTTACATTTGAAAGTTTCTTATGTAAATCTTTGCGATTCATTCAACTCCGTTGAAATTAATTTGCGTATGACGGAAAGAATAACCTGCAGCTCAGCCGTCCAA
Organism: uncultured Deferribacteres bacterium; assembly: GCA_913009825.1. Classification (GTDB taxonomy): domain Bacteria; phylum Zhuqueibacterota; class JdFR-76; order JdFR-76; family DREG01; genus DREG01. The sequence goes on from CAJVYQ010000003.1 coordinate 123,009, forward strand.
CTTGAACGAAGAAAATTGCCGTTCTCCAACCACCGCTAAATTCAAAAAATCCGCTCACTATAAGCGGTAAAGTTGATTCAATGCTTAGCCGTAATATATTATTAATATTGCTGTTACAAGTATTTATCTTAATAACTTTTTTATAATTGTCGCCATTTTTTTCTTTTCTTCTACTTTTCCTAAATATTTCAATATTAAAATACCTAATAAAATTGTTCCAATTCCCTCAATTACACCAGGATGGTATAAAGATTATACAATAATAATATAATTTACAAATATTTTTCAGTAATTTCCGGTTAGATTTTTACATGCTTGTGATTTACAAAGCTTGTTCCGCAGCAATAAACTACGGGACTAAAAATAGAAAGGATCCGCCTGAGGTGGACGCTTACAAAGCAGGACGCTTTAGCGTTCTTTCTAATTTTAGCCTCGTGGTTTACCACGGGGCGGTGTGGCTGTATGTTTGATTTTAAACTAAAAAACAAATAATTAGTGCCTGAACGAAAACTATGAAATAGCATCTGCTTGTCATTCCTGCGAAAGCAGCCTGCCCGCCGCAGGCAGGGAATCTAATGAAAACAATATATTCAGACCTCGTTAAATCAGGTGTTTTATTGCTCATTAAGTTCTTGTTTACTAGTCAATTGTGAGAAAATCCATGAATAATTGAACACTCCATGTTTGACTTTAAACTAAAAAACAAGTACTTACGCAATATATAGTGCAAATTCATGATGATTTTTATCCGGTTATTCAACCTAATATTTATCAAATTTAACGAGGTCTGGTGATATTGTCATTCCGGTAATTTTTTAGCTGGAATTCATTTGAAGCCGGTAATGGATTCCCGCTAAAAGCGTACGGGAATGACAACTTCGGACAGACACTAATCCAGGGTTTAACCATAGATGCAAAGATTTAGTAGAAAAAATGTCCTATTTGCTTACGAAAACGGCAAATGCCCCACATCCACATTGCCGCCGGACAAAATCAGGCCGACTTTTTTATGGCGAAACATATCACCATTGCGCAGCACAGCGGCAAAAGGAACCGCCGCAGACGGCTCGACAATGATTTTCATCCGTTCCCAAATTAAACGCATGGCAAATACAATTTCTTCTTCCGCGACCAACAGAATATCATCAACGAAGCGCTGGATGAGCGGAAAGGTTTTTTCACCCAATGAAGTTCGCAGGCCGTCGGCAATGGTATCGGGATTTTGCACCGGAATAATTTTACCGGCATGGAAAGAGCGGCAGGCATCATCCGCATTTTCCGGCTCGCAGCCAAACACTCTGATTTGCGGATTCAGGCTTTTGGCACAAACGGCCGTGCCGCTAATCAGGCCTCCCCCGCCAACCGGGGCCAAAACCATGTCCAAATCGCTCACTTTTTGCAGCAATTCCAGCGCGGCGGTCCCCTGCCCGGCAATTATATTTTCATTGTTGTACGGATGAATCAGAATAGCGCCGGTTTTTGCTTGTACTTCAGCGGCGGTTGTCTCCCGGGCTGTCAGTGTCGGTTCACATTCGTAAATCCGGCCGCCATAACTCCGGACTGCGGCTTTTTTTACCGCCGGCGCATTGCGCGGCATAACAATGTGCGCTACAATGTTGCGCATTCTTGCCGCCAGCGAGAGCGCAGCAGCATGATTCCCTGAAGAATGAGTCAGCACACCTTTTTGCGCATCTTTTTCCGATAAAGACAAAACCGCATTGGTCGCGCCCCTGAACTTGAACGCACCCGCCTTTTGGAAATTTTCACACTTAAAAAAGAGTTGCACGCCCGAAATATCATCTAAACTTTGTGAAGTCAGTACCGGCGTTTCATGAATCAGATGTTCGATGCGTTGGTGAGCATTTTCGATATTTGTTACATTTGGCTTCCATTCGCTTGAGTTACTCAATTTATTTTCCTCCGTTCATCATTCGCTCGACATGTGGAAATGATGCAATTTCCATTCACCACGGGAATTTTTGCGGAAAATAACCGTATTCAAATTTTTCATATCTGTTGCGCCAAATCTTGAAACAAATGAAAACACAGATTTATACCGCGCCCAGGCGATGCGGCGGTCGACAAATATTTCCAGCGAATCTACGGATAGATGGCGATTCTGCCATTTGTCAAACATGGGCTGCAAAAATTGATAGGTCTGTTCCTTGTTCAGATATTTGCCATTCAATGAAAAGAAGCGCATATCATCCGTTGCTTCGTTGACAAAGGAGCGGATATCCGCGTTTTCAAAATCCCGGCTTAGTTCCATCACCATTTTTTTTTACGGCGGCTTCATCTTTGTTGGGGTCATTTTTCTCACTGCAGGCAACCATGAAAATCAGCAAAAGAAAAACAGCCGATAATCGCAAACACATATTCATTTCATCAATTCCTTCTCTTCACTGAATCATTTATCTCGCAAAGACGCTAAGGTGCAAAGTTTTGAATTTATTGAAGTTCTTGATTGAACTTAAAGTCAGGTAACAAAATCAAGTCAGGATAATGGATAATTTTCATAACTTCAGACCTCGTTAAATTTGATAAATATTAGGTTGAATAACCGGACAAAAATCATCATGAATTTGCACTATATATTGTGTAAGTACTTGTTTCTTAGTTTAAAATCAAACATGCGGTGTTCAATTATTCATGGATTTTCTCACAATTTATTAGTAAACAAGAACTTAATGAACAATAAAATACCTGATTTAACGAGGTCTGAACTTCCTATTTCTTGGCAGCTTTGCGGCTTTGCGTGAAATTTTACAATTCATCAGACTACAGTATCCCTAATGTGCTTCCAGCCAATTCTTGCCCGTTCCCATATCAATTTTGATGGGCACCTTCAATTCCAGTGCGGATTCCATATTTCCGGTTACCACTTCCCGCATTTCCTCCAGTTCGTTCCGGGGCACTTCAAAAACCAGTTCGTCATGGACCTGCATGGTCATTATCGATTTCAATCTCTTTTCCACCAACTTTTCATGAATATTAATCATGGCTACTTTGATCAAATCGGCGGCAGTACCCTGAATTGGGGTATTGATGGCCGTCCGCTCGGCAAATTCACGCACCCGGCGATTTTCCGAATTTATTTCCGGGAGATAACGCCGGCGATTCATCAGCGTGGTTACATACCCTTTTTGGCGCACATCCTCGATGGTTCGATCGATAAATTCCCGGACTTTCGGGTATTTATCGAAATAATTATCAATGAAAACTTCCGCTTCGGCGATAGAGATATCCAGCCGGTTGGAGAGACCGAACCGTCCCATGCCGTACATGATGCCAAAATTGATCTCCTTTGCTTTCCGCCGGTGATCCCGGTTCACTTCGTCCAATGGAATGTCGAAAATTTGCGCCGCTGTGGCAGTGTGCACATCCAGGTCCTGCACAAAAGTTTGCAGCAGCGTTTCATCGCCCGACAGGTGCGCCATAATCCGCAGCTCGATCTGGGAATAATCCGCATCCAGGATCAGGCAGTCCGGTTTGCCGGCGACGAATGCTTTACGAATCTGTTTCCCCAACCCGGTGCGGATGGGAATGTTTTGCAAATTGGGATTGCTGCTTGAAAGACGTCCCGTGGCGGCAACGGTCTGGTTGTAAGAAGTGTGCAGCCGGCCGGTGTACGGATTGATCAAAGTCATCAGCGCATCTACATAAGTTGATTTGAGCTTTGCCAACTGCCGGTAATTCAGAATCTGCTGCGGCAGCGGATGAATTTTTGACAATTTTTCCAGCACCGTCACATCGGTAGAATAGCCGGTCTTGGTTTTTCGGGCAACGGGCAGTTGCAGTTTATCAAATAAAATAGTGCCGAGCTGCTGTGTTGAATTGATGTTGAATTGCTGTCCCGCTTCATGATAAATGCTTTTTTCAAGTTGGATCAAATCCTCAGTTATTTGAACCGATAGATTTTTCAACAGTTCTTTGTCTAATGAAACACCATTCCATTCCATCTGTTTCAACACGTCGATCAAAGGAATTTCCACTTCGCGGAACAGATCGTACAATCCGGCGCTTTTCAATTTGGGTTCGAAAATTTTCTGTAACCGCATGGTAAAATCGGCATCTTCGCAGGCGTAAAAACCTGCTTTTTCAACGGGAACCTCCCGCATGGTGATCTGATTCTTACCGGTGCCGATCAGCTTTTTGGTGGGTATTTTTTCATAGTTCAGATATTCCAGACAAAGGTGATCAAGATTGTGCTGGGGATTGGAAGGATCGATCAGATAGGATGCCACCATTGTATCGAATCTGACTCCTTTAACTTCTACTCCGTAACGCTTCAACACCAGCATATCGTATTTGATGTTCTGGCCGCATTTCTTCTGTTCCTCATTTTCCAGTATTTTTTTGAGTACAGGCAGGACAATGGACAGCGAGAAACCGGAGGCGCCGTCATTTTCGGTACTATCAAACAGGGAAGCGGGTTTCCTGCTTTTCCCGATGCCGGTTTCTTTCACGGGGATATAAAAGGCTTCGCCCTCCTGCCAGGAGAATGACAAGCCCACCAATTCGGCCAAAAGAGGATCCCGGTTGGTTGTTTCCAGATCGAATATAAAAAATTTCCGTCCGGACAGTTTTTGTATAAATTGCTTCAATTCCGGTTCCGTAGAAATGGTTTGGTAATTCTGTTCGATCTTTTCTTTTTTGGACATAAATTCTTCGCTGAGAGAGCGGAACTCCAGTTCTTTAAACAGGGCAGCCAATCGTTTTTTATCCGGTTCCTTCAGTTTCATCTGATCCCACCTGATATCCACGGCAACATTCCGGTCGATGGTTACCAGCTCGTAAGAAAGTTTAGCGACATCAATGTTTTGCAGTAACGACTCTTTTATCCGGAGCGGTTCGACCTGGTCTTTATTGGCCAACAGATTTTCGAACGATCCGAAGCGATTGACCAGTTTTTTTGCCGTCACATTGCCGATTTTGGGCACACCGGGAATATTATCGGAGGAATCGCCGGCCAGCGCCAGCACATCCCGTACTTGTTTCGGATTGACCTGCCATTTTTCCCGCACCCAATCCGCGGTCACAATTTCCACATCATCGCCGGAGCGTCCCGGTTTGTAGATGAAAATATTCGATGTAACTAACTGAAACAGGTCTTTGTCTCCGGTTAACAGATAAGTTTCAAACCCTTGTTTCTCACCTCTCACCGCCAGGGTAGCCATGATATCATCCGCCTCGTACCCGGGTATTTCGATGATGGGAATTCCGAACGCTTCGACCACCTCACGGATGCGCGGTAGTTGCTCGATCATCTCTTCCGGTGTTTTTTCCCGGGTGGCTTTGTATTCGGGGTAAAGCTTGTGGCGGAAAGTAGGTTCCGGCGTATCAAAAATGACAGCCAAATAATCCGGCTTTTCCGTTTTGATCACCTTGTGCAAAGAATTGGTAAAACCGAAAGCCGCAGATGTGTTTTCTCCTTTTGAATTGATGAGAGGATGGCGAATAAAAGCAAAATAGGAGCGGTAAACCAAATAGGAACCGTCCAATAAAAACAGTTTCTTTTTCATTTTTCTGAGGACTCCATAAAATTGATTTGATTTTTACATCAATTTAGAACAAATTGAGATGAATGTCAAGTTGAAGCTCCGGCAAACGATACTTGGGATGGAAATTTCACCATTTCAGATCGTATTTTTACAAACAGGGCATTAATTATTTTTTCCTTTCCTGTCTTCAGCCACAGAAAAAAGATACAACCGGATTTTTCTAAAGCTTGGACCGGTGTTTAATTCCTGTACCGGCAGGTTTTTCATTATTTTGTCTTCGTCTAAAAATTTTCTTCATAAGCTCTATTGACAGTCTCCGCGAGAATTACTATTTTTAATAAAGCAACCGGCTAAAACAAATTTTACAAACTGGAGAAAAAAATGGATATGCAGCAACAGCAAATCAACGTTGAATTGGGTGAAAAAGAAGCGGAAGGGATCTATTCCAACCTGGCTCTCATCAGTCATTCACCTGCGGAATTTGTTATGGATTTTACCAGAATGCTCCCCGGCGTTCCCAAAGCAAAGGTTTTCGCCCGCATCATTATGACACCGCAACATGCAAAATCATTTTTAAACGCATTGGCAGATAACGTGAAAAAATATGAAAACCAATTTAGCGAAATCAAACTTTTTGGCGACAACAAACAGAAAGCATACGGTTTCCAACCGTCAACACCGGGCAAAAATGAGTAAAATATTTGCATCCCGTGGGAACTTCTTACACGTTTCAACGTAATTACTTTTCATTGGCAAGGGGTACCTGTTCAGGATTGCTCGATAGATTAAATTTAATTACGCTGCCACTTTTTTCCTGCAGCAGGCCAGGTTCTCAGCATTGCCTTTCTGTTAAAGTTGAGCCCTTCAACAAGCTCAGGATAAACTTAGTCGAACCGTGATTCCTTCAAAGTTAGAGAGCATATCTTAATAGTTACGAGAAACTTAAATATGACAAGAGATCCCCAACCGCTATGATTTTATCGAGAAAAATATCCGTTATCCTGTCTGTTTCGATTTTGGCACTCAGCCTTTTCTTCCGGCCCGGTTACAGCAAAACAAACGGTTCAAAAAATAAAATTGGTTTGACCATTGGACACTGGCAACCCAACTTACTCATTAATGAGAAACCTGCCTCGGTTTTTAACGGCACAGCCAACTCACTGCCGTATTTGAGTATCAATTACGACCGCGCTGTGTGGGGAAATGTAAATGTCCATTTATCAGTGGGTTATTGGGCGCACCGGTACGATTCATCCGAGCCAAAAACCACACTCGTTATCTCCCCGCTTGAATTTGGCCTGGAACATGAATTGGTGGACAATTTTATTGTTACTCCCTACGTTTTGTACGGAGCAGGTTTGCTTTTAGGAAAATGCGAGACGGGGAATCGCTTGAAGGAAGTTAATATCAATCATTTTACGCAAACCGGTTTGGATCTGTTTTTGCAAACCGGATTAAGAATTGCGCCGGTATCTTCATTCGAAATTGATTTGAACCTGGGTTATCTGTACGCAAAATTTCCGAAAAAAATCGGTTCGGGAACAGATTACTCCGGAATACGGGCAACTATCGGCATCAATTATCTATTTTGATACAGACCGGATTACTACTGTTGATTCAGGACTCTGGCGCGGCGTTTTGAAAATATCTGATTAGCAATAAAAAGGGGAAACAGACTTATTTTTTGAAATATCTTTCCCATTTTTCTTTTTCTATTCTGCCGGCCGGTTTTCTTTTTCTTTCCTCCAGGTACCAAAGTTCCCTTTTCAATTTGAGATAACTGTTATACCGGGCCGGATCCAGTGCATTATTTTCGATGGCCGCTAAAACAGCACAGTCCGGTTCGGACTCATGCCGGCAATCATTGAAGCGACACTGCAGAGCAATCTCTTCTATGTCCCGGAATGTGCCTTCCAAATCTTCTTCACCTCCCCATAGCTGAATCTCCCTCATGCCCGGGTTGTCCATAATGATCCCGCCGGTGGGGACAAAGATCAGCTCACGCCGGGTTGTGGTGTGGATTCCCTTCCCCACGCTTCCTCTCAAAGGCTTCACTTCCTGGCGTTCTTCACCAAGCAGGCCATTTATGATGGAAGATTTTCCCACACCGGAGGAACCCACTAAAGCAACGGTTTTTCCACCCTGCAAATAGCCGGCAAATTCATCCAAGCCCTGACCGGTTTTTGCACTGACAACATGAATTGGCACACCAAAAGCAACGGACTCTACCTGAGTCACTTTTTCATCAGATTCCGGGCAGAGATCGGCTTTATTCAGGACAATTACAGGATCTGCACCACTGTTGTAAATTAGTGTCAAATATCTTTCTAGCCGGCGCAAATTAAAATCCCAGTCGAGCCCTGCTACAACAAAAATTGTATCGATATTGGCGGCGATAACCTGTTCTGCAACGGCACCGCCGGATTTCCGTTTTCTCCCGCCGGCTGCTTTGCGGGAAAAACTGCTCAGCCGCGGCAGAATAGATTGGATGACGGCAAGGCTGCTGTCGGATCCGGTTGAAATTGCAACCCAATCCCCCACTGCCGGGAAATCCCCTTTGGATTTTGCCTCATAGTGAATTTTTCCTGCTAACTTTGCTTTAAGTTCGCCCCGTTCCGTGAATAACCAATATGTATCTTTCTGAATTAAAAAAATTCTGGCCGGGTGCAAACAGTTTTCTTCGAATGCAACAAAGTTTTCAGCAAAAAAAGAATTCCAGCCCAATATTTTTAAATCCATATTAGCCAATCATTTCATTTTCAGCATTTTATGTTAGCGTCCTCAAGAAACTTCAAGCTCAAATCCTAAGGATTTTAATTTGTAACTTTTTGAAATTTCCCGTACTACTACTCAAACCCTTAGGGTCTTGGGCACTATTCACCAGCACACTGCTTTCCGCATGACAGTTTATTCTCCGATAATCAGGACTTTTGCACCGCGGATTTTTCTTTCTTTCAATTCAATCAGCGCCCGGTTCGCTTCCTCTAACGGATATTCCTGATATTCCGGTTTGATCGGTATTTCGGCCGCGATTTCTAAAAATTCCCGTACATCTTTTCTTGCCACATTAGCCACGCTTTTTATCTCTTTTTCCAGCCAGAGATGTTTTGGATAGTCAAGTTTCAACAGGTAATCTTTATCGATCTCCTCTTTACGAATGGCATTGATCACCAGTCTGCCGCCCGGTTTGAGATTTGCCAGCGCAGCTACAACCGGCTTCCAAACCGGCGTCGTGTCGATAATGGCGTTCATTTGTTCTGGTGCTGTGTCATCTGTATCTCCGGCCCAGACAGCGCCCAGCTCTCCGGCAAATTCCCGTTCCTTTTCGCTTCTGGCAAAAACAAAGATTTTCGTATTGGGATATTTGTGCTTCACCATCATCAGCACCAGATGAGCAGACGCGCCAAAACCGGTAAGACCTAAATTCTGTCCATCTTCAGGATTGGCCAAACGGAGAGACCGGTAGCCGATAGCACCGGCACATAACAGCGGAGCTGCTTCAGAATTGTTGAATATTTTCGGAATTGAGTAAGCAAACGCTTCCGGTACCGTCATATATTCCGCATAACCGCCGTTGGCATCCTGTCCCGTCGCCTTAAATTCCGGGCAGAGATTTTCCTGACCGTGCAGACAAAATTCACATTTACCACAGGCGGAAAAAATCCAGGCGACACCAACCCGGTCGCCGGTTTTGAACTGCTTCGCTTTCTCGCCCATTTCCACAACCGTGCCAACCACCTGATGCCCCAAAACGACCGGAAATATGGAAGGCGGCGTTCGCCCCTCAATTTCATCTAATTCCGTATGGCAAACGCCACAGGTTGACACTTTGAGCAACACTTCTTTTTCTCCGGGAACAGGGATTGGTAACTCTGTTAATACAAGAGGCTCTTTTTCTGTTCTCAAATCAACAATTTTGTTTAATACCATCGCTTTCATGGCTTAATACCTCATAGTTTTTTTAAAGAATGTTTCCGAAAAAGGAAATTTTATCATTTCGTTGTTCGATGAAGAAAAACTCGGTTATAAAACAGAAAGATAGTTCAATTCAGACAATCAATAATTTATTTAATTTATTGAATCTTTCTCTATTGTATTTCCCTTTACTATCAAAAGGTTTTTGATTGTAAATACGCTTCAATTTATTGCTATTGATCATTGATTGTATGTTAACATCGTTTTCCACTAATTTTAATTCTGAATATAGATTCCAATTTAACAGTAAATTTTTATATTGACCAACATGTGTTTTTCTATTTTTTTCATCAGTTATAAATTTATATTTTTCCAAAAATTCAGTAGTAGATATCGTGTTTATAATTTTTAGGATATTTTCCATTGTATTATCTTCACTGGACAAAAAATTCCAAAGTTCGCTTGCTATTAACGTTTCTTTCGGATCAAAAAATTTAGTCATATTGATGATAGAATTCAAAAAACGTTGGTTGTCGTAACCAGTTGGAGTATCATTTGTCGGATCAAAAGGGAAACCAATATAAAAATAAATATCTTTTCCATGATATTTATTATATAAAGCAGTTTTACCTTCAAGTATTTTTTGTTTTTCTCCCCTCATTTCACCAGAGTTTGGTTTTACGGTTTTAAGTTCAACCGCAACAATTTTTTCATCATCTTCAAAAAAAACATCAGCAGAAAAGTCGATAGCATTTACCATTACAGCGCTTGATTCATTCGAAAATATTAGATCATTTTCTTCATTGATATTTGCACTTCTAAGATTATTACTCAAGTCAGTAATTATTTGATTAATTTGATTCTTTTGATTTCTTGATACCTGTAAATTACCAAGTTTTTTAGAAGTGTATTCTCTTTTCTCCCCACCGGAAATAATATGAGCTACATTTTCAAAAAAAGATTGACCTAATGTTATGTTTAAGCCATGCAACCAACTACTTAAACTGAAAAAAAAAGGAATATCAGACACCTTATCATCTAATTTGTCTGCAAATGCTTTTAAGAACGCTTCATGAAATGGAGCGTTTCTATTTTGGGAAGCATCTTTGGGAAATGATTCAAATCTTGACACCAACGTTTTTATGACTTCTAATGCAATTTCCTCTTTTATTTCATATGTCATTTCTCTTCTCTTTCAGATGAAAAATTATCTCAGCATAGGCAGATCTGTCTTTTTCAACTCTATTTAAAACAGGTCTTTTAAATTGATTAACTATTGTCATCCCAGCCAAGTTTGCTATTGTGGGATAAAGATTATATTTATCATTTGCCACTAAAAAAATATCATAATCATCCTGAAGGTACTTTTTACAATTTATCAAAATTTCCGAAATACCTTGAACATAAGATTCTCTAGCCTCTTTACCCTGCCCGTTGGATAGTGAACCAATTTCCAATTTATCTTTTCTCTCGAAGCTGAAAATATCATAGGCATAAGCATGTTGCTCATGATAATTAATGAGTCCAACGTATGGAGGACTTGAAAAAATTCCTCTAATCTCTTTTTCAGAAATCAAATCTGCAAATTTTGAATTTCTGGTCTTAACTTGTTCCACAATATTTATTGTCTTACCATCTCCTGCTAAACAAATCTGTATAGTATTTGTACGAAGCTTATCAAACTCTAAGAGTCTGTTTAAAGTATCCACACTATATCTTTTCCACCATCCTAAAATTGAAAATATTGGTTTACATATCTTTCCATGTTTTTTGCAGTAATAAGTTGTTGTCACTGGATTTTTTAATGTCCCCAAATCGGCATGAGTTGTCGCTCTGCAAGAACGAACTGTCCTACTTAATATAATTGCTATTACTTTTTTAATATCTTTATCATGTATAGATTGAAGTTCTCCAAATAAAATATCGATTTCTTTTCTTACTGGTGCTAACAACCATTTATTTAAAAAAGTATCATCTTTGTTTTGATTGATTTTGATCTGATAATTATTAATTAATTTTTTGTAAATCTCTAAAAATTCTTTTTCTTTCTTTGCACCGTATTCCTTTTCATTTATCTCATTATTTCTGATTTTTCTTTTATATTCCGGGGATGGAAAGTATTGCAAATTAAATTTTGAAAGTTCAGATAAAAGATGTTCTTCGAATTCAATATTTTTTCTATTTATCTGAAAGTTTTTTAATTTTATGGTTAATTTGCGAATTTTTTCAGCAAGTAACGGGATGTTATGCTTCTCAATCTTTACATTACTAATCAGAGCATTGAACGATGAAACATCGATCCCAATTGCATGCATACCTAACTCATTTGCTTGAACCAACGTCGTTCCACTTCCACAAAAAGGATCTAAAACAATATCACCTTTATGGAAAAAAACTTCTTTTTTAAATTCATCAATATGAGAATCAAGAAAGTACTCTACTAATTGTGGAATAAATTTTCCTTTGTATGGATGTAATCGATGGACATGTTTGGTCCTTTCCGATTCTTTACATTCTACGAAAGATAGATGCCAATTAAGATCTTTACCTAATATTTTTTTCCATTGTTCTTCTTTATTGAAAGAATCATAATATTCTTTTAATTCTTTTTTATTTACTAAAGGATTCCCATTATTTCCGTATTTTATAATTCGTCCATATTGAATTAAATATGATATATTGGAAACTGTAACTTGACGGTTAGTATATAGGGATGCATATTTACTGGCTTCCTTTAAGTTTATCAACTCTTCTTCTTTATATTCCAGTAAAGTTAGTTGGCTCATATTTTATTCTCTCCATTTATTTCAGATAATAATCACTTCTTTTCTTTTTGATAGTGAACTCTGTTTTGGATTTTTATTTTGTCATTGGTTAAGATTATCAAAAAAATAGATCATTTTCATGTTTTTTGTGGCTATCTAAACATTTTCAATAATTGCAGTATCATTATTCATCGTACCCATAATCAGCCGCCATATTCCTTATTTTTTCATAAATTGCTGCGTCCAGATTTTTTATTTCCGGCCAACTGATAATCCACGGTTCATCCTGAATATGATAAGACCTCGCGTTAATGTTCTTTGCAATCGAAGGCAAAAAAGCAGGATAATATTCAATTCCCACCATTTCGCAAAGTTCTGGCAGCTCTGCTTCCAAATTTTCAACCCGGACGCGTCGATCCGCTTTCTTCCCGGCCAGTTTGTTCCAATTGCACCAATAACGGGAAGCCCTGAGCAACAATTGCTGTTTTGGTTCCAGATAAATCAATTCATCAAAATTTAATTTGGTCTCAGGAATATTGCGCTCAATGAAACCGGGTGCATGTTGTCCTTCGCGTAAAATAAATTGTGCAACGCTGGCAATTACTTTTAACGGATGCCGAATCTGGAGGATGGTCACATCAAATTCGTAGCCAATCGGACCGGGGCCGGAGGGAGGGTTTGGGTCGTCTGCCGCCATAAACCAGGATGCCATCCCATCCTTCCCCATCACGCCATTGGGCGGCACCGGCCGCTCATGTCTGATGTCCAAACCCAGCGCGCGCCAGAGTTCGGTTGCATACAGCGTCCCGCTTCTACCGCAACCGGTAATCAATAATTTTCGCCGTTCCATACCTGATCATCACTATTTATAAAATCGAACCATTTATTTACCAAAGGTAGAATGCAAATATCCAACATTCGTCACTCTCAAACATTCCCGCAGGTTACTCCCGATACAATATTCCAATATGCAGGTTCAGATCAGTCTATTCAATGTGACCTGCGGAAGACTACCCGAACTTAATCATTTATATTAAAATATATAAATCGGATATAGAAATCAAGGAAATGAAACAAGGTTCCGAAACAGATATAACCCAACTTAACTTACAGCAAATTTACTAAAAATGCAGGTTGACACGATATCTGTTTTTTAGATCAATGAAAATTTTACCAAAAAACTTTTACAATATAATCTAACCGGAAAAAGCTGCGGCATATTTTTCCGGGAACCGGTTTGCTTTCAAAAAACCTTGAATTATTTTCGCAAATTTTACAAGTTATAACCATAAAAATGAAAGCAACTTAACCATCCGGAAATTGATCATTGAAATAAACAAATGGACAAAATAATCTGCCGGAATTGATGCCATTCAACCGCTCATATCAGGCAGGCAAACGGGAAACCTAACACTATGAATAAACCAACAATCGTCGTCCCGACTTACTGGGGCGCCGAAGCCGAACAAAATTATCTGAATGAGGAGATGGTTTTCGATCATCCCACCCCATTGAACTCGGACGGAACACTGGCCGTTTTTTTCGACAGTCTGGCCGTTTTGAAAAATCAGGATTTTTCGGTTGTGATTATTGCCGTGCCCAATGCGGATAAAATTGTTAGCGCAGTAATAGAAAAAGTGAACCGGATCATCCATCCGTACCGGGAAAAATACGACCTTGCCCTCCTCGATCCGGAAAAACTGCATAAACTAAGGGATCGATTACAAAAAAACGGAATCTCCGGAGACGCCCTAAGTTTGCTGAATCTTGACAATTATGCTGCTGTGCGCAACATCTGTTCACTGGCCGGTATTTTGAACAACAGCCGGTTGACCATCTTCATCGATGATGACGAACTATTCACCGATCCCGATTTTCTGGACAAAGCCAGCCACTTTGTCGGTAAAAAATGGCAGGATCAAACGGTTCATGCTGTTGCCGGATATTACTTACAGCCGGACAGTTATAAAATAGAGAACAAAACATCACCCGGTTGGGCCATGCCGCAATGGGATAAGATCGGCGGTATGAACCGCGCCTTTGACGAGATCATCGGCAAGCCGCCCAGATTAAAAATAACACCCTTCGTTTTTGGCGGCAACATGGTTAGTGATCTGGACACGCTGATGCGGGTACCTTTCGATCCCAACATCACCAGGGGAGAAGATATCGATTTTCTCATCAATCTCAGAATTGCCGGCATTCAATTTTATCTGGATAATGAGCTGTCGGTGAAACATCTGCCGCCGCCGGCACACCGGCCGGAATGGAAAAACCTGCGCGAAGATGTGAAGCGGTTCCTGTACGAAAAGAAAAAGCTGGACGATCACAAACACCTGCCCGGTTTGCTGCCCCAAAATTTTAATCCCTATCCGGGTATGTTTTTACAGGACGATCTGAACGTTAGAATATTGGAAACCGTAAAGAAATTGCGCCAAAAATACCGGCAAATGCAAAATGAAAAAGGCAGCAGCGAATGTGACAAATTGATTGAAATGGTAAAAAACAATCCTTTTGCAAAAATCGATACGAAGAGCCGGTTGCGAAAAGTGACTTCGGATTGGCAGGAATTGACTGAAGCGGTGAGAGGGATGGGAGTGCAGCATTCAGAACGCTAAACCTGCACAACCAGGTTCGGCCCACGAAACACAAGAAACACTCAAAAGGTTTTATCTAATTTTTTTCGTGTTTTTTTGAGTCTTTCACGGGCAATATAAGTAGTTACAAAAAATGAATATGTGATCGAAGGCCACAAAAAAAATTCTGCGGCATCTCATTTTGTAGCTAAAAGCAGCTTGCATCCGGGCAGAGGCGATATTTTTGCCGCATTGCGATAACTTTCTCCAGCCTGAAAAATTCATCCACTACAAAGGCACTCCGCCTGCATCGGGCAGGAAAGACACAAAGCATTTATAAACACGGCGTTACATGAAATTGCAATTAAATAAAAGGATTCGTAATTCAAACGGTTGAAGCACATCTGTTCCGCGCCTGCCGGTTTTTGAACGCAGGCCCCGGTAGAAAACCGGCCGGAAAATGAACGGCTCAAATTGGACAATAAAAAAGCTCAGGTTATGAAACAATCAGGATTTATTATTTTTTTTGCCATTGTTCTCACCATCTATTCTTTCTTTAATTGGTACATTCTCTCCCGTGGACTCATCGCTCTGCCCGGAGCAGGTATCTACCGAACACTTTTCGTGGTTTTATCCCTCTTACTGATTCTATCCTACCCTGTCGGCAGAATAATGGAGAGAACGGTGAATAGAACGTTGAGCGAATTTTTTATCCACATTGGTGCTTACTACTTGGCGGTGATGGTTTTTGCTTTCTTTTTGATCCTGTGCATCGATTTTCTACGTCTGGGGAATCATTTTCTCCATTTCTATCCGCAGGCCTGGCTAAAACCGGAAAGCAGAATAAAGCCGGTACTGTTTTGGCTGGTAATCAGTTTCAGCTTCATTTTGACGGCTGCCGGCGCCTGGAATGCCCGTCAAGTGCGCATTCGAAATTTAGCGCTGCAAATTGACAAACGAGTCGATTGGCTGCCGGAATTAAATATAGTTATTGCTTCCGACTTTCACCTGGGCAACATCATTCATAATTCACGGTTGGAAAAAATTGTTGCCGGCATCAATGCTCTGCAGCCGGACGTCATCCTGTTACCGGGAGACATTTTCGACGAGGATATCACCACGCTCATAGAAAAAAACACGGCCGGCATTTTGGCGCGGTTCAAAAGTAAATATGGTGTTTATGCCGTTCCGGGCAACCATGAATATTACAGCGGTATCGACAGAGCCATCGGTTATTTACAGCAGGCGCATATTACGGTGCTGCGCGATTCTGCGGCTTTCGTCGCCAATTCGTTCTACCTGATCGGCCGGGACGATCCGACGGGAAAGCGATTTGGCGGTAAGCGGGAAAAGCTTGCCAATTTAATGCAGGGGATCGATCAGAAATATCCGAGTATCCTGCTGGATCATCAGCCGTTTCATCTGGAAGAAGCGCAGGAAAACGGCGTGGATTTACAGCTCTCCGGTCACACGCACCACGGACAGTTCTTCCCATTCAACCTGATTACAAACCGGGTGTATGAAAAAAGCTGGGGTTATCTTAAAAAAGGCAACACACATTATTACATTAGCTGCGGCGTGGGTACGTGGGGCCCGCCGGTGCGACTTGGAAACCGGCCGGAAATTGTTCGTATCAGGCTGCAATTCGGCGAAAAATAGTTTCATCTCCAAAAACAGTTATCTACTTCAACTTCCGTTTGATGCGCATCAACTCCTTCATCATTCCCCAGGGGCTTTTTGTCAGCGATAACCGGCTGTCGCGGTCGGCGGTCCATTGGATGGGAAACTCTTTGATTCGGTAACCGCTGCGCAGCGCCCGCAAAATGATTTCAACGTCAAACAAGAACCCATCGCTTTCGCATTTCTTGTACAGCTCTCCGGCAATATCGCCGCGGTAAATTTTAAAACCGCACTGCGTGTCCGTCAGATCGGCGGTAATTTTTATCCAATGCACCATTAACCAGCGAAAGAATCCGGCGGAAACTCGCCGGGAAAAAGTCTGCGGATTGCGGATAGTGCTTTCCGGCAGTTTTCTCGAACCGTGGGCGATGTGGCATTCTCCCCGTTTAATCATATCAAGTCCGGTTATGGCGAATTGATACGGTATACATAGTCCGCTGTCGGCAAACAGGATAAACTTTCCTTCTGCCTGCATTACACCGCTGCGGACGGCAAATCCTTTGCCGCGATGCCGGTTAAGCGATAAAATGTTAACCCGGATCTTTTTGTCGGTCTGAACCGCTCCTGCGGCAGCAGCCGTGCCGTCTTCACTGCCGTCGTCCACAATAATTATTTCGCCCGTAATCCGCTGTTCGGTCAAAAAATCATTGGCAGCCGCAACATCTTTACCAATTTTATTCGCCTCGTTGTAGGCAGGAATGATGATAGAAAGTTCCATTCTGTTCGCCTCGGGTAAGTTTCCGTACAAATTACACAAAAGAGAAATTTAAAACAGGAATAATTTCAATGTTTGCTGGTAACTATTCGGCGTGGAAGAAAAATATTTTTCACCGGAACCAGAATCTTTCTTCTGCCTGATTTTGTTTCACAATACACAATATCCCTACCTCTCGTAATACCGGCCGATTTTTCCAGCGTAGTGTATCCTTTTCCGTCATCGATCCAGCGCGCCGGTCCGAACCGTTCCGGGGAAAATTCGTTGGCGGCAAATATGCGGTCGACGGTGAGAATGGCGGGGTCTTCTGTTTTCGCCGGTTGAGATAAAAGAGGAACAGCCCATATAAAGATCAAAAATATGGACCTAACAAGATTGCGTGCACACTTTTTCATTTTGAACCTCTCATGGAGATATGAATAGAAATAATTCAACTTTGCCCACAAAAGATATAAAAAAACACGAATTTTTTTTGCTGATTAGTGGCTGAACGAAAACATCCTTTTTCTGTCATTCCCGCGCAAGCTGGAATCCATAACATATTGTTTTCTTTAGATTCCCTGCCTGCGGCGGGCAGGCTGCTTTCGCAGGAATGACGTTTTTTACTGTTTTTCAGAGTTTTCGGTCAGACACTAATTAGCAGAGAAGTTAAACATAACTCGCTATATTCACAGCGAAATTGTCCAATGCCCGGGACGGAGTTACACTTTGTACCGAAAACTATATTATTTTTTCTCCGGGAAAAACCTTTCCAGCACTTCCTGCGTCGGGGGTGTCGTAAATGGCGTTACGAGAATCAAACTGAGCAGAGCGACGATGATTGCCGGATAGATAATTGGAATACCGAACGGATCACCATTTGGATTACCAACCGGCACCATAATCGACGGCCAGACATAACCGGCAATTTTTAAAAACAGGGTCAGCGAAGTTGCCGAAATGATGGAAACCAAACCCG
Organism: uncultured Deferribacteres bacterium; assembly: GCA_913009825.1. Lineage (GTDB taxonomy): Bacteria > Zhuqueibacterota > JdFR-76 > JdFR-76 > DREG01 > DREG01. The sequence continues at coordinate 141,119 of CAJVYQ010000003.1, forward strand.
CCGCTTTAGTAACTTTTTTAGAAACCAGTGCGGCTAAAAGCGGCGGCGTGATGGCTACACCATAAATAGTGTAAGCAAAATAAGCGCTTTCCAAAACAGAAACCATTTTCCAGGCCATCAGAAAAGCAAAAGAGCCGACAATGATGATCAACAATTTTTGTAGCAGAACCAACTGTTTCTCCGAATCGGCTTTTTGGGTGTTTTTTCTCATAAAACGCTGGTAAATATCATGCATGAGCGTGGTAGTCGGAGAGAGCAAATAATTCATGCCGGTTGAAACTACAACTGCCGTTGCTGCGCCCAAAAGCAGAACGCCAATGGGCAGCGGGATCATCTGTTTTGCCGCCTGAAGAACCACGGCAGCCGGATCTATCTCTCCAATTTGGATTTTATCCCAGAAATACGATGTTGCATAAACAGCCATCACAATCACAACGGTTTCGATGACTATTGTCCCTACAACCCAAAATCCTGCGGCTTTTCTTGCTTCTCCGGGTGTCTTGGCGCTGTAAAATTTCTGATACATGCTTTGCACACCCAGAAGTAGTAAGAGCGTGGACAAACCAATACCGGGGATTTTGAGGTAGGGATTTCCGCCAAATTCGGGACTGAACACCTGAAAATGAGAAGCCGGCAATGTAGCCGCAACGGCAGACCAGCCGCCTGCTGCTATCATAACCAAAGGCGTGGAAATAATGGTTGAAATTAAGATGATGATGCCGTTGGGTAAATCAGTGTTGGCTACCGCAATCATCCCGCCAATTGCTGTGAAAATAGTCACAAACAAGAAGGCCATGAACATACCCTGATTTACAGAGATCGCGCCGTCGGAAATGGTATTTAAAATATAGCCGCCCGCTTTGAACTGGTAGCTGACAATCACCGTGAAACTGATAATAATAGCAATTGCGCCGACAATACGAGCCACCGGTCCGTAGCGCACTTCCAGAATATCGCCCACCGTATACTGCCCGAATGTTCTGATTTTAGCGGCGAGAAAGTAGATGCTTATAATGCCGATCCACGCGCCCATGGGCAGCCAAAGCGCGCTCCAACCGGCTTTGGCGGCAAATTCCGCTCCGGCAATGAAAGTGCCGCTGCCAATCCAGGTGCAAATCAACGTAAATACCATTTTCGTCATGGAAATTTTACGCCCGGCCAGCATCATATCGTCCTGGTTTTTTACTTTCCGCGATTTCCAAAAATTCATCACCGTCAACCCAACCAGATAGATGAGAATAATGATTATATAAATGTTCATACCCGGCTCCTTTTTCTTTTATTCCGCCAGTAAATTATGTCTGCCTGATAAATTAGTTTTTAATCGACTCAATCTCCTCCACGGTTTTTGGAATCGGTTCTCCCAAAACCTTGTGCCCGGTTTCGGTCACCAACACATCGTCTTCGATGCGAATACCGCCGAAACCAAGGGCGGCTTCCACTTTATCGTAGTTGATGAAATCAGTGTGTTTGTCTTGCGATTTCCATTGCTGCACCAATTCCGGCATAAAATAGATGCCCGGTTCAATGGTCATCACATGTCCCGGCTCCAGTTTTTTGGCAAAACGCAAATAGGCCAATCCGAATTGATCGCTGCGCTTCACTTTGTCGTTATAGCCGACATAATATTCACCCAGACCTTCCATATCATGTACATCCAGACCCATTGCATGGCCCAACCCATGCGGGAAAAACAAGGCATGGGCGCCGGCGGCAATGGCGTCATCAGAGTTCCCTTTCATAAAACCAAGATTTTTCATCCCTGCTGCAATTACTTTTGCCGCATGAAGATGAACTTCTTTAAAGGAGATGCCCGGTTTCATCATGGTTATGGCCTCGTCGTGGGCCTGTAAAACCACATTGTAAACATCTTTTTGAACCTCTGTGAATTTTTCCCCCACCGGAAATGTACGGGTAATATCGCTGGCGTAATGCAGTGGGGACTCGGCACCCGAATCACAGATAAAAATATCGCCTTCATTCATCAGATTTTCGTGTGAATGGCCGTGCAGTACCTCGCCGTGAATAGAAAGAATGATAGGAAACGAAATCGCGCTTCCCCTGGCAAGCACCAACCCTTCCATTGCACCGGCAATTTCCTTTTCATAAATTCCCGGTTTGGCCAGTTTCAGCACAAGTTGATACATTTCATAACTGATGTCCAACGCCTTCTCAATTTCCACTACTTCTGCTTCCGATTTGATCAACCTTTGCTCCACCACCGCTTTTATCAGAGGTACAGAGGCGTAAGCGTTGACATAATTGTAAGCAATCCCGGTAAATTTTTCTATTTTCCCAAAGTTATCGCCCCTGTACTGGGGCAGATAATGCACTTTTCTGCCCCGGCAAATTACTTCTCCTATTCGTTTTTCCAATCCTTCCAATGGTTCGGCAAATTCCACGCCCGCACCTTCGGTTCTGTTTGCCAGTGTCGGCTGCGGTCCCATCCAGACAATATCATCCACGCCAAAGTCGTAGCCAAAAACAGTTTCCCGGTCCTGATCGATATCGATTATTCCGGCAAGCCCCGGCTGATCCAGGCCGAAAAAATAGAGAAAAGAGCTATCCTGACGAAAATGAAACGGATTATCGGGATAATTCATGGGACTCTCTTCATTGCCCAACAGGAGAACAACACCGGAACCCAACTTTTTTTTCAAGCGATTCCTTCTTTCCACATAAGTTTGTACGTCGAACATCATTCTCTCCTTTTTGTTTTTTAAATTCGACAAGTTAAAAATTACTACCACAAATTATATTACGCAATGTGCTCACTTCCTTCAATAACTTCCCAAAATCCTCCTTTAGCCTCGCGGCACGCCGTGGTAGGGACTCCCGGCGGCCCGCCATTCGCCGAACAGTTCGAAGAACGCCTCTCCGAACGGGTCCACGTCCTGGAGGGGCATGGCCGCCCGCCGGACCGTGAAGTCCATCGGCGCGAGAGATGCCGCGCGAGAAAACCACTCGGCGGCACGGTCGGCGGATCCTTCGCGGCGCAGATGAGCGGCGATTCGAAAGGCGAGCCGGGCTTCCACCTCGTGGTGGTCGAGGTCGGGTACGTCGAAATCGGCGTCGGCGGGAACCAGCCCGTCGCGAACCCAGGCCCGGACCTGGTCCATGTGCTCATCTGGCCGCACCCCCGTGAAGTCCACGAACATGTCCGTGCCGACCTCAGCGGAGTTGGGGCGGGCAATCGTGCCGTCGCCATCGATCCAGACGACCGTGGGGACATTACTCACCGCATAGAGTTCGGCCAGGACATGATCCCGATCGAGCAGGACCGGGAAGGTGATTCCTGCCGCGAACTCGCGGACATCGTCGGCCGTCTCGTCGAGGGCGACCGCGATGACCATGAAGCCGTCGTCGGCGAGTTCATCGTTCAGCGCCTGCCACCCGGGCAGGTCGTAGCGGCAACCTCACCAACTGGCGAAGGCCACGAGCAGCCGCTTTCGGTCCTTGAACTCCTCGAGCGAATGGCGGTGGCCGTCGAGATCAGGCAGCGTGAAATCGGCGGCCTTGCGACCCTTCAACGCTCCCCGCCGATCCGGGGCGCGCACACTGACGGCCGCGACTGCTCCGGTCTCGTCGACGAGGGCGGTCGAACCGAGCAGCGCCGCCGCGGCCACGAGATCAACGTGATCGCCGTGGCGCACGCCCGATTCCTTCCGCACGGGAATGCAGACCTCCCCGCGGCACAGTCCCTCGGCAGCGAGTTCCCATCCGAGCGTGGCCGCGAGGTCGCCCGGCGTGACCAGGATTCTCCCGTCTCCCAGAGTCGCATCGATCGATGTTTCCCGCTCGGTGGTGAGCACGGTCAGTTGTGTCATGTGAGCCTCGTCATATGATCCTCGCCCGCCCAGTCTCGCATTCCGACGGGCCCGCCGCGGAAGCGGGTGCCGTGAAGTGAACCGATAGCGTGCCCGGCCATGGGTGACTTCGTACAGTTCGACCGCACGACGACTCCGGGGGTGGCCACGATCCGGTTCGACCGGCCGAAGGTCAACGCCATCAACACCGAGATGCTGATCGACATACTGGCCATCTGCGAAGAACTGGATTCCGACACCGGCGTTCGTGCCGTGGTCCTCACCGGTGGCGAACACAACTTCGCCGCCGGTGCCGACATCACCGCGTTCCCCGACTTCGATCACGCCGACGCCCTGGAGTTCTCACACCGTTTCAACGCGGCGGCCCTCGCCCTCGAGAACCTTTCGCAGGTGACGATCTCCGCCATCAACGGGTTCGCCCTCGGCGGTGGCCTCGAGCTCGCCCTCGCCACCGACTTCCGGATCGCCTCCACCGATTCCCGGCTCGGACTGCCCGAGATCCTCCTCGGCATCATCCCGGGCGGCGGTGGCACCCAACGCCTCAGCCGCCTCATCGGCATCACGCTCGCCAAAGAACTCGTCTACTCGGGTCGCAACCTGAACGCCGAGGAAGCCCTCGCCGCCGGTCTGATCTCCTCGATTCACCAACCTGAGGCCGTCCAGGACGCCGCTCTCGAACTGGCGGCGACCTACGCCGTGGGGCCGGCGTCGCTGCGCATTGCGAAGCGGGTCATGCTCGCCGGCTACCACCTCCCTCTCGACGCGGCGGCGGAGATCGAAGCCGACGGCTTCGCCGAGTCATTCACGACAGACGACAAGAGGACCGGCGTGTCGAGCTTCATGGCCGATGGGCCGGGCACCGCCACCTTCACCGGCACCTGAAGGCGTCAGGCCACCTCGAGCCGGTCGAGCCGTATCGCGGCCAGGGCCAACGCCACGACCGCGATGACGACCGGCACTACGATCCCGACCGCCTGGGAGACATCGCCCAGTTGGAGCTCAACACCGGTGCGAGCGGTCAGGATCGAACTCGTGTAGCCCCGGATCGCCACCTTCGCGGCCGAGCTTCCGAACGCGGCGACGACCCCTTCCCACATGATGATGTATGCGAGCCCCCACACGATCGCGTTCTTCACGAGCAGCCCGAGAAGCACGAACAGGGCGCTGTAGGCGATGACTCCCACGACGGACGCGATGACCGTGGCCCACACCAGTTCGCCGCCGACGTCGAGAAGTACGGCGGTGACAGCCACCGGAATGACCGTGAGCGGCACGCTGACGGTCAGGGCGGCCAACCACGCGCCCACGACCACAGTCCATCGTCGCATCGGCCGCAACCACAGGTAGACGAGCGTGCCGTCCTCACGCGTATCGCCGAGCGAGGCCGCGGCGAAGACCAACGCCACCACCGGCACGACGATCGTGAATGCGACCAGGGACACGACTCCGACCGCGTTCTCGAGACGGATGAACTCGAATGGCTCGTTCGACCGTCCGACCGCCCAACCGACCACCGCGACGGCCACGCCGATGAGGCCGAGTGCGATCACCCGCCCGGTGGTCACCAGTTGGCGCAGGATCACCCGATAGGTGACGGCGATCGCCCGCAATGGTGCGACGGCTCCGCTCATCGGCCCTCCACGAGATAACGAAACACCGACTCGAGATCGTCGTCGACCGGGTTGACTCCGCGCAGGCGGATGCCGAGCTCGCGAGCGACCGGAGCGATCTGGCGGCCGAAGCCGTCGACATCGGAGGTGTTGAACTCGACGGAGTCGTCGGTGACATGGGCCCCGTCGATGACGGCACGCTCGATGAGCACCGCCGCGAGGCGGCGGGGTTCGTCGGCGGTGACGAGAATCCGGTGGGGTCGGTCGTCCATCTGGTCGCGCAACGCGTGATAGTCACCGGCTGCGGCCAGGCGACCCTGAGCAATCACCAGGACCCGCGAGCCGAGCCTCGCGACCTCGTCGAGCACATGGCTCGACACGAGCACACACTTCCCGGCATCGCCGAGCTGGTTGAACAGCTTGATGAGGGCAGCCCGCTGCACCGGGTCCGCGCCATTGAGAGGTTCGTCGAGAAGCAGGACCTCAGGATCGGCGACCAAAGCTGCCGCCACTTTGGCTCTTTGCCTCATTCCTTTCGAAAACCCACCAAGCCGGCGGTGGGCCGAGTCGACCAGATCGACGGTCTCCAGAACCCGCTGGGTACTTGCATCAGGATCGGCGACCTTCGCCAGTCGGGCTGCGAGCGTGATGAACTCGCGGGCCGTGAGGCGCTCGTAGATTGCCTCGTCCTCTGGCACCAGAGCCATTGATTTGTAGATCGATGGGTTTTTCCTTGGGTCTTCGCCAAGCACACTCACCTCGCCCTGCGATGGACGTTGCAGACCCGCTACCACCCGCATCAACGTCGTCTTGCCCGACCCGTTCGGCCCTATGATGATAAAACAATTCCCGCGTAAAACCGAAAATGAAACCGAATCGAGAACCGAGGTATCACGGTATGCGTGGGACAATCCATTTATATTTATGGCTGCATTCATATTCCATTCGCATGTTAACATATTGAAATTTCAATGGCAAAGTAAAAAGTTCAAGTTCAAGGCGCGCGAATTTCGAGGAATGAGGCGTACTTTTTGTACGTCGAATGAACTCGGAATGAAGCGCAACGCAGAAATTGAGCTTTTTACGAAGCCATCATGTTTTAGACCGTTTCAGCAGATAGATAAAAACGGGCGCCCCGATCATGGCCGTGATGACGCCGGCAGGCATCCCCCCCTGATGCGGGAGTATCCTTGCGAGAAG